>NZ_JBSXOB010000055.1:0-62603 GCF_056857915.1 Marinobacter sp. B-12 | reverse complement strand
GAATCCTTCCCAGAAAAGGGCAAGAGGATTAGCATGCATAGTGACGGCGGTGGACCGGTTGGCTTTGTTGTTTTGGCGAACTCAAAACTAACCGGTTTTACCGCCGTCTCCTACTTTTTCACGCTTATCTGCGAAGAACCTTTTTTAATGCACGTTCTCGCGGATCAGTCGCTCAGGATGGACACGTTGTCCGCCTGTAGGCCCTTGTCCGCTTCGACGACACTGAACCGGACCAGTTGGCCCTGACGCAGCACCCGGCGGCCACGGCCACGAATGGCGCGGAAGTGTACAAAGACTTCATCGCCACTATCGCGAACGATAAACCCGAAGCCTTTCTTGACGTTGAACCATTTGACGGTGCCCTCTTCGTTGCCTTCAGGAGTGCTGTCGTCGTAGTCATCGTCGTCTTCGTAATCCGGTTGGGATTGCTGCTTGCGTGGGGCCGGCTGACGAGGTGCCGTGCTGGCGCGAGGCGCTTGCGGTTTCACGGCTGAGGGTTTCTTGGCTGCCAGAGCGACGGTCACGAAGCCTGCCAGTCCGAAAAGGACAACCGCAATAACATAGGCTGCGATGCCCTGGGCGCTGCCCAATACAAACGTGGTACTGGTTGCTTCCTCGCTAGTGCCGGCCTGAGACAGAATCTGGAAGAGTTCCGGGGTGAAAGTCACCAACAGAAAGCCGAGGATAAAAGGTGACGGAATCGCGACCAGGAGAGCAAGAATGATCGCTTTTGCTGGGTTTTGCATGGACTGAAGTTTCTCCATTCATCTAACGCTAACGATAAAGAGCCGGATATCGGGTAAAATCGGGTCTCCGGCGGTGAAAACCGCTGGGAACCTGCAAGACATAAACGGGTCTTGCAGGTTCCCGCGCGGGCAAAAGCGGGATGATACCAGATAACAGGGAGCGCTGACCAAGCAGCGTGTCCGCCGACACCAAATCGATCACACAATACCTTGATGGGAATCCTTCCCGGAGAACCAAAAACTTTATGAGCGACAAAGATCTGCAAGCCCGGCTGGACGAACTGGAAACCCGTCTGGCATTCCAGGACGACATCATTCATACCCTGAGCGAGCAGGTGGCCCGTCAGGAGCTGGATATCCGGGAACTCTGGGAGGCGAAGAAGCAGCTGAACACTCAGCTCAAGGAAGTGTCGTCATCGAACATCAGAAAGGAGGAGGACGAAACGCCTCCTCCCCACTACTGATCAGGCCAGGAGCTCTACAAGAACCTGCTCGTAGATCTCGGATAGGGTGTTCAGGTCCGCGGCTTTCACGCACTCATTGACTTTGTGGATAGTGGCGTTGATGGGGCCCAGTTCCAGAACCTGGGCGCCGGTCGGAGCGATAAAGCGTCCATCCGACGTACCTCCCGAAGTAGAGAGCTCGGTTTCTCGGCCGGTGACGGAACGGATGGCATTTTGTGCCGCCGAGACCAGCGATCCACTATCGGTCAGGAACGGCCGGCCGCTCAGATGCCATTGCAGGTCATACTTCAATTCATGACGGTCGAGAATGGCAACCACTCTTTCTTCCAGACTTTCCGCGGTGTTTTCCGTGCAGTAGCGGAAATTGAAGTGAACCAGGCACTCCCCGGGGATGATGTTACTCCCGGTGCCAGCTTCGATCTTGGTGATCTGGAAGGTGGTTGGCGGGAAGAAATCATTGCCATCGTCCCAGAATTCCTTCGCGAGGGCGTCCAGTGCCGGGGCAGCGGTATGCACCGGGTTTTCAGCCAGGTGCGGGTAGGCCACGTGTCCCTGGGTGCCATGCACTGTGAGATAGCCATGGAGTGAGCCCCGACGACCGTTCTTGATGACATCGCCCACCTCGCGGGTGCTGGACGGTTCACCAATCAGGCACCAGTCGATTTTCTCATTCCGGGCTTCCAGGGTTTCCACTACTTTCACGGTGCCGTCCATTGCCGGACCTTCTTCGTCACTGGTTATCAGCAAGGCAATGGAGCCCCGATGATCCGGATGGCTGGTCACAAACCGCTCGCAGGCCGTGATAAAGGCCGCCAGGCTGCCTTTCATGTCGGCTGCGCCCCGGCCATGAAGAAAACCATCATCTATCACCGCCTCGAACGGCGGATGACGCCAGTTTTTCTCCGGACCGGTGGGCACCACATCCGTATGGCCTGCAAACGTCAGCAGGGGACCTTCCGAACCCTTTCGGGCCCACAGGTTGTCGGTTTCGCCAAAGCGCAGGGCCTCGCCCTTGAAGCCAAGGGCAGAGAGCCGTGACATCATCAGTTCCTGGCAGCCGGCGTCGTCCGGGGTAACGGACGGCCGGCGGATCAGGTCAACGGCGAGCTTGAGGGTCGGGGAAAG
This sequence comes from Marinobacter sp. B-12, assembly GCF_056857915.1. Classification (NCBI taxonomy): domain Bacteria; kingdom Pseudomonadati; phylum Pseudomonadota; class Gammaproteobacteria; order Pseudomonadales; family Marinobacteraceae; genus Marinobacter; species Marinobacter sp. B-12. The sequence goes on along the minus strand of NZ_JBSXOB010000055.1, from coordinate 60,268 downwards.
CTCGGCGGAATTAGTTGTTTGCATGCAGTTCTTCGTTCAGCTCGATGGCGGACTTGTTGGTCTTGCATTCAACCGCGCCAGTCTGGCTGTTGCGGCGGAACAGAAGATCCGGCTTGTTGGCCAAATCCCGTGCCTTGATGACTTCAACCAGTTCGTTGTTGTCGTCCAGCAGGGCGACCTTGGTGCCGGCGGTAATGTACAGGCCCGCCTCGACTTTGCAGCGGTCCCCCAGAGGAATGCCGATACCGGCATTCGCGCCAATCAGGCAGTTCTCACCAACCGAGATGATGATGTTGCCACCACCGGACAGCGTGCCCATGGTGGAGCAGCCGCCGCCAAGGTCTGAGCCCTGGCCGATCATCACGCCGGCGGAGATACGGCCTTCAATCATGCTGGTGCCTTCGGTGCCGGCATTGAAGTTGATAAAGCCTTCATGCATCACGGTGGTGCCTTCACCCACATAGGCGCCCAGGCGAACACGGGCGGTGTCGGCGATGCGCACGCCTTTCGGTACCACGTAATCCGTCATTTGCGGGAACTTGTCGACGGACTTCACTTCCAGTGTACGGCCCTCAAGACGCGCCTTGAGCTGGCGCTCTGGCAGTTCGTTCAGGTCGATGGCGCCTTCGCTGGTCCAGGCCAGGTTTGGCAGCAGGCCGAAAATGCCGTCCAGTTTCAGCTCATGGGGTCTGGCCTGGCGGCTGGAGATCAGGTGCAGCTTGAGGTAGACCTCTGGCGTGCTGGAGGCAGTGTCGTCGGTGTCCAGCAGGGTCACCACGACCGGGCGGCGGCTCTCGGCTGCTTTGCCCGCCAGGGCGGACTGTTCCATCTGACCCAACTGGCGTAATCCGTCCGACAGCGCCTTGAGTTGATCGGGCGTCACCGATACAGCCTGATTGCCTCCCTGGTAATCCAGAACGTTTTGAGCCACTTCGATGAGGCCGTTATCGGGGGTGATGACCGGCTGCTGGTAAAACACTTCCAGCCACTCGCCCTGATTGTTCTGGGTGCCGATACCAATTCCGAATGCAAAACTCATTGATGTGCTCCTGGTTCTCAGTGTTTGAATCGTTCGGCCCACTCACCGGCGTTAAAGCCGACGCTGACCGTGTCGCCATGCTCAACCACGGGCCGCTTGATGATGGACGGATTGTCGAGCATCAGGTCGTGGGCGGATTGGGGGCTAATATTATCACGAACCTCGTCCGGAAGTTTGCGCCACGTGGTGCCGCGACGGTTCAGCAACACTTCCCAACTGGCTGTCTGCTCCCATCGGCTAAGCCGGTCGGTGTCCAGGCCATCCTTCTTGAAGTCGTGGAATTCGTAGTTGATGCCAGCGTCGTCCAGCCACTTTCGTGCTTTCTTGACGGTGTCGCAGTTCCGGATGCCGTAAAGCTTCATGTCCTGTTCGCCTTTACAAAAGTCACAATACGTTTTGCTGCCTCCACGCACTCCTCAATCGGCGCCACCAGGGCCATCCTTACCCGGTTTTCGCCAGGATTATGGCCATCGACTGTGCGGGAGAGATAGCGGCCGGGGAGTACGTGCACATTCTGCTGGGCCGACAGCTCACGCGCGAACGTTTCATCGTCCATTGGGGTTTCCGGCCAGAGGTAGAACCCGGCATCAGGAAAGTCCACGTTCATCACGTCCCGCAGGATGGGTACCACCGCCTCAAACTTGGCACGGTAGGCCGCCCGGTTCTCCCGTACGTGTTCTTCATCGTTCCAGGCGGCAATGCTCGCCAGCTGGTTGTGTATGGGCATGGCACAGCCGTGGTAGGTGCGGTATTTGAGGTAGCCTTTGAGGATATCGGCATCGCCGGCCACGAAACCGGACCGCAGGCCCGGCAGGTTGCTTCGCTTCGACAGGCTGTGGAACACGATGCAGCGGGCGAAATCATTGCGGCCAATAGCAGCACAGGTTTGCAGCAATCCTTCCGGCGGCTGGCCTTCGTCGGGGTAGAGTTCGGAATAGCATTCATCGGACGCGACGATGAAATCATGCTCGTCCGCCAGTTCGATGACCCGCACCAACGTCTCCCGGGGAATCACCGAACCGCTGGGATTGCCCGGTGAGCACAGGAACAGCACATGGCAGTCTTTCCATACGGATTTCGAAACCTTGTCAAAGTCCGGTATGAAATGGCTGTCTGCGTCGCAGGCAAGGTAATGGGGTGTTGCGCCGGCAAGGAAAGCGGCGCCTTCGTAGACCTGGTAAAACGGGTTGGGGCTGACCACGGTGGCACTCGGGCTGGATTCCACCACCGATTGCACCAGCGAGAAGATGCCTTCCCGAGTGCCATTCACCGGAACGATATGGTGTTCAGGCGTCAATGATCCGGGTGTCAGTTCAAAGCGGCGGGTGGCCCAGTGCGCGATGGCCTGGCGCAGTTCGTCGGTGCCTTTCGTTGTAGGATAGTTTGCGAGTTTGTCCAGATTATCCGCGATCACCTGTTTGACGAATTCCGGCGACGGATGCTTGGGCTCACCGATGCCCAGGGAAATCGACGTCAGGTCCTTGGGAATACTGATGCCGGACTTGAGTTTGGTCAGTTTCTCGAACGGGTAGGGGTGAAGCCTGTCCAGGTCGGGGTTCATTGGGTGTCATCCAGCATTTGGCAAAGATCCTGCTGCAGGGCCTGGCAGACTGCGGGGTCGCTGATCTGCTCGCCGTGCTCGTCGGTTACAAAGAATACGTCTTCCACCCGTTCGCCCAACGTCGCAATCTTGGCGTTGGTCAGCCGCACGCGATGCTCCAGCAATACCTGTCCTACGCGGGCCAGTAACCCCGGCCGGTCCGGTGTGATCACTTCCATCACCGTGCGCTGGTTAATGGTGTCGTTGGAGAAGGTCACTTCCGTGGGGAAGGCAAAGTGCTTCAGCTGTCTGGGAGTGCGGCGGTGGATGATGTCAGGGTAATCTTCCGGGTCATCCAGTTCCTCAATCAGGCGCATGCGAACCCGATCCTTGCGGGCCGGGTCGATGCCCAGGGGTTTGCCTTTCTCGTCCAGAACAATGTAGGAACTGATAGAGAAGGGGCCCTCGCTTGAGCTGATGCGGGCATCGACGATGTTGAGGTTAAGTTGTTCCAGCACTGCCGTGGTAGCCGCGAACAGGTCAATACGGTCACTCATGTAGATGATGATCTGGGAGTAGCCGTCAGTAGGGCCGCCACGGGTGTCGCGAATCAGCACCAGCGGGTCGGGGTCGTCGCCATGGCGGATGATGGCGGCGGTCTGCCAGGCAATGTCCACCGTGGAATCCTGCAGGAAGTAGTCTTCGTCCAGGGTTTCCCAGATTCCGTCGATCTGTTCGTCCGTCATGTTCTGGGCGTGGAGAATCTCCCGCGCCTCGGATTGGGTGGCGCGTACCCATTCCTGACGGTCTACCGGTGTTTCCGAGCCGCGCCTGAGTGCCCGTTTGGCCTCGATGTAGAGCTGGCGCAACAGCGAGGCGCGCCAGGTGTTCCACAACTTGGGATTGGTGGCGCTGATATCGCACACCGTCAGCACGTAGAGGTAGTCCAGGTGCACCTGGCTGGGAACGGCGCGTGCGAACCCATGGATGATGTCCGGATCGGAGATGTCCTTGCGCTGGGCGGTCATCGACATCAGCAGGTGATTTTCCACCAGCCAGGAGGCCAGTTGGGTGTCCCGTTCACTGAGGTGGTGGCGTTCGCAGAAGTCCTCAACGTCAATTGCGCCCAACTCCGAGTGGTCGCCGCCCCGGCCTTTGGCCACGTCATGATAAAGGCCGGCAATATACAGTGTTTCCAGCTTCGGTAACCGGTGAATCAAACGCGACGCCAGCGGGTATTCATTGCGGGCTTCGGCGCTGTCCAGCCGGACCATGTTGCGGATCACCCGCATAGTGTGGGCGTCCACGGTGTAGATGTGGAACAGGTCGTGCTGCATCTGGCCGATGATCTGGCCAAATTCGGGCAGGTAGCGGCCCAGCACGTTATATTTCTTCATCGCCGACAGGGTCTGGTCGAGGGCGTGGGGCGTCCGCAGCAGTTCCATGAACAGGGAAGTAACGGCCAGGTCCGAGCGGAAAGCGTCGTCAATCAGGTGGCGGTGCGCCCGCAGTGAGCGGATGGTGGTGGCGCGGATGCCTTTGATCTCCGGATGCTGCGCCATCAGAACGAATATTTCCATGATGGCATAGGGCGCGTAGGCGAAGACCTGGTTGTTAACGGCTTCAATGTAGTAGTTGCGAATCTGGAAACGCTTGTTCAGGGGTAGGATGTCGTCGTCATTCCCGGCGCCGAGGATGGCCTCGTCGTAGTACTGAAGAATAACGTCGGTCAGCTCCGCCAAGGCCAGCACGGTTCGGTAGTAGGACTGCATCATCAACTCAACGCCCAGCCGCTTGCCCTCATCCTTGTAACCCAGCATCTGAGCGAGTGCCCGTTGATGGTCAAACAGGAGGCGATTCTCGTTGCGGTCGGCAATCAGCTGCAGGCCAAAGCGAAGTCGCCACAGGAAGGTTTCGCCCTGCAGCAATATCTGGTGCTCTTCTTCGGTCAGGATACTAAAGCGTGTCAGATCCGCGATATTCTGCAGGCCGAAGTGTCGCTTGGTAATCCAGCCGATGGTCTGTATATCCCGCAGTGCGCCTGGAGAGCCTTTTACATTGGGCTCAAGGTTATACTCCGTGTCCCCGTACTTCGCGTGGCGCTGCTTCTGTTCCTCCCGTTTGGCGATGAAGTAATCGCGGTCAGAGCTGATGGCGTCTGAATAAACCTGGTGACTGAGTTCGTCGCGCAAATCATCCGGGCCGGCGATGGTACGGGTTTCCAAGAGGTTGGTGAGGATCGTGACATCTTCCCGGGCGGCGTCCATGCTTTCCTGAATGCTGCGGACGCTGTGGCCGATATCCAGCTTCAGGTCCCATAGGAGTGTTATGAAGGCGCCAAGGTCTTCCTGCCAGTTCTCTTCTATACCATTCCGGGTGAGGATCAACAGGTCGATATCGGAATGGGGGTGGAGTTCTCCCCGGCCATAGCCGCCGACTGCCACGAGAGAGACATCGGCAGAGGCGGCAAAGGCGTAGCGGTTCCAGATCAGGGCAAGAACAGTATCCAGGGTTCCGGACCGGGAATGGACCAGTGCGCGAACATCAGCTCCCTGACGGAACGCTTCTGCATCTGCGTTGTAGCGTTCCTTCAACAGCTCCCGGGCTGCTACAACAGGTGAGATGTCGTTGCTTATCCTGGATTCCAGTTCGCTGAGGTCCACCTAGAATGACTCTTCCGTGCGCTTGGTCAGTACTTCGTGGCCGTCCGATGTTACCAGGATGGTGTGCTCCCATTGCGCGGAAAGCTTGTGATCCTTGGTAACCACGGTCCAGCCATCCGGCAGCAGCTTGGTGTGGTACTTGCCCTGGTTAATCATCGGTTCGATGGTAAAGGTCATACCTTCCTGCAGTTCCATGCCGGTGCCGGGCTTGCCGTAGTGCATCACCTGAGGGTCTTCGTGAAACACCTTTCCAATGCCGTGGCCGCAATAGTCGCGGACCACAGAATAGCGATGCTTCTCAGCATGCTGCTGGATCACGTGACCGATGTCGCCCAGCCGGGCGCCCGGCTTCACCAGTTCAATACCTTTATAAAGACACTCCTGGGTGATCTGGATCAGGCGTTCGCTGCCGGGCTTGGGCTTGCCGACGATGAACATCTTGCTGGTATCACCGTGCCACCCATCCTTGATTACCGTGACGTCGATATTGACGATGTCACCGTCCTTTAACACCTTTTTCTCGTTCGGGATGCCGTGGCAGACCACATGATTCACTGAGGTGCATACCGATTTCGGGAAACCCTTGTAGTTCAGCGGCGCCGGGATGGTCTTTTGCTCATCCACCATATAAGTGTGGCAAATACTGTCTAGCTTCTCGGTTGTTACGCCCGGTTTGACGTGTTCGCCAATCATCTCAAGAACTTCGGCCGCCAGGCGGCCAGCGACACGCATCTTCTCGATTTCTTCCGGAGTCTTGATCGATACCTGCATTGGGGTTCCCGTTGATTTGGATCAAACACGCATTTTAAGGGGGAGTGTTGCCCGGTACAAGGAAGAGGCGGTTTTGCCGTGCATTCCGGGGCACAAATTAATGGAATCCGGCGGGCGATTTATGGTATAAACGCGCCCGCTGGAAACGAATCCGGCAAATTCGCACACACGTCGGCACGTTGTCCCAGGGTGCCTGCTCTTGTTGTCTCTATATAAAGGCAACGGAGCCAGGTTGGGGCAATCGGACGTGTGGAGGACTAACCCGAAGCTAAAAAGGTAAATATCATGGCTCAGGTAAATATGCGTGACCTGCTGAAAGCAGGCGCCCACTTCGGTCACCAGACCCGTTACTGGAACCCGAAAATGTCGAAGTTCATCTTCGGCGCTCGTAACAAGATTCATATCATCAACCTTGAGCAGACTGTTCCTGCCATGAACGATGCGTTGAACTTCGTTCATAATCTCGCGGGCAACAAGAACAAGATCCTGTTCGTTGGCACCAAGCGTGCGGCGGCCAAGATCATCAAGGAAGAAGCACTGCGCTCCAATCAGCCATACGTAAACCATCGCTGGTTGGGCGGCATGCTGACCAACTACAAGACCATTCGCCAGTCAATCCGTCGCTATCGCGACCTGGAAGCACAGAGCCAGGACGGTACGTTCGACAAGCTGACCAAGAAAGAAGCTCTGGATCGTACCCGCGAAATGGACCGTCTTGAGCGTTCCATCGGCGGTATCAAGGACATGGGCGGCCTGCCGGACGCCATGTTCGTGATCGACGTTGACCACGAGCGTATCGCGATCAAGGAAGCCAACAAGCTGGGCATTCCTGTGATCGGTGTTGTTGATACCAATAGCGATCCCGACGGCGTTGATTACGTGATTCCTGGTAACGACGATGCCATCCGCGCGATCCAGATTTACGTGCAGGCCGTTGCTGAAACCTGCATGGAAGCGGCCCAGTCTGCCGGTGCCGGCGCTGACGAGTTTGTAGAGGTCAGCGAAGACGCGGAAGGTGCTGCTCCCGCTGCGGAGTAATAGCTCCTTCGCGAACAGGTTGTAGGGTGTGCCCGTGGTTTACCGCCGGGCACACCGGTCCAGAATTCGGAACAGTTAAGAGGAATGAACATGGCTGCAATTACTGCTGCAATGGTCAAAGAGCTTCGTGAGCGCACCGGCCTTGGCATGATGGAATGCAAGAAGGCGTTGGTGGAAGCTGACGGAAGCGTTGATGCCGCAATTGAAGAGCTGCGTAAGTCTTCCGGCCTGAAGGCCGCCAAGAAAGCGGGTCGTACCGCCGCTGAAGGTGTTTCCCTGATCAAGGTGTCTGACGACAACACCGTCGCTTACATCCTGGAAGTGAACTCCGAGACTGATTTTGTTGCTCGTGATGACAACTTCATGAACTTCGCCAACGAGGTTCTGAATGTTGCGTTTGAGAACAGCAGAACAGACGTTGCCGAACTGATGGAAGGCGATCTGGAGGCCAAGCGTGAAGCGCTGGTTCAGAAGATCGGCGAGAACATCACCGTTCGTCGTATCGTACGGGTGGAAGGCCCGGTTGTGGGTGCCTACGTTCACAGCACCAACAAGATTGCGTCTGTTGTGGCCCTCACTGCAGGCAGCGCTGAAGTTGCACGTGACGTTGCCATGCACGTTGCCGCTGTTAACCCACGGGTTGGCAAGCCGGAAGACATGCCGGCCGACGAACTTGAGAAAGAAAAGGACGTCATCAAGGCCCAGCCGGATATGGAGGGCAAGCCTGCAGAAATCGTCGAAAAGATGATGGGCGGCCGGATCAAGAAATTCCTGGCGGAGAACAGCCTGGTCGAGCAACCGTTTGTCAAGAATCCTGACCAGAGCGTGGGTCAGTTGATCAAAGACAACGGCGGTGAGCTGGTTAGCTTTGTTCGCCTGGAAGTCGGTGAAGGTATCGAGAAGGAAGAAGTGGATTTTGCGGCAGAGGTCGCTGCGGCGGCAGGTACCGGCAAGTCCTGATCCTTCCGACAGGTGCCAAGGCGATGTCCGGGGCACCTTTCAAGTCTGCCACGTTAGCCGGAGTTTTCCGGTTTTCGTGGCGGGCTTGTATCTGAGATACCCCTTTTTATTGAGGAGTATGTCAGATACAAGCCTGAGAAGCTTGTCCTGCCAGGCACCAAGCCAGACATATAGAAGGGGATCCTCATGCCGAAGTCGTCCAATACCCAGCCCAGATACAAACGTGTCCTGCTCAAGCTCAGCGGTGAAGCCTTAATGGGCGAGCATGATTTTGGCATCGATCCAAAAGTGCTTGACCGGATGGCATTGGATATTGGTTCGCTCATCGGCATTGGTGTTCAGGTAGGCTTGGTCGTTGGCGGTGGCAATCTCTTCCGTGGTGCTGCGCTGAACGCCGCCGGCATGGATAGGGTGACAGGCGACCATATGGGCATGCTGGCAACGGTCATGAATGGCTTGGCCATGCGTGACGCCCTGGAGCGATCCAATATCCGTACCCGGGTTATGTCTGCCATCCCCATGAGTGGTATTGTTGAGCATTATGATCGCCGGCGGGCGGTGCGCGACCTGAAAGATGGCGATGTGGTGATTTTCTGTGCAGGCACCGGTAACCCGTTCTTCACGACCGACTCAGCCGCTTGCCTGCGGGGGATCGAAATTGAAGCGGATGCTGTGTTGAAGGCAACCAAGGTTGATGGTGTTTATTCCGCCGATCCGTACAAGGATGCGACTGCGGAAAAATACGATCGTCTCACCTATGATGAGGTGCTGGACAAGAAGCTGGGCGTGATGGATCTGACCGCGATATGCCTTGCTCGAGATCATGGCATGCCTCTTCGGGTCTTCGACATGAACCGTTCTGGCGCGCTGACCCGTATCGTGACCGGGGAGTCGGAAGGCACACTGATTGAGTAATCTGTTTGAGACATTTTGAACAACGAATCCGAGGACGCTGCAGTGATTGACGATATTAAAGCTGATGCTGAAAAGAAGATGAAGAAAAGCCTTGAATCCATGAGTTGGGCTTTTAATAAAATTCGCACCGGGCGAGCGCATCCGTCCATTCTGGACAGCGTGACCGTGGATTACTACGGCCAGGAGACACCGCTCAAACAGGTGGCGAGCGTGAATGTCGAGGACAATCGTACGTTGGCCGTTTCTCCGTGGGAGAAGCCTCTGCTACCGAAGATCGAAAAAGCGATCATGATGTCGGACCTGGGTCTGAACCCGTCGAATAATGGTGAAGTTATTCGAATTCCCATGCCGATGTTGACTGAGGAAACCCGTAAGGAAATGGTCAAGCAGGCCAGAGCTGATGCGGAGCATGGCAAGGTTTCCGTTCGGAACGCGCGTCGTGACGCCAACAGCACGCTGAAAGAGCTGCTGAAGGAAAAGGATATTAACGAAGACGAAGAGCGTTACGGTGAGGATGAGATTCAGAAGTTGACTGACCGTTATATCGCCGAGATCGAGAAGCAGCTCAAGGCCAAGGAAGAGGACCTGATGGCTGTCTGATCAGCCAGTCCAATTCAGTACAATGATCAGTTGGTGCCATTGTTTTTGTCCGGTATCGACTGAACAGGGGATTGCATGACGGAAAGTGTATCCGCAGAGATTCCGGTTTCGGCTAGTAGCCGGCCCCGGCATGTGGCCATTATCATGGATGGTAACAATCGCTGGGCAAAGGCACGGCGACTGAAAGGCGTCGCGGGCCACAAGGCCGGTGTAAAGGCGGTGAAGTCGGTGGTTGAAACCTGTGCCCGGCAAGGGGTGGAGGTGCTTACCCTGTTCGCGTTCTCCAGCGAAAACTGGCGCCGCCCGGAAGACGAAGTGTCGGCCCTGATGCGCCTGTTTCTGTTTGCACTGGAGCGGGAAGTGAAAAAACTGCATCGCAACGACATTTGCTTGCGCATTGTCGGCGATCGCTCTGCGTTCAGCGCCGACCTGCAGGAGCATATGGAGCGCGCAGAGGCGCTTACTCGCGACAACACCCGGATGACGTTGGTCATTGCCGCCAATTATGGTGGGCACTGGGACATCACCCAGGCCAGCCGTAAAGTGGCTGAGAAGGTTCGTTCCGGAGAACTGGCGCCCTCCGATATCACCGATGACCTTATCCAGCAGCACCTCTCCATTGGCGACCTGCCTATGCCGGATCTGATGATTCGTACGGCTGGTGAGCAACGCATCAGCAATTTTATGCTTTGGCACCTGGCTTATACCGAACTGTATTTTTCTCCCGTTTACTGGCCCGATTTCCAAGAGCAGGAAATGAGTCAGGCACTACAGGCATATGCGGGCCGGAAACGCCGTTTTGGTCAGACCGATGACCAGATTGCCAGCGTTTCGTCAGAACAATAACGACAAGATAGCGAACGATATCGTGCTAAAAACCCGTATTATTACCGCGCTTATCCTGGCTCCCATCGCCATTGGCGGAATTTTCTTCCTGCCGCCCTTGGGGTTTGCCCTGTTTACCGGGGGTATTATCACCATTGGTGCCTGGGAATGGGCCAATATGTCCGGCCTGGCTGCGCCAGCAGCTCGTGTTGTGTACGCCATTGTGGTCGCGATGGTGTTATACGGACTGCTGAACGTTCCGGCTGTTGCGGTACTATGGCTGGCATTGTTCTGGTGGGTGCTGAGTTTCCTTCTGGTAAGAAATTACCCCAGCGGTTCTGAGCGCTGGGGCGGTGTACCTGCCCGCGCCCTGATGGGCTTGTTGGTGCTGGTTCCCGCGTGGGTAGGGCTGAACCATCTTCGTACCGGCGGTTTTCAGTTCGGTGACAGTGCCAACAACCTGCTGCTTATTCTCTATGTGTTCTGCGTCGTCTGGGTGGCTGATATCGGCGCCTATTTTGCCGGCCGTGCGTTTGGCAAGGCGAAGCTCGCGCCCCGGGTCAGTCCGGGAAAATCCTGGGCGGGGGTCTGGGGTGGCCTGGTGGCAGTCGCGGTCTTCGCGATTATCATCAGTGCGCTGGCCTCAGCCAGCACCATGCAGTTGCTGCTACTGGTTGTTGCGAGCCTGATCACTGGTGCAGTTTCCGTACTTGGCGATCTGCTGGAAAGTATGCTGAAGCGTTTCAGGGGTATTAAGGATAGCAGTCAGCTATTGCCGGGCCATGGCGGTATCATGGACAGAATTGACAGCCTGACGGCTGCCATTCCGGTATTCGCCCTGATTATTACCCTGATGGGGTGGTTGACGACGGGGCAGTGGTGACTATTGTGAAACGTCGCGTTTCGATACTTGGGGCGACTGGCTCCATTGGCCTGAGTACGCTTGATGTCATTCGCCGCCATCCGGACCGGTTTTCGGTTTCAGCGTTAACCGCCAGTACCAGTGTCGACAGCATGGTGGAGCTGTGCCATGAGTTTCGTCCAAGGTACGCGGTCATGGCCGATGAAAATGCGGCTACTGCGTTGTCTCGTGCGTTGAGTGATCTGCCTTCCGTGATGGTTCTCGGCGGCTCGGAAGCGCTATGCCAGGTCGCGGGCGATGGTGATTCCGATACGGTCATGGCGGCGATCGTTGGAGCCGTGGGATTGCCGCCCACGCTTGCTGCCGTGCGGGCGGGCAAACGTGTTTTGCTTGCCAACAAGGAAGCGCTGGTTATGTCGGGCAAGCTGTTTATGGATGCGGTTCTGGCGTCGGGTGCAGAGGTTCTGCCAATCGACAGCGAACATAACGCTATCTTTCAATGTATGCCGCCGGACAAGATCCGGGATACCCGGGGCGCGGGTATTACTCGTATTCTGCTTACTGCCTCCGGTGGGCCGTTTCGTACTCACTCGGCCGAATCCCTGCGCAACGTGTTGCCTGCCGAGGCCTGCAATCATCCGAACTGGTCGATGGGGCAGAAGATTTCGGTGGATTCGGCAACCCTGATGAACAAGGGGTTGGAACTGATAGAAGCATGCTGGCTGTTCAACACCACGCCGGAAATGATTGAGGTGCATGTTCATCCGGAGAGCATCATTCATTCGATGGTAGAGTATGCTGACGGGTCCGTCCTGGCGCAGCTTGGTAGTCCCGACATGCGCACACCTATAGCCAACGGTCTGGCCTGGCCCGAAAGGATTGAGGCCGGCGTCGCCCCGCTGGACCTGTTTCGTATCGGGCAATTCCACTTTGAGCGTCCGGACCTGGAGCGCTTTCCCTGCTTGAGGTTGGCAGCCGAGGCGTTTCATAAGGGCGGAACGGCACCTGCGGTTATGAATGCCGCGAACGAAGAGGCTGTATCGGCCTTTCTGTCCGGTAACCTGTGTTTTGCGGATATTCCCCTTATCATAGAGCGTGCGTTGGCAGCCATTGAGGTTGTGCCGGCGGACAGTTTCGATACCATCTTCGCAAAGGATGCCGAAGGCCGGCTCGTCGCAGGGGAACAGATACGGGCGCTGTCTGTCTGAAACAGGCGAGCCCTGAGAGCCAGGTACCTCATCACCAATAGAGAGCATTATGCAGATAGTTGAAACCGTATTGGCGTTGATACTAACGCTGGGCATTCTGGTGACGCTCCATGAAGCTGGTCACTTTTGGGTGGCTCGCCGCTGCGGTGTCAAGGTTTTGCGGTTTTCTGTTGGTTTCGGGAAGCCTCTGTTTTCGTGGTACGACCGGCAGGGGACCGAGTTTGCGGTTGCGGCTATCCCTCTCGGTGGCTACGTGAAAATGCTGGATGAGCGGGAAGGGCCGGTACCCGAAGAGCTCAAGAGTCAGGCATTCAATGCCAAACCCCCCTCGAAACGTATCGCTATTGCTGCCGCAGGGCCCGTAGCGAATTTCCTGTTTGCCATTGCTGCCTACTGGGTGCTCAGCGTGGTTGGCTTCACCACGGTTGCGCCCATTGTGGGCGAAGTCAGTCAGGGCAGCGTCGCGGAACGGGTGGGGCTCACCAGCGGCATGGAAATCCACCAGGTCGACGGCCGTCGTGTGACGTCATGGCGCGACGTGAACATGCGCTTGCTTGAGCGCACGGGGGAGTTTGGTGAAGTCACCATCGATGTCTCTCAGAACGGTAACCGTGGGATACTGCGGGGGGCTCTGGATGGGTGGAGTCTTAGTGAGGACACACCGAACCCGTTGAATGAGTTTGGTGTGACGCCCTGGCGGCCCGATGTGCCGGCAGTACTGGGGGAGATATCACCAGGGGGCCGGGCTGAGGCCGGCGGGTTGAAGTCCGGCGACCGGGTGGCTGAAGTGGACGGCAAGCCAGTAGCGGACTGGTTCGAACTGGTGGCGTTCATACGCGAGGCGCCCGAAACGCCCCTGGAGCTGACAGTCGAACGTGGTGGTCGCATGGAAAAAGTCCGTGTGACACCCGCACAAAGAACAGCAGACGATGGCAGTGTTACCGGTTTCGTGGGTGCAGGTGTCAGCGAGGTAACCTGGCCTGATCATGTGCTCAGGGATGTCAGTTATGGTCCGCTGGCAGCGATTCCCAACGCGGTCTCCGAAACCTGGGGTGACACTCGTTTGACCCTGGTCGCGATCAAAAAAATGGTGACCGGATTGCTTTCTCCCACTAACCTTAGTGGCCCGATTACCATTGCCAGAATAGCAGAAGCCAGTGTAAGTTCCGGTTTCGAAGACTTTATTCGTTTTCTTGCCTACCTCAGTGTCAGTCTTGGGGTGCTGAACCTTCTGCCAATACCGGTTCTTGATGGTGGGCATATTGTCTATTACACCATTGAAGCCATCCGCCGGAAGCCTTTGTCAGAGCAGGCCCAGGCATTCGGACTGCGTATTGGAATGGCAATGATCCTTACATTAATGGTGTTCGCACTTTACAACGACCTGATGCGGTTGTGAGAATTGCGAACTCCGTACGCGCATCAACAGGCGAAATTATTGAATGAGACGTTCTCTTCTGGGTATAGCTGTAGGCTTGGTAGTCGCCACCTCAACCATAAAACCGGCACTGGCTGATGAATTCACCGTATCCGATATCGAGGTAGAAGGCCTTCAGCGGGTATCCGCAGGGACGGTATTTTCCGCATTTCCCGTTTCGATCGGGGAGCCGGTCGATGAGGTGGAGTTGTCCGACGCCATCAAAGATCTGTTCCGTACCGGCCTGTTTACCGATATCAAGGCTAGCCGTGATGGTGGTGTGCTGATCCTTACGGTCCAGGAGCGACCTTCGATCACGTCTATAGAGATTGAGGGCAACAAGAACATCGAAACCCCCATGCTAATGGATGCGCTATCCGGAGCCGGACTCCAGGAAGGACAGGTATTTCGCCGGGCAACCCTGGAGCGGCTGGAGCTTGAGATTCTTCGGTCTTACATCAGCCAGGGTCGTTACAACGCGCGGGTGAAAGCCACCGCAGAGGACCTTCCCCGCAATCGCGTTGCCATCAAGTTGGACATTAACGAAGGCACGGTTGCGGCTATCCAGCACCTCAATATTGTGGGTAATGACGCGTTTGACGACGAGACGCTGCTGGATCTGTTTGAGCTCCAGACCACCAGCTGGTGGAATTCCATCACCAGCGCCGACAAATACGCCCGGGAGCGCCTGAGCGGCGACCTGGAGTCACTGCGGTCGTTCTACCTTGATCGCGGCTACATCGACTTTACGGTAGAGTCCAGCCAGGTCTCGATTTCTCCCGACAAGAAACAGGTTTTTATTGCTATCTCGCTGAATGAGGGACCGCAGTACACGGTATCGGACGTCAACCTGCGCGGCGAGCTGATCGTGCCCGAGGAAGAACTACGGGAGCTTATTCCCATTGAAGAGGGCGACGTGTTCTCCCGTTCCCGCATGACGGCGATTTCGGAAGCGCTTTCCCGTCGCCTTGGCCGCGAAGGCTATGCGTTTGCAAACGTGAATGCGGTGCCGGAGCCTGCCGACGACAATACAGCTTCGGTGACCTTCTTTGTGGAGCCCGGTAAGCGGGCGTATGTCCGACGCATTAATTTTGATGGCAACGTGTCCACCCGGGACGATGTGTTACGCCAGGAAATGACCCAGATGGAAGGTGGTGTTGCCTCTACCGACCGGATTGAATTCTCGAAAACAAAGCTGGAGCGGCTCGGTTTCTTTGAAACTGTCGATGTGGAGACGGTTCCTGTCCCCGGTACCGATGACTTGGTGGACGTTAACTATTCCGTTGCGGAACAGGCAACGGGTAGTCTGTCAGCGTCTGTCGGCTTTTCGCAGGCTTCCGGGGTAATCCTGGGCGCCAACGTGTCTGAGAACAACTTCTTTGGCAGCGGCAAGCGTGTCTCCTTTGGCGTCAACGTCAGCGATTCCATCAAGAGCGCCAATTTCTCCTACCAGGACCCATACTACACCGTGGATGGCGTTAGCCGTGGTTTCAGCGTGTTTGCCCGTGAAACCGACTTTGAAGAGCAGGATATTTCATCCTACCTGCTGGATGAGTACGGCGGCCGCCTCACTTTCGGCTATCCCACTGACAACATTACCCGCCTCAATTTCGGGCTTGGTTATACGCTGTCCAAGGTGAAGGCGGGTGCATTCACCTCAGAGGAAGTCAAAACCTTCATTGATGAGGAAGGCAACGATTTCAACAATTATTTCCTGTTCGGTTCGTGGCGGCGTAGCACGTTGAATAGGGGTGTTCTGCCGACGGACGGCTACAGCCTGTCGCTATCTGCCGATGTGGCCGTACCAGGCAGTGATCTGACATTCTACAAGCTGAACCAGAAAACCGAGTTCTATCAACCGTTGAACGAGAACCAGACCTGGGTATTCAGGGCGCGTTCAGAGATTGGCTACGGGGACGGCTACAATGGCCGAAGCGTGATGCCGTTCTACGAGCACTTCTATGCCGGTGGCTATGGTTCGGTGCGCGGGTATGAGGCAAACTCTCTTGGTCCGCTTGCCACCAATGCGCCGAATGACTTCTCCGATCCGGATCCCTTCGGTGGTAGCTTGTTGACGGAAGGCAGCCTGGAACTGATTTTCCCCACACCGTTTGCCGGGGATACCCGTTCCATGAGAACTGCGTTTTTCGTGGATGCGGGGCAGGTTTTTGACGCCGATCGGAATTTTGATCCGGCCCTGGATGAAATTCGCCTGTCAGCCGGTGTAGGATTTCAATGGATCACGGCCGTCGGGCCGTTGGCGTTCAGTCTTGCCAAACCCTTGAATGACAAGAGCGGTGATGACACTCAGATATTCCAGTTCTCCCTCGGCCAGACCTTCTGATCGTCAGGGGTTCAGAGAGTGCGAAAGACAATGATAAACAGGAGAAACAACATGTTCCGATATTCCGTTGTAGCGGTTCTGGCAGCGCTACTGGTCGCATTACCGGCCGCAGCCGAAACCAGGATAGGCGTGGTTGATCTTCGTCAGGCCTTGTTCTCGTCCAGCGATGCGCGGGCGTTCAGCGAGACGCTGCAGAAGGATTTTGCGGGCGAGGAAGCCAAGGTGCGTGAAGCCCAGGATGCCGCCCGCAAGCTCAAGGAGCGTCTTGAGAAAGACGGTGCGATGATGAATGACTCCGAGCGCCAACAGATGGCGGCTGAGTTCCAGGAGAAGGTAAAGGAATTCAATTTCCTTAAGCAGCGCCTGGACTCCACGGTGGCCAATCGCAAGCAACAGTTCCTCGAAGAAGCCCGTCCGGAGGTAGACGCGGCGGTTAAGGAGCTTCTGGAAGAGAACAACCTCGACATGATCCTGCCCAGTGAGGCGGTAGTGTATGTCAAGCCTGAAATGAATCTGACAGCAGAGTTGCTAGAGAAACTGGATCGCTGATACCGCGGGCCGGATAATGGCCAGCCCGGATAAACTTTGTGGAGCTGACAATGACAAAGCGTTCGTACCGGCTGGGCGACATTGCTTCGGAGCTTGGCGCGGAGCTCAAGGGCAATCCAGATACGGAAATCAACGGGCTTGCGACGCTTCAGGCGGCTTCTCCGGGCCAGATAGCCTTCCTGGCCAATCCGTCGTACGGACGCTACCTGGCGGAGACCAGCGCTTCAGCGGTTATAATCTCGCAGTCGATTGCGGACCAGTGTCCTACCAATGCCTTATTACTGGATAACCCCTACCTCGGCTATGCTCGCCTGAGCCATTGGTTTGATCCTGCGCCGGTTGCGGCGCCAGGTATTCACCCGTCGGCCGTCGTGGCGTCTTCTGCAATCGTGTCTGATACGGCCTGCATAGGGCCGCAGGCTGTTGTTGAAGCCGGGGCCGTCGTAGGCGAAAACGTCGTCGTGGGCGCTGGCTGTGTTATTGGTGCCCGGTGTCAGATTGGCGAACAGTCTATACTACGTCCACGGGTAACCCTCGCCCACGATATCGTTGTGGGTAAGCGTTGCCATATCCTCAGTGGTGCGGTCATTGGTTCCGACGGTTTCGGGTTTGCCAATGAGAAGGGCACCTGGCATCGCATAGCCCAGCTTGGCCGGGTCATTCTGGGGGACGATGTTGAAGTGGGTGCAAACACTACTATTGATCGGGGAGCGCTGGACGACACGGTCATCGGCGATGGGGTGAAACTTGATAACCTGATTCAGATTGCGCACAACGTCAGTATCGGCAACCACAGCGCCATGGCAGCAATGGTTGGTATTGCCGGCAGCACTCGAATCGGAAGCCACTGTGTCTTCGGGGGTGCATCAGGCGTGGCGGGGCACCTGAATATTGCGGATCAGGTACATCTAACCGGCATGACTCTGGTGACGGGTGACATTCGGGAGCCTGGCGTGTACTCGTCGGGAACCAGCGCCGACAGCAATCGGCAATGGCGTAAAAACGCCGTGCGTTTTCGTCAGCTTGATGCCTTGGCGCGTCGGCTGAAAGAACTGGAAAAGAAAATGGAAGGCTGAGGCCGATACTGATGATGTACATTGATGAAATCATGGAATACCTACCCCATCGCTACCCGTTTTTGCTGGTTGATCGGGTAACCGAGGTAGAAAAGGGACAATTCATCAAGGGGTATAAGAACATTTCCCTTAATGAGCCGTTCTTCACGGGGCATTTCCCCAACAATCCAATCATGCCAGGCGTTCTGATTATCGAGGCCATGGCGCAGCTATCAGGTATTCTCGGCTTTGTGACGGTTGGCCGGAAACCCTCAGACGGCGTGGTACAATATCTGGCTGGTTCCAGCAAGGCGCGTTTCAAGCGCCCCGTGGTGCCGGGGGACAGGCTGTACATGGAGTCACAGATTATTTCCGGAAAGCGTGGAATCTATAAATTCGAGTGCCGCGCACTGGTTGATGATGAAGTCGTCTGTGTGGCAGAAATATTGACCGCTGAGAGAGAAGTTTGATGGCGACAAAAGAATGGTCGGGAGTCCATCCTCAGGCGATTGTGGACTCTTCTGCCAAGCTTGCAGACGACGTTACGGTTGGCCCATGGAGTTACATCGGCCCGGACGTGGAGATCGGTGAAGGCACCGAGATTATGTCTCACGTTGTGATCAAGGGCCCCACGAAAATTGGCCGTAACAACCGTATATTCCAGTTTTCCAGCGTTGGTGAAGAGTGCCAGGACAAGAAATACGCAGGTGAGCCGACCACTCTGGTCATTGGTGATGACAATATCATCCGTGAGAACTGCACCGTTCACCGGGGTACGGTTCAGGATCGCGGAGAAACCCGTATCGGCAATGGCAACCTGCTGATGGCCTACGTTCATGTGGCGCATGACTGTGTCATTGGCAACAATACGATCCTTGCCAACTGCGCTACCCTGGCAGGCCACGTGTCTGTGGGCGATTTTGCCATCCTGGGCGGTGGTACCATGGTTCATCAATTCTGTCATATAGGAACCCACAGCATGAGCGCTGGTGGCAGCATTGTGCTGAAAGACATCCCTGCGTATATCATGGCAAGCGGGCAATCCGCGCAGCCGTTTGGTATGAATGTAGAAGGCTTGCGCCGGCGTGGTTTCAGCAAGGACGTGTTGCTGGCTCTCCGCCGGGCTTACAAGGTTATCTATCGCCAGGGGCTGACCACGGAGCAAGCCGTTGAAGAGCTGGAAAAGGCCTATTCCGATATCCCTGAAGTGAAACCCCTGATCGATTCCCTTCGTGGCGCAGACCGCGGCATCATCCGCTAACCAGGAAGTGGACGCCCCGGTGATGGATCATCACGAAAACTCTGTTATCAGTACCCGCAAAGCAACCTTCGCCATCGTGGCAGGAGAGGCGTCAGGGGATATCCTTGGCGCCGGTCTGATCCGTTCCCTGCGGCTCAGGTACCCCAATGCGCGGTTTGTCGGTATCGGTGGTGAAGAGATGCTCGCAGAGGGCTTTCATTCATTGGTTCCGATGGAGCGGCTGTCGGTAATGGGACTGGTGGAAGTGCTCGGTCGAATCCGGGAGTTGTTCAGTATCCGCGCCCGGCTGATGGACTACCTGCTGGCGACGCCACCGGATGTGCTTATTGGTATCGACTCCCCGGATTTTACCCTTGGCATCGAGCGACGCTGTCGTGATGCCGGCATTCCGACTGCCCATTACGTCAGTCCTTCGGTTTGGGCCTGGCGCCAGAAACGCATCTTCAAGATCGCCAAGTCCGTCAATCTCATGCTGACGTTGTTCCCGTTCGAAGCCCGTTTCTACGAAGAGCACAATGTGCCCGTGGTCTTTGTGGGGCATCCCCTGGCGGACCGTATTCCAATGACGCCTAATACAACCAGAGCCCGTCAGTCCCTGGGGCTTAGGGAAGATGCGCCCGTGCTGGCCATTCTCCCGGGTAGCCGAGGCGGGGAAGTGGAGCGCCTGGGTACCCTTTTCCTGGAAGCCGCACGCTGGATCCAGGGCAAACGCCCGGACTTGCAGCTAGTGATCCCCTGCGTGAACCGGGAGCGGGAAAGGCAAGTTCAAGAACTGGTGGAAGCGCTGGATGTAAAGCTGGCCGTGACCATTGTGCGTGGCCGCTCTCGAGAAGTGATGGAGTCGTCCGACGTGGTATTGCTGGCATCCGGAACCGCCACATTGGAAGCCATGTTGCTGAAAAAGCCCATGGTGGTAGGCTACCGGCTGAGTCGTATCAGCTACGTATTGGTTTCCAGGCTGGTCAAGGTGCCCTACGTGGCCCTGCCAAACCTATTGGCCAAGGAACAATTGGTTCCAGAGTTATTGCAGGATGATGCTTCGCCCCAGTCCCTCGGAGAAGCCGTGCTTGAGCGCCTTGAAAACGAATCCGAACGCGCCCGTCTGACAGCCGCCTTTTCACAATTGCATGAGCAGTTGCTACAGGGTGCCGATGAGCAGTCTGCTGCAGCCGTTTCTGCATTAATAGAAAAAGGCGGGGCAATATGAGCAAACGTCCTTTACCGCCGTTTGAGTGCCGATACAGGGGGCGGCTATTAGCCGGTGTGGACGAGGTGGGGCGCGGGCCGCTGGTGGGGGCTGTCGTCACTGCTGCCGTTATCCTGAATCCGGAAAGGCCAATACCGGGCCTCGCGGATTCGAAGAAGCTGACGGACAAGCGCCGTGAGGTTCTTTACGAACAGATCATCGAGCGCGCAGCCTCCTGGAGCCTGGGGCGCTGTGAAGCCGGTGAGATCGACAGGCTGAACATATTCCAGGCAACTATGGTGGCTATGGAGCGTGCCGTGGCGGGCCTGCATGTCGCTCCGGAATACGTGCTGGTGGACGGCAACCGCTGTCCCGGATGGCGCTGGGCCTCGGAGCCTGTGGTGAAGGGCGACAGCCGGGTGGAAGCCATCAGTGCGGCGTCCATTATCGCCAAAGTAACTCGGGACAGGGAGATGGCCGTGCTCCATGAAGAATTCCCTGAGTACGGCTTTGCCAGTCACAAGGGCTATCCCACCCCGGTACACCTTGAAGCGCTCGGTAGATTGGGCGCAACCACCCACCATCGTCGCTCATTTCGCCCGGTTCAGGAAGCGATTGATGCCGTGGGCTTGTACAGCCGTGCCGAGAATCAGGAACTGCAATATCCCGCCGATTTGTTTGAAGATATCGATTGACAGTTCTCGGTCAAATCCTTAGTATACGCGCACGTTGATCGGGGTAGGCCCCGATAAACAACCAGTTTGATGCGGGGTGGAGCAGTCTGGTAGCTCGTCGGGCTCATAACCCGAAGGTCGTAGGTTCGAATCCTGCCCCCGCTACCACTTATAAAAAGCCGGTCTTTGACCGGCTTTTTTGTGTCTGTTCAGCCTGTTTCAGTACTGAATTCCGCCCCGCACATTTTTCTATCTTTTTGCAATTCCCTTTCCATCAGCTTGCTTCAAATCTAATGCCTTCGTACCGAAAGCATCGCTCGAGGTTGGTGCATCGGGCAAAAACTTGCCTGCAGATCCAAGTGTTTTGAAGCATTTTGCAATTTTATTACCGTTTCTTGTCGAAAAATTGACAGTTTTTTAACTGGTATGATGATGCCATTCACATCGATACTCGCCGCCGATTTGTATAATTTCCAAAATTGACGAAGTATTGGTGAAAAAAAATATGATTCGCGTCATTAAAATGTCACAAAAATGTATAGTCGCGTTTTTTGTGGGAGTTGTGATTACTGGATGTGGTGGCGATTCGTCAGGGAGTTCCAGCAGAGATGGTGTCGCGCAAGGTTCCCCGTCAGGGGTCTTCGAGCGTTCGGCGTCGCTGAGCTGGAACGCTCCGTCAACTCGAGCGAACGGTGATGGAATCAAAATGGGCGAGTTGTCCGGCTACGTCATCAACTATGGCCAGAACCCAGAAAGGCTTTCCGAAACGGTGCGGATTGGCGATGCCGGAACCATGGAATACATCTTTGACGACCTGGACTATGGAACCTGGTACTTCACCATCCAAGTGGAAGATGCCGATGGTTTGATGAGTGCGCCATCAGCACCGGTCAGTAAAACGATCTAACTCAGGCAGCGGATGTCTGATCTGGAGTATTGATATCGTCTGGGCCTTAGCCCAGCGGGTGCGTTATCGGCAGTTTTAGGGTGAAGGCCGACCCTTCTCCTGGGCGCGAGCGAAGGGTGATTTCACCGCGATGTTTTTCGACCACAACGTTCACAAACGACAGCCCGAGTCCCGTGCCATGGTTGCCGGAAAGCTCACTGCTTTTCTTGCGCTGATAACGGTCAAACAGGTAGGGAATCTCTTCGGGGGCAATGCCTTCTCCCTCGTCGCTTACGGTAAGGCATGCTTGGTGGCCCGCCTGAAAGACCTGAATATTGACGATCGAGCCGGAGGGACTGTACTGCACGGCATTGGTCAACAGGTTGATCACGGTCCGTTCAAGCAGTTCCGCATTTCCTTTCAGCCATAAATCCTCGGTTCCCTGAAGTAATAGCTGAATGCTTTTTTCGGCGGCCTGCTCGCTGACGCTGTCGCGGGCGTTCTCGACGATGGCCAAAAACTCGCATTCGTAAAATCGGGTCTCAGTTAGCTGTTCGGCCCTGGCAAGCTGCACGAATTCTTCGGCAAGGTGATAGCTTCGCTTCGCTAGCCGGCCCAATTGGTCGAGCTGTTCCGGCTCGATATGGCCACGATTCCGCTTGAGCTGTTCGATCAATGCAAGTTGGGAAACCAGCGGTGAGCGAACATCATGGGAAATGAAGTCGATGGCCTCCCGGTGTTGTCGCTGCTGTTCCCTGAGCTCCGAGATGTCCGATATGTTGGCGATAATGCCATTTTGATCGCTGTCGGGAAGTGCAAACGGTGCGAAGTGAATCAGGAAATCCTTATTTCGAATCCGTAGGTCCACGGTGCGGCTTTGGGCCAGCGTAAGGGTTTCCGAGACGGTTTCATGCCAGGGCGGATTGTCCCGCGGATCATGCCCCTCCAGAAGTCTGGCCAGGGGCAGTCCGCTAAGGCTTGGCATGGGTTCGCGAAACCATTCTTCAATGTGGCCGTTGGCAAAGCGGATAACGCCCAGTTCGTCGGTCACGATAATGCCGTCTGGCATGCGTTCGAAGCTGCGCCGAATAAACTTCTGCATCTGGCTCATACGCTCGGTCGCCACGCGTACTCGCTCGATTCGGGCCGAGATGTTTTCCCGTGGCCCCGGTTTGGCCGCCTGCGAAGGGGTGCTGGACAGCGGCAAACGGCGGAGGTAACGCTGGGTCGCCTCCCGACTCAGGTTGTTAGGCAGTTTGAGCCCGATTTTGTAGGTTACGCCATTGCGTACCAGGCCGACCCAGCTCTGGCCCTCGATGTGATGCCAATGGCCGGGAGTTTCCAGTGGGGGGATATCGCCGGAGCTCAGGCCAGATGACGTCATAACCTCATCGCCTTTAGCCAACAACCAGCCCTCTGGTTGGAGCAATGCCTGGAAATGGCTGAGCAGTTGCGGTGGATGCCTCAGCGACGGCTCCTCGAGGGTCATGGTCGGCCCACGAGCAAGCTCGTCAAGCTGCCGGTTGAGGAAGCTGTTAGTCATGGCCAGCCGTAACGCGCTGGAAACGGGCAGTGCCAGCAGCGGAATCACGATGGCGTAGGAGATCGGCAGCCAGAGGTTGGCCCCGATCAATAGCAGCGTATGCAGGAGAGCCAGTAAACCGAAACTCGTCAGACACAGAAAAATGGTACGGGCCGGCCTCATACGGGGCAGGGTGAATGACAGCAGAACAATGACCAGAACGGCGAGGCCAATGGCAACTGGCTTTGATATCCGCGATATCAGCTCGCCTTTCACCAATGCGGAATAACTGTTGGCGTGGAACTCAACGCCGGACATCGGCTGACTGAGACCCGAAAAAGGGGTAGGCAGGATGTCGCCAAACCCCGGGGCGGTGGCGCCTACAAAAACGGTTTTCCCGCTGAAAGCCTCCTGTGCCGATGGCTCGTCGAGCACCTTGGTATAAGAGTAGGAAGGCAGCGTACCGGCGCCACCGGCCATTGGAATGGCGCGGTAGTGTTGTCTGACGTTGGTGTAGGGTGGCACGTTGGACGTTTCCGGGTATGGTGACGTCGTATCAGAGGCCGCCAGGGCCAAGCTGGGCCATAACTGATCACCGAGGCCATTGAACAGATAAACCCCTCGCGCCAGGCCATCTTCATCAAGCTCCACGTGGGCATGCCCAAGCGTTGCGGTTGCGGAGGCCAATGCGGGGGCGGGAAGCTGTTCGCTGATCAGGTAGTGTCGGGAGGGCGGTGACAGATGAAGCGGCAGGATGACATTGCCGTGTTTCTGCATGGCGTTGGCCATAGCCTGATCTTCCGGCGACGGTTCGGGAAACAGGATGTCAAAGACAATGGTTTCGGCGCCGGCCTCACGAAGTTTTTCAATGAGCCGTGCATGGGTTGTCCGTGGCCAGGGCCACCGCCCCAGGCGATCCATACTTAACTCGTCAATGGCGATAATGACGACGTCGTCAGCGGGCTCTGCGGGGGTTGCGGTGATAAGGGTATCGTAAAGCCAGAAGTCCAGACGCTCCGGGGCAGAGGTCGTCTGGAGCAATAGCAAAAATGTCAGTAGTGGCAGGCCCAGTGTCCAAGGTGTTGTCTTAATGGGAAACCAGTTCCGGTTCATGGGGCCTGCTGTCGGGTATCAGGAAGTTGTGGGTTATTCCAGAAACAACTCCCTCCCTGGTCCCCACCGGCTTTCAAGCGGGCCGTCAGAGAGAGCTTTCAGGCGGACAAAATACCGTCTTCCGGGAATGAGGCGCAAGGCCGCAGTAGTATCCGACAACGTAGCCTCTTTGATTATGTTGTTAAATCCCGGCTCTTCTGACAGCTGCAGGCGATAGTCGGTCGCGGTATCCACCTTCTGCCAGAACACTCTTACCTGGCTGTCGACGTAGTTGACACTGATGATGCGAACCGGTGGCAGGGTTCCGTTCACGACCAGTGAGCGTGCCTCACTCGTGGCGACGGAATTGCCGCCGGCCTCGGTGACCACCCGCCAGTAGTATTGCCCGGGTGTCAGGGGTCGAGAAGGAAGCGCGCTTTCATCAGGCGCCCACTCACTAGTGGCAATCGTGTTTCCAAAGTCTTTGTTCTCCGAGATTTCCACCCGGGCGACTTCGTTTTCGCCGCGCAACTGCCATCGGAACTCGGGCATGTCGTCGTTAACAGTCGCACCTGGTTCCGGTTGTTCCAGTGCGGCGGTCCGGGCCTGTAAGTCGACTTCAAAAGACATGACGCCGGGCATGCCAGCCATGCCGCGATTGTCGATGGCGGCAAGGTGAATCTCGTAGCGGCCATTGTCCAGCAGGTTGATATCGAAACTACTGTCGCTGACCTTGCTGCTGTTAATCCAGCGGCCGGAATCGGCATCGAAGATATCCACACGATGGCTGTTGGCACCGTTGGGCGCCCAGCTCAGCTTTGCCGGAAGTTGCTTAAGCTGTTGCGGCAGGGGGTTGATCTCCGGAGCTCGGGGCAGGCGGCGAATGTTCATTCTTCCCACACCTGCGGTTGAAACGCTGGCGCTGTAACCGGCTGGAATCCGGCGTGTTTGTCCCGGCGGGCCAAACGACACCTCGCCCTCTGTGACCCGTAGGTCAGTCATGCCGGGCGCCGTCCTGACGGTGAACATGGTGCCCCTGACCGCCGCTACAGCGGAGGGCGTTTCAATCTCGAAGCGCGAGCCACCTTCGATAACGGGCTTCACTTGAGTTTCGATTTCGCCCTGATTGAGGCGCAGGCGGATATCCACCATGCCGGATTTCCCATACTGCGTCAGGCGATTGAAAGCGAGACGGGAATGCGGTGACATCCGTACCACGGAGCCGTCGGCAAGTTCGATGGTGGCGGTGCCAGCGTGAGACAGAATTTCATCACCGACCCGAATCAGAGAGTCGCTGGTCAGAGGGCGTTTGGTGCCGTCACTACCGGAAATCAGTTGTACCGATCCGGTCACCGAGTTTACTCGGGCAGGGTCGGGTTGGCGCTGAAGCCAGGCAAGGGGAATTCGTAGACTGTCTCCGCTGGTCACCGTGGCGGGGTTGTCGATGCCATTGTGCTGGAGCAAGCGAATGGCGGGAATACCTTTGGCCAGCAATGCGTCAGCGATCCCCGCAAAATGTTCACCGGGTCGTACCGTATAGATCCACTCCGGCGTCGCGTTGGATTCCGGGGCAGCGGCGCCCACCTGGGAACCCCGGGTGACCGAAAGTTCCGCCTGTACTGGCAATGCCATCAGGGAACCGAATAGTAGCAGCAAACCGGTGAAGGTTCGCAGAGTGACGCATTGACTCATGTCAGGCTTGTTCCATGACCGTTACGGTCTCATCGGGACCGGAAGCTTTCATTGCTTCAAGACGATAACCGCGCTGGTAGATGGTCTTGATGCGGAAGCCGTTTTCGGGATTGAGGCCCAATCTGCGTCGAAGCCGGCTCATATGTGTGTCCACGGTACGGGTATTGATGTCTTTCGCCAGTCCCCATACCCGCTCAAGCAGCATCTCGCGGGTCAGCAGCCGACCCTGGTTCTGAAACAGGAACAGGGTCAGGTCAAAGTCTTTGTCGGTCAGTGTCAGCACGTTGCCGTGAAGCGCAATGGTCCGAAGCTGGGTATTGATCTCGAACGGGCCATACTGCAACGATTCTTTTTCGACATCGGGGCTGGTGCGACGTGCCAACGCATTGATGCGTGCCACCAACTCTGCCTCGCGAGCGGGTTTAGCCAGGTAGTCATCGGCACCGGCATCGAGCGCCCGCACGATATCAGTCTCGCTGTCGCGCTGGGTGAGAAACACCACCGGAATCTGCCAGTTCAACTGCGCACGTACGCTTTCCAGAACCTCGATCCCGGTCATGTCGGGTATTTGCCAGTCCATCACCAACAGATCATAGCTGCGGTGAAGGACCGCGCTCAGGAATGCCTGGCCTGACGGAAAACTGTCGCAGTGGTGCCCGCGCTCGGACAACACAGACTGAATGTGCTGAGCCTGTTCATGTTCGTCCTCAAGCAGGGCAATTCGCATCAAACGTCTCCCGACATCAAATAGTGTCATATTCAGGCTTCCCGACGAAGGCGGGGAATAGTTATTGAATTCTGCTTCACATTATTACAAATCAGCAATTTCGCTTCAGTGTCGTTATGTAGTGTTGCGTAAACGGATCGCAGGTTTTCCGTTGTCGTCATCCAGTGTTTGTCGGCAGCCGGGGAAATTGCTGCAGCCCCAGAACCAGCCTTTTTTGCCTTTTCTGCGCACCAGAGGCGAAAAGCAGTGCGGGCAGGGAATGGGTTTTTCTCCTGTGCCATCCGCCGGCGACTGGTCCTCGATGGGCCGCGTGCCTTTGCAGTCCGGAAAGCGGGTACAGGCATGGAAGGCACCAAACTTGCCCTCGCGCTGGCGCATGGGAGCGCGACACTTGGGGCAATGCGGCTGCCCCTCGCCTGGTGGGACAGTCCTGGCTTCCTGCTCAGGGGTGTTGATGAACCCGCGTATCTGTTCTTTCAGGTCTGCAATAAACTGCTTGGGATTGCCCTCGCCGCGGCGAATACTTTCCAGGGTCGCTTCCCAAATGGCCGTCATATCCGGCTTGCTGACGGACTCCGGCAACGACTCAATCAACGCCTTCCCCTTTGGCGTCGACCGGATATGGCGCTTGTCCCGGTATAAATAGTCGCGTCGGAAAAGGGTATCAATAATCGCCGCCCGTGTGGCCTCAGTGCCCAGTCCATCGGTTTCACGCAGGGTTTTGCGAAGCTCTGGATCGCTGACAAAACGGGCGATGTTGGTCATCGCTGACAGCAACGTGGCGTCGGTGAAATATTGGGGTGGCTGGGTTTTGCGTTCGGCGATGTCTACAGAGTCACAGAGTATCGGGTCACCTTTTTCCAGGCGGGGGAGGGGCGCTTTGGCGGCTTCCTGTCGGCTTTCCCGCTGACGAATTTCCAGCGTTTTCCAGCCCGGCTGAAGAACCGCGGTTTCGGTTGCTCTGAACGTGTGTTCGCCAATTCCGATCGCTAATTTGCCTTCCCGGTGTATGGCGTCGGCGCTGAACTGCATCAGGTAATACCGGCTGATCAGTTCGTAAATGTTCTTCTCGGCTTCGCTCAGACGTCCATTGGGCGCCTTCCTGGCCGTGGGGATGATGGCATGGTGAGCATCCACCTTTTTGTCGTTCCAGGCTTCGGTGCGGCGGTTCATGTCTGCCGCCTCGCAGGCTGCCGTCAGTTCGCCGGAGACATTGCCAATAGCCTGCACCACGCTCTGGCGTTGATCAAAATGCCCTTCCGGCAGATAACGGCAGTCCGAGCGGGGATAGGTAATCAACTGGTGGCGTTCGTACAGGTTCTGGGCGGTGTCCAATACGTCTTTAGCGCCCATGCGGAACAGTCGCCCCGCCTCGATTTGCAGGGCAGAGAGTGAGAACGGCAGGGGTGGTGCTTCGTTCCTGTCGCGAAAACGGGATTCCGTAACTTTGCCGGGCCGTCCTTCTACGGCTTCGGCGATCTGCGTGGCGACATCGCTGTCCAACAAACGGTCTTCTTCATCCAGGTATTCCCGGTAGGCTTCCGAGGGCTGCCAGCGTGCCGTAAACGCTTGCGGGTCCGATTCCTCATCCACTGCGTGGCATGTCGCCTGAACGCGGAAAAAAGGTTTCGGCTGGAAGTTCTCAATGGTGTTGTCCCGAGCCACCACCAATCCGAGCACCGGGGTTTGTACCCGGCCGACGGAATACACGCCCTGCTGGCCCTGCTGCTGGTAGGACAGCGTGTAGAAACGGGTAAGATTAATGCCGTAGAGCCAGTCCGCCCGCTGACGGGCAAGGGCGGAATGGGACAAGCGGCGGAATTCACGATTGTCCTTCGGTGCCTGGATGGCCTTTGCCACCGCCGCCGGAGTCAGGTCATTGATCAGGATTCGCTGCACGGGGCAGGTGGCGCCTGTGTAGCGGATGACTTCGTCTACCAACAGTTGGCCTTCACGGTCCGGATCGCCGGCATGGATGATGGTCTCTGCCTTGCGGATCAGCGATTCCAATACCTTGAGCTGCTGGCGTACGCTGTCTTTGGGCATCACCTCCCAGTGCCCGGGAAACAGGGGCAAATCTTCCTGTCGCCATTTTTTCCAGCGCGGGTCGTACTGGCCGGGTTCTGCTGGTTCCAACAGGTGGCCGATACACCAGCTAATGGTGCTTGCGTTGCTTCCGTCGCCGCAACGAATCCACCCGTTCCCCTTCTGGTGGGGAGAGGGGAGGGCAGCGGCAATTGCCCGGCCCAGGCTTGGTTTTTCAGCAATGTACAGGCGCATAAGTCGGAAGCAGTTTTCGGGTGGGGGTGGAAGATGGCGCTTTGTCGGTATCCTGTCAAGGTAACACAGCGTTTGGTGTAGTAGACTGTTCCATAACACATTCGATCAGGAGCAGGCCTGTTTATGTCCACACAACAAGCCATTGAGCACAAGCTGACAAGCGCTTTCGACAGCCAACACCTCATGGTTGAAAACGAGAGCCACAAACACAACGTGCCACCGAACTCTGAAACCCATTTCAAAGTGACCCTGGTGTCTCCGGAGTTTGAGGGGCAGGGCAAGGTCAAGCGCCACCAGGCCATCTATAAAATACTGGCGGACGAAATGTCCGGTGGCGTCCACGCCCTGGCGCTGCACGTTTATTCACCACAGGAGTGGGAGGCGTCCGGCCAGGCAGCGCCCGATTCTCCCAATTGCATGGGCGGCTCCAAGAACGATCCGGCCTTTGCATCCGGAGGTGGCCAGTGAGCCAGTTCTTCCAGATTCACCCGGAAACGCCCCAGAAACGACTGATCAACCAGGCTGTGGATATTCTCCGCAAGGGGGGCGTTATTGTGTACCCGACGGATTCCGCCTACGCCATTGGTTGCCACCTCGGTGACAAGCAGGCAGCGGACCGGATCAAGCGGATTCGCCGCCTGGATGACAAGCACAACTTCACCCTGATGTGTCGGGACCTGTCGGACATCGGCGTGTTCGCGAAGGTTGATAACACCCAGTATCGGCTACTCAAGAACTTCACGCCGGGGGCTTACACATTCATTCTGGACGCCACCAGTGAAGTACCGCGCCGCCTGCTGCATCCCAAACGCAAGACCATTGGCATGCGGGTGCCGGACAACGCCATTGTGCAGGCGCTGTTGGCGGAACTGGGCGAACCCATCATGAGCAGCACGCTGATATTGCCGGGTGACGAGGACCCGATGACGGATCCTTATGACATCAGGGAAACTCTGGAGCACGAGCTGGATCTGATCATCGATGGTGGTTTTTGCGGCCTGGAGGCGACCACCGTGGTGAACATGACAGGGGATGCGCCTGAGGTAACTCGCGTCGGTAAAGGAGATCCCGAGCCCTTCCGGATTTAACGGAATCAGGCTCGGGTGTTCAGGCTCAGGGCGAAATTTTTGCGGTCTGCGTAGTTGGTGGCCTGATCGGTATTTATGGTTCTGCGCAGGCTGTCGTATCGGTGCGCCAGGTCCTGCAGGCCGTTAAATTGCTGGTTATCGCTGACCAGGGTGTCCAGCAGTGAATTGTTCACGCCGTAGGCCTTGTTCAGCTTCAGCGCGTTGTCCACAAAGTGCAGGGTGGGCTCGCTGGCGCTGAGCCGGCTAAACGCCTCCCCGAATGGCTTGCTGTTGTTCAGGTCCTGCTCGATACGGTTGCGGGATTCCTCCGGTATACCACCGCCAACGCTGATCTTGCCGTCGTCGTTCTTTGAGACTTCCACGCTGGTTGCAGGGCTCAGTTTGTACTCGGCAAGTTTGTGCCGCAGTGTTTCCCGCATATAGGCAAGGTCCTGCCCGACGGTTTGTTTGTATTCCGCCATCTGCAAGCGAGTGGATTTGGGGCGGCCGGTTTCGAAGCTCGCCCGCTCCGACAGGGTAAACCGGTCATCGGTTGCAGAGACCGGCACCTCTGGTGCTGTGGGCTTTGGCGACGCATTGCCCGATGCTGCCGGCTGTTTCTTCTCCATGGCCTGCTGGAACTGGGTGCTGGCTTTGATCAGCGATGTGAGTAGCGACATGGCGTTGGTCCCCTCCCATGGCCAATGGGGAAATGTTGACGGTTTTGGTGTCTAGGGGAGGGGTAAGCACAAAGTGGGCCATCAAATGTCTCGGATTACTACCTTGTGACCAATATTGGGCTGGGTATTTCCACCACCGCAGGCAATGAAGAAAAATATCAGGCAAAAAAGCGGTCGCAGGATAGAAACGTTTGCGTCAGGGACAGGTCTTGAAAGTATCAAGAATTTGTCAAACTCACCTGTAGCGGCAGTTGTAACTGCCAGTCCATCCCATTGGCGGCGTTATGCTCAGAGATCAGCGCACCGCCGAACTGGGTGACCACCATTTCCACGATGGCGAGACCTAGGCCGTGGCTTTCCGGGCCGGCACGCCCGGCCGCGGAATTGCTGTCCGGGCCTTGGTCCCGAACCATCACGCGCATTTGGCGTTGGCCGCTGCCGTCCGTGTTTGCTTGCAGTTGCAGCTTGCAGGGCCCGCTGGAGTATTTCAGGGCATTCTCCAGCAGATTGCGCAAAGCCACCACCGCCAGCGCCTTGGGTACCGCCAGTTGGGCCTCGGGGTAGGGGGCTGGTAGCTGAATCCGCTCTCGCTGGGGTAGATCTTCCAGTGCGCCGTCGATCATCTCGCTAACCGGGCAACCGTTACCTCCGGTAAAGCCTTGGCGCTCCATGCGCGAGAGCATCAATAGCTGTTCAGTTACCGACTGCAGGCGGGCCACGCCTTTTTCGGCATTGGTCAACGCCAATAGCTGGCGTTCGCCGGACACCCGTTGCGCCACCTGCAGGTGCGTTTTGATGCCTGTCAGCGGCGTGCGGAATTCATGGGCGGCACTGTTGGCAAAGCGTTGCTCCCAAGCCATGGTGCTGGCCACCCGGGAGAACAGGCCGTTGAGTGTTTCTACCACAGGAGTGAGTTCGGCCGGCGCCCGTCGAAGCTGCACCGGGTCGAGGTTTTCCGGAGTGCGTCGGCGTAGTTGGTCCTGTAGCCCCTGCAAGGGGCGTAGGCCGCCACGCACGCCCCACCAGAGCACCGCCAGCCCGCCCAGCAGGGCTAGGGTGAATGGGACGACCATCACCAGAATAATGCTGTTGGCCAAGGCAACTCGCTCCGACATCCGGTCGGCGGTGGTGATGAGAGTGCCATTCTGCTCCAGGGTGTACAATCGCCACTGCTGGTCGCCGATTTTTCGGGTGCTGAAGCCTGGTCGCGTTGCCTCGGAAAACTGGGAGTGGGAACCACTGGTTTGCAGTAACACTTCGCCTGATGCAGAGCGAATCTGGCAGGCGACGCCTTCGGCGTCCGGGTGAACCAGCAGCGGGTTGCTTTGTCGGGAAATCAGCATTTCTGGCTGGCGGGCGATCAGCCCCGCCACCATAGTGGCGGAAGAAGCCAGGCGCTGGTCCAGAGTATGGGACACCTGCTGATCCAGGTGCAGATACATCATCGCGGCCACGGACAGCCAGAGCGCCAGAAAGGCGCTGCCCAAAGACCAGATCAGTCGGCTTTGCAAGCTCATGAGTTGGCTCCGGAAGATTCCGGCGGTGGTCCCAGTCGATAGCCGAGCCCGCGTTCAGTGACCACTACGTACCGGTAGAGTTTGCGGCGCAGGTGATAAATGTGCACGTTCAGGGCGTTGCTTTCAACGCTGGTGTCCATGCCGTACAGGCCATCCTTGAGCTGGTCTTCACTCAGCACAGCACCACGGGCGTTGATCAGCTTTTCCAACAGCGCCAGCTCCCGGCGCGACAGAGTTACCGGGTTACCGTGCAGGAACACCTGGCCGAAATCCGGCTGTACTTTCAACTCCCCGTGGCACACTTCTGACACCGCCCGGCCGGCGGCCCTGCGTACCAGGGCATTGAGCCGGGCGACGAGTTCGTCCAGTTCGAAGGGTTTAAGAACATAATCGTCGGCACCGGCTTCCAGGCCGCGGACCCGATCCGGCACTGCATCCCGGGCGGTCAGAATCAGTACCGGGGTGGCCACACCCTGTTGACGCCAGTGGTCAAGCAGGCCCACGCCATCGCCATCAGGCAGGCCCAGGTCCAGAATCACCACGTCACAGCCGAACTGCGAAATGGCCGCGCGGGCCTCGCGGGTAGTGCGTACCCGATCGACGGTACAGTGATGCAGCGTCAATCCGGCTTCCAGGCCTGAGGCCACCAGATCGTCGTCTTCTACCAGTAATACGTGCACGTGAACGGGTTTCCTCTGGACAGTGATTTCGCTTAGGGCGCCGTTAATGCTGTGTTAATCCACCCGCCACAGACTGCGCGAACTGAATCCGTAGATGTTTACCAGAACCAACAGGAGCAGCGTGTGCGAGCATTACGACTCTGGGTACCGATCTTATCCACTCTGATCGCATTAGCAACCAGCTGGCCGGTGGCCAGCCAGTCTTTGGTCGGCGGCAGCAATGATTTTGTGCCGGTGCAGGAGGCGTTCCAGTACCAGGTGGAAGACAACGGTGATGGCACCCTGACTCTGAGCTGGGACATAGCACCGGACTACTATCTCTACAAAAAGCGTATGACCATCGAAGGGGCGGATGGTGCCCTGGGTGAAATTCAGTACCCGTCTGGCACTATGATTCATGATGAATTCTTTGGTGAATCCGAGGTGTTCTATAACAGCGTAGACTTGCTGGTTAATACCGGTGAGGCCGGCGCCCTTAAACTGACCTGGCAGGGGTGTGCCAAAGCTGGGTTGTGTTACCCACCGCAGTCGGCCACGGTTGATTTCAACGGTAATCCGGTGTCGACGGTCGACACCGAAACTGCATCGGCAGCATCGGGTAGCGGAAACACCAGTGCCGCCCCGGCGGCAAACAGCGGCAATGAACTGGCGGAAGATGAGTCTTTGACCCGGCAACTGGCCTCCAGCGGCCTGTTCTGGAACCTGATGGTGTTTTTCGGCCTGGGGCTGCTGCTGGTGTTCACGCCTTGTGTGTTGCCGATGATTCCGATCCTGTCCACCGTTATCGTCAGCAACGAGGCCGGCCGAGGGTGGGCTTTTACACTGTCCGGCGTGTACGTGGTTACCATGGCCATCACCTACTCTCTGCTTGGCGTGGCGGCCGCCCTGGCTGGCGCCAACCTGCAGGCCATGTTGCAGGCGCCGGTGTTCATTATTTCCATTGCCGTGGTCTTCGTTGTGCTGGCGCTGTCGATGTTTGGTCTGTACGAGTTGCAGTTGCCCGGTTTTATTCGCGACCGCCTGGGACGGCTCAGCAATAATCAGCAGGGTGGCAGCTTGGCCAGTGCCGCCGGCATGGGTGTGGTGGCGGCCCTGCTGGCCAGCCCGTGCATGACCGCCCCGCTGGCCGGCGCACTGATCTACATCGCCGACACCGGTGATGCCACCCTCGGTGGCTTGGCGTTGCTGGCGCTGGGACTGGGCATGGGCACGCCGCTGATCGCACTGGCTACCTTTGGGGCCGGCCTGCTGCCCAAGCCCGGGGCCTGGATGGACGTTGTCAAAGCGGTGTTCGGCTTCATTCTGCTGGGTGCCACCGTGTACTTCCTGGAGCGCATTCTGGACAACGCCGTGGTGCTGGGCCTGTGGGGGGCGCTCACCATCGCGCTGGGGCTGTCGCTCTGGCACATTGCCCGGGCGGTTTCCCGCAGTATGCCACTGCGCACACTGACCAGCAGTGCCGGGGCGGTGGTCACGCTCTGGGGCGCACTGATGATGATTGGTGCCGCCGCCGGTGGCAGCCAGATCTGGCAACCCCTGAACGGCCTGGCGATGGCGGGCACAGCCAATGCTATGTCTACACCGCAGCACGCCCAGTTCGACGATTTCAAATCCGTGGCCGACCTGGACCAGGCCGTCGCGAGGGCCGGCAGCCAAGGCCAGTGGACCCTGGTGGATTTCTATGCGGACTGGTGTGTGTCCTGCAAGGTCATTGAGGAAGAGGTGTTCGGCGATGAAACCGTGATTGCCGAACTGTCGGATATGCAGTTGTTGCGGGCCGATGTCACCGCCAACGATGCGCAGGACCGGGAACTGATGCAGCATTTGCGGGTCATTGGCCCACCAACCATTCTGATCATCGGACCGGACGGCACCGAGTATCGCTCTCAGCGTACCACCGGTGAGGTGTCCGCCGAAGTCTTCTTGAACCGCCTGGACCAGGCCCGCCAATCCTGAAGGAGGCTGCATGTTGAGCGTTAATATCGGACCTCTGGCATTGTCACTGGGGCAAGCGCTGTTATTGGGCGCTTTCGTGATTGCCTTGATTGTTGGGGCGATTATGGGGCGCAAGGAGCGTATTCCCATTGCCAGCCACCTGACGGACATCTTCCTGGCGGCAATGGTTGCGGCGAGAATCGGGTTTGTTATCCGGTATTTCGAGCATTACCGGGAAGATCTGCTGGGTATCATCGATATTCGCGACGGTGGCTTCGAAGTGCTGGCTGGTATCGTCGGGGCCCTTGCCATGCTGGCCTGGAAACTCTGGCGTTATCCGCCAGTCCGGTGTGCCCTGGGTAGTGCCGCGGCAGCCGGCATGCTTACATGGGGCGCGGTGTCATTGCTGGTGAACCTGATGGAAACCCAGGCCCGGGCGGTGCCGGACGTGGCGCTGGCGCACCTGGATAACCGGCCGACCAGTCTGGCCGACGTCGCCGATGGCAAGCCCATGGTGGTTAACCTATGGGCCAGTTGGTGCCCGCCCTGCATCCGAGAAATGCCGGTGCTTCAGAAAGCACAGGAAGACAACCCGGACATCACCTTTGTCTTTGTTAATCAAGGCGAGCAGCGGGAAGCCATCCAGCAGTTTCTCAATCAGCACGAGTTGTCGCTGGATAATGTGCTGACAGACACCTCGGCCACGATGGGGCGGACCACCGGCAGCCAGGCGTTACCCACCACCCTGTTTTATGACGCCCAGGGCCGGCAACTGGACGCCCATCTGGGCGAACTGTCGGGCGCCTCACTGGCCCACAACCTTGAACGCTTTGACTGATAGTGACTGGAGACTTTTATGAAGCGGATGAATGCCATAGTCAAACCCGCGCTGATCAGCGCATCCCTGCTGGGCTTGAGCCTGCCAGTACTTGCCGAGGACTATCCGGCGGCAGTGCAGCAATTGATCGATCGTGGCGTGTCGATCGATGGCAGTTTTGACGCCCCCGGTGGGATGACCGGTTACGTGGGCAACATGCAGGGTCGTTCGGTGGCCTTCTACCTGACTTCCGACAAGGAGCACGTGGTGGTGGGGCCGATGCTGACCGCAGAGGGAGAGAACCTGACCGAACCGAAAATTCAGGAACTGGTGCAAGGGCCCCAGAACGAAAAGGCCTGGGCTCAGTTGGAAGATGCTGATTGGGTAATGGATGGTGATCCGGACGCACCGGTGATCGTCTACACTTTTACTGACCCCAACTGCCCGTTCTGCCACCGTTTCCGTCAGGCGGCGGAGCCCTGGGTAGAGGCGGGCCGAGTGCAGTTGCGCCACATCATGGTGGGTATCCTGCGTGAGGACAGCCTACCCAAGGCCGCTACCATTGTCGGGGCCAAAAAGCCAAGCGAGGCGCTCACCGAGAACCAGGACAGTTATAGCAATGGCGGCATAGAGGTAAACCGCCAGCTGGTCAGCGCCAACGCCGATCGGGTACGGGCCAATAACCAGTTGATGAGAAGCCTGGGCCTGAGCGCAACCCCAAGCACCTACTTCCGTGACGGCAATGGGAACGTGCAAATGAAGCAGGGTGCGGCGCGACCGAGCGAACTGCCGGAAATGATGGGCAGTGAGCGGCCCTGAATCGAAGCCGACGGGCCGGACTTAGGGGCCCGTCCAACGTTTCGAGCACCAGGCTTTGATGGACTCAAGTTGCTTAAGGGTTTTGGAATTTGTATTGAAAGGAGCACGATATAATGCGGTTCTTGGCCTGCTCTCTGGGCTTTCTGCGGATCTTGGGGAGGAGTGGTTGGTGCCCACGGCAGGGCTCAAAAAATCACAACTATTTGTTTTTCTATTAAAATAATTATTGTTTGATTTATGTATGCCCCCATTTATACACCACAAATGTTTTCTTTACGCGGGAACGGTTCCAAAGAGGTGTGGCAGTAAGTACACATATGCAAGGAGCAACTAAATTGTTAGGAGGTTCACTGGTGGCATTCTAAGTCGTCTATGAAGTACAAAAGACTGGCATCCTGCCAGCCTTTTGCGAACGAACTCTATTACAGCATTTTTTTCAGCTGTGCATAATCCCCGCCGGTGCGAAGCACTAAAGTAATTTCGTTGTCATTCCGGTTCCTGAAGAACCAGCCATGGTTGCCGGTAAAGGCCGCTTCCAGCTCGCCCTCGTCTTCCGGCACGCCCCGGCCTTTCTCGTAAGAAATTGACTGGCCGCCTCCATCACCATGGGTATCGAAGTTGATAGGGCCACCCTCAGACACCCAGGAGAACCGGGCTGTAGCACCTTCCTCCATGGTGAGTTTGAACTCTGTGCCTTCTCCCGGTGTGAGAACCACGCGCACTTCATCTTGCCACTGCGACTCTGCAGGTATCGGCTCTGATGCAGGCTCTTTCTCGACAGGCACGAACTCAGGCTTGGGAGCCGATGCTGTTTCCTGAACAGGTTTGGCAGCTTCTGCTGCTTTTTGTTCCGCTGGAGGCTGCACGGAAACCATCTGGGCAGCTTCGTCCGCAGCCGCTTCCTCAGCGAGCTGTTCTTTGATTTCACCCATTTCAGTCAGGCCCAGGAGGCGACCTGCGCCGGTTGGGTCCAGGGCGTACTCGGCGGGCATGACCACGGTAACCAACAGAACCAGCGCCACAGTGGCAGCAATGATTGTTGATCGAATCAACTTGGCGGTGCTGGGTAGTTCTTCACGATTAGGTATATCGGTGTTGTACATAACGAATCTCCTGAATTAAGCGACAAAGTAACCGGTGAGTTGATAGCCGAAGAGCAGGAAGCCTGCGCTCATCATGGTCACGTTGGCGGTGTAGGCGTGGCGGAAAAAGCTGTCGGTTTTGCGCCAGAAGCTGATTGCGATCAGGATCATGGCCAAGGCGATGAGCTGTCCTATTTCCACGCCCACATTGAAGGCGAGGAGGTTCGGAATCAGGCCGTCCGGCGAGATGTCATATTCGATGATCTTCGTGGAGAGGCCGAAACCGTGGAAGAACCCGAAAATCAGCGTGGCGGCCTTGGTATTGGGCTGGACGCCAAACCAGCGCTGGTAGGCACCAATGTTGTCCAGTGCCTTGTACACGATGGACAGACCGATAATCGCATCAATGATGTAGCTATTGATGCCCACGTTAAAGTACACCCCAAGCAGCATGGTCGTAGAATGCCCAAGGGCAAACAGACTCACGTAGATCGCGATGTGCTTCATCTGGTAGAGGAAGAAAATGACACCCAGCAAGAACAGCAGGTGGTCATAGCCGGTGACCATGTGCTTGGCCCCCAGATAGATGAACGAAATAAGGTTTATTCCGGTAATTTCCTGGATGTAACCCTTGTCACCCTGAGCGACTGCGTGGGCGAGCACATCGGTACTCATACCCAGCAAGCCCAGTGTCAGAAATATCCAGAACAGACGACTGCCGGTGTCCGTTGAGGACACACCACGGCAACCGCCAAGCAAGCTTGACAACATAAAGACTCCAATCGAATTTGTTTTCTCGGGCCGCTTAAGCGGCAAGGGTCAAACGGGAAGGGAGGCTTTTGGAGGGCGTTCAAGCCGATAGCGCAAACTGCGAGGAGAGCCTCCGGCAAAGGGCACGGGCTGCCGCAGGACGGTCAGGTCTTGGAAAACAAACGGAACCCTGAGCTGGTCCACCGTCTCGTGGGTATGATTGCCCGCATCATGATGAAGTGACGCCACCTCTGGCTCTTCGTCAAAATCGTGGGTGTGTCCATGTCCACCAAGACTGCCTGGGTGGCTGTCAGGCTGTGATTCCCAATCGCCTGCCACCTCAGCCACACCGTGAGAGAACGACTCGCCAATCACCGACAGTGACAGGCCCGCCAATGCGAACAGTATGACGAGCGTCGGAAGCAGTTTTCTCTGGTGGATGGCCGAAATCATCAATCTAATACGTCGAGTCTGTGGTTGGATTTCAAGGAAGATAGAGGATAACATCCCCCCATGGGGGATAGGAATTAAACATGGTAAATGATCACACGCATCAATCTCACCCGAATATTATCAAACGCCTGAAGAGGGCTAACGGCCATCTTGAAAGCGTGATTGGCATGATTGATCAGGGAAAACCCTGCCTGGAACTGGCTCAACAGCTTCACGCCGTGGAAAAGGCCATTCAACAAGCCAAGCGCGTATTGGTGCAGGACCACATTGAGCATTGTCTGGACGATTCCATCGGGCCGCTGGAGCCGGAGCAGCAGCGGCGTGTCGATGAATTCAAGGCAATCGCCCGGTATCTTTGATCTCGTTACTCTCAGATCTGCGCTATCCCCGTTAATCACAGCGAAGAGGCTCCACCGTTACGTGGACCAGGGACTGGCAGCGTGCCTGAATGCGCTCCTTATAGACCGTTGGCGACTCAGGCTGATGCGAGACGACTGAGACAATAGCCGCATGAATGTTTGGGCCGATTGCCCACACATGCAAATCACTGACTTTGGCATCGTCGTCTTCGATGGCCTGTTTGACAGTTTCCTCCATGTCCTGATGTTGCTCGTCGAGAAGGACCTTTGAGGTGTCTTTCAGCAGATGCCAGGACCAACGGGTTACCAGAATCGCACCGATAATCCCCATCATCGGGTCCATCCAGTTCCACCCTGCATATTTACCCGCCAGAAGGGCAACGATGGCCAGGACAGAGGTCAGCGCATCGGCAAGCACATGCAGGTAAGCGGCCCGGCGGTTGTGGTCATGGTGATGATGGTGGTGCCCGTGATCATGCACGTGACTGTGACCATGGCCTGCATCCCCCAGTATCCACGCTGACACCCCATTGACCACCAAGCCAATAATCGCCACAAAAATGGCACCGTCAAAGGAAATGGGGACGGGCTGGATAAACCGCCCGACGCTCTCGATAACCATGTAAAGCGCAAAGACGGCCAGCAGAATCGCGCCGGTAAAACCGCCCAGCGCATTGACCTTCCCCGTACCGAAAGAGAATCGGGCGTTGCCTGCGTTTTTCCTGGCGTACGCATAGGCGAAGGCGGCAATACCCAGAGCCACCGCGTGCGAACCCATGTGCAGGCCATCGGCCAGCAAAGCCATTGAGCCATAAACGATCCCGGCAAGGATTTCCCAGACCATCATCGCCAGTGTAAGGCCCACCACAATGAGTGTTCGGGTTTCGCCCGAGCGTTTCTGATCCTGACCAAAGACGTGATTGTGTTGCCAATGGTCGAGTCGTTCGTGATGCATAGCAGTTTCCACGCAAGGTAATGGTAAGTTTGGAAAGCCAATATTCGCTTGATGCTATCCCCCCTGGGGGGATAGCATCAAGATGCTACTGAAGACAGGTGGTCACTACAACCGCCAAGCACTCATCAGGTCACCGGTTGAACAATGCTTGAGATTCTTAAACACCGAACCTATCGCCATTTGTTCCTGGCCCAAGTCGTTGCTTTGTTGGGTACGGGACTGGCGACGGTGGCTCTGAGCTTGTTGGCGTTCGACTTGGCCAGAGAGCAGGCAGGTCAGGTGTTAGGCACAGCGATGGCCATAAAAATGGTCGCTTATATCCTAGTAACCCCCCCCTTGCTTCAGCGCTTGCAGAGAATTTGCCTCGCCGTGTTCTGCTGGTTTCTCTAGACTTGATCCGAGCCTCAACAGCCCTGGTTTTGCCGTTCGTTGCGGAAGTCTGGGAAGTATATATGTTAATCGCTGTGCTTCAGTCCGCATCGGCTGCTTTTACGCCAATGTTCCAGTCCATCATCCCGGAAACACTCCCGGATGAGGACGATTACACGAAAGCTCTCTCGCTCTCACGATTGGCTTACGACTTGGAGAATCTCATCAGCCCGGCACTTGCTGCCCTGATTTGCTTTCGACCAGTTGGCAAGCACTGTTCTCGGGAGCGGTGGTCGGTTTTATCGCATCGGCTTTGCTGGTGGTCTCCATTGGTTTGCCGTCTTTCACCAAAACTCATGAGCGGCGAGGCGTGTATGATCAAGCGAAAACCGGTTTCAAGATTTTCAGAGCAACTTCGCGTTTGCGTGTTGTGATAGCTTTGAACCTGGTCGTCAGTTTTGCTGGGGCGATGGTGATCGTAAACACGGTTGTGCTTGTGCAGGGCCAATTTGGCCTGACTGAACAGCATACGGCCATGGCGTTTGCAGTTTTTGGTGGTGGGTCCATGCTGGCTGCACTGGCTTTACCCGGTCTTCTAAAACGTTGGCAGGAGAGAAGGGTGATGCTGAGTGGAGGTGGAATTTTTATTATAGGATTGGTTCTTGCTCTCCCTGTGGATTCTCTGGCGTGGCTTCTACCGGTGTAGGCACTGCTGGGTATCGGCTTCTTGACCGCTCAAACCCCCAAACCCCCATTGGTCGCGTTTTAACATGCTCTTCTCACGCTGAAGACCGTCTAGCGCTATTTTCAGCTCAATTCTCTTTGTCGCATGCCGGGTGGCTGTTCTCGTACCCGCTTGCTGGCTGGCTAGGATCAACAGCCGGAATGACGACTACATTGTTAGTTCTGATAACAGCCGCACTAGCTGCGTTGATCCTTGCGTCAAATCTGTGGCCATCTATTGATCCGCCGAATTGCTCCCATAACAAAGGGCTACATTAAATTCTGGAACTAACAAAATGCTGAGAAAATTCATTCAATCAGAAATCCTCTTGGACGAGAGAAACCATATCATGTCGAATTTGCGCACACGCTCAGGCGTGTCACGTTGTGGGTCGACACTTACGAACAAAGTGAGCATGTCCTCTTGCTTGAAGTTCTGGGGACAGGCCGCTGGTTACCAGATTGAGTTTTGCAGAGTCGTCGGACACACATCGGGGCGCGAGGTAAACCCTAAAAACAGCATTCTTACGCGGCCACTGTAATCATTGTTAGATACTGGATCGCCCGGGCTGTTGATCAGGTCGAATTCCAGCTCAGGCATCAGGCTACTGATGTTTTTGCCATTCCAGTCTTCCTCATCGTTACCAAGGCAACCAGTCAGCAATAGGGCCGCTGTCAGCGTTAAGGCCGCTGGTATGGTTTTGGTGTGGGATCGCCAGAAATAGGCTTTCATGAAGCAGTTTCCTCAAGAGTTTTTGAATGATTCGTGTATTTTCCGTCCTGATGCATGGCTCGCCGGAGCATTAGAAGAATGCCTAGGATGCTCATCATGGCCGGAGGGATATAGGTCAGCATACCGCCTAAAAGTTGGTCGACCTCGGGGTCCAGCGGCCAGGCCCTGCCGCAGACTTCGTAAACGTCGTAGACCATGTCACGTGAGAACACGATCCACGCACCAAGAAACATCTGAAGCACACCTGCGGCAGCCAGAACCAACATGCGTCTGCCATATCCCAGCGACGAGGTGATCGCTGGCGGTCTTGGATCAAATATCAACCACCAGAACAGCAGGCCATCTAGCAACATGCTCCAGTTCATGACCCAGTACAGATCCCGGCTGAGCATGGCGTCGAAATGGATCGATGGCCACAGCCAGAAATAAATGAGCCCAACAAACAGGAAAAGGGCGATGAAGGGCTGTTGCAGAATCTGATAAACGCAACCCAGAGGCCGGAGCGTTCGCCTCCAGCCTGGGCTTATCTTTTCAAACCAGAACCGCATGACCGGCAAGGGATTGGAAAGCGCGATCAGGATAGGCCCGATGTGATGAAGAATGAGGTGCTGGCCCCGATGGACGAAGAACATGTATTGCGCGTAGTAATCGAAGCGCGTCTGCATCACCGCATAGCAAATGATTACACCCAAGGTGAACGCAAAGATCCGCAGCGCGCCAGGCCGATCCTGATCCGGCATCCGAAGCAGTCCGATGCCATAAAACCCCATAACGAGCATGTAGCTCAGCACGGTCAGCGGCGAGAAATCATAGGGTAAAAGGTAGTCAAGCAGTGACATAGCGTTGCCGGTTCGGGTATTGTTATTTCGGTGACTCTACCTTGGGCGTCACCAGGTCGTACAGTTCCGTAGGCCCCAATGTCGGCGTACCGAAAATTCCTACCGCTTTAACATGCCGCAGCATCCTGCTGAATGATGTCGTCAATTTTAGATGAGTTCAAAGAGTTTCAGACTTTTCAGGTGTTCGGTAGCAGCCGACTAGGCACCCATCGCAGATAAAGCATCATTCCAAACAGTTCTACCAAAGACTGGACGACAATCACCACAACAGCCGCAGCCCAGGCCTCTGGCATTGACAGCGCCAAAGGTAAAACCACGAAGGAGTTGCGTGTTCCCAGACTGAAGATGACGGTGCGACCGGTTGCTACCGGTAATCGAAAGACCCGGCGCAGAGCCTTTCCAACCAGAGCCGCAGCTAGCAAATAGGCCGGGAACAGAATCATCAAGGGCCAGATGAGTGGGCCGGCACTGTCGATCTGGCTGACCTGTCTCATTGAGATGATGAAAAGTACGACGGTTAGCAGAGGGGCTGGCATCAAGCCCATTAAGCGAATGAACCTCGTGGCTTTTCTGTAGTCTTCGGCCCATTTTTCAGTCAGAAATGCCAGGACAAGCGGGACAATAATCAGCCCGACAAAGGCCGGCAGGAGGTGTCCCCCAAGCTCGAGATTCACGTTGAACTGATTGCCCAGGAAAAGCCAGAGGTAAATTGGAAGAAGGGCCAGTTGAGCAATCAGCAGAACCGGCGTTGCTGCAATCGCTTGGGTGCTGTCTCCTTTGCCCAGATGAGTGAAGGTGATAAACCAGTCTGTACAGGGCATCAGCAACACCAGAAGCACGCCCAGCTTCAGCGCACCATTATCCGGCAGCGTCAATATCAGCAAGGCAGTGATAGTCGGCATTACCAGGAAATTGCCGGTGAGCAAGGCGCCCACGAACCGGCGGTCCCGAAATACATCTGACAGGTGAGTCAC
Organism: Marinobacter sp. B-12; assembly: GCF_056857915.1. Taxonomy (NCBI): domain Bacteria; kingdom Pseudomonadati; phylum Pseudomonadota; class Gammaproteobacteria; order Pseudomonadales; family Marinobacteraceae; genus Marinobacter; species Marinobacter sp. B-12. The sequence continues at coordinate 16,410 of NZ_JBSXOB010000055.1, read as the reverse complement.
CGGTGTTTGCGTAAACGTGGCGTATAGCATAACTCCCAGTAGTGCCCAGATCAGGTAGTCGGGCACAACCTCGCCGGGAGAAGTCTTCCAGCCTAAGAAAAGGCCGACGACAACAGCGATGAGGTAGGCCCAGACCTGATGGCGTTCAATTATGTTTCGCATGAGGTGCTCGTGCACTTTTGGCATGCCGGCGATTTGCAGTCTGCATGCCACACGGCCGCATTTTCAGTAGCTCTGTTAACCATGGCCATAAGTATGGGCGTCTTTGTGACTGTGATCAGGATGTTCAAACTCCAATGTTGAATGAGTTATGCTGAATTCGTTTTCCAAGGTCCGTTTTATACCGTCTTTGACTTTCTCAAGTTCATTCCATGCGCTTGTCTCGACCACCACATGGGCGTCGAGAGAGGCATCATGCTCACCCATCTGCCAAAAATGGACGTGGTGAAGGTCGATAACCCCTTCTACGTTTGATACAGCCTCAATGACCGAATCTGTGTCAATATCCACAGGACTTCCCAGCATGAGTGTTCGGATGGTTCCGCCGATTTCCGTCAGGCCCAAGTAGAGAATATAGCTGGCGATACCAATTGTGATTGCGGGATCAACCCAGCGCATGTCGTAGAGCAGAATCAGGGCTCCGCCTACAACGACTGCGATTGACGCGAACGCATCAGACAAGTTATGCAAAAACAACGCACGAATATTAACGCTGCCTTTCTGCATCGAGTAGGTGAGCAGCGCGGTCAACGCGTCTACTACCAGTGCGACAATGCCAAGCCAGATTACCCACCACCCTTTGATTTCTGTCGGCTCAATGAATCGCATGGTACCTTCGTAGATCAGGTAGAGACCTATCATGATCAAGGTGGTGTAGTTTATGAGTGCCGCAACGACCTCAATTCTCCCGTAGCCAAAGGTCATCTTGGAGTCGGCCGGGCGACGCGCAATTTTTCGGGCCGCAAAAGCGATAACCAGCGATGCCATGTCTGAAAAGTTATGTATAGCGTCGGCGATCAGCGCCAGGCTGCCGGCAAAGACTCCTCCCGCGATCTGGGCGATAGTCAGGATCCCATTCGCCCAGATGGCTACGGCAACCCGTTTATCCTTGGTTTCGGGGGACATATGAACGTGTTCGTGGCTCATGGTATTCTCCTTGTTCGGTAGCTGTTCAATTAAATGTTGTCGCAGTACTCGCTAAGCCTGACTCAGAGGGTTATGCATTGGCGACTGCGCGAAAACTAGCCATTCTGGCGATTTTCCGTGTTGTTTTCGGCACTTTTTTCGGCCCTGAAGCCCGCGATCAAAATCATGGCCACTCCCATAACTATGAAGATGTCGGCAAGGTTGAATGCAGGCCAATGCCAGGATTGCCAATGAAAATCGAGATAGTCGACCACGTAGCCTCGAAACATTCGATCAATGACATTCCCAAGTGCTCCACCCAGTAACATCGCGTAAGCTAGGGCTTCAGTTCGATGACGGCTGTCCCGGATAAATTTGACCAGAACAACGGAGACAATCACGGCTATCGCAATAAAAAAGTAGCGTTGCCACCCCCCACTATCGGCAAAGAGACTGAAGGCCGCGCCCTTATTCCAAAGATGCACCCAGTTAAAAAATGGGGTGATCTCAATGGACTGGCCATAGGCCATAGATTGCTGGACGAGCCACTTTATGACCTGGTCGGCCAGCGCTACCAGCGCCGAAAGGCCTAGAAAGGCTTGTGCTGCGCAGCTTGTGAGTTTGTGGGGCATCGAACTATCCTTGTGGTGTGAGGATGCGCTTGGGACCGTTGAGTTCAATGCCTTCCACAAGTCCGCCAATAACCGGGTCTGGGTAGTTGGAGCCAGTCCAGTCAACAAGAAGCCCTGCAAGGATAACCGTAAGATTGTTGGCGACATCATTGTCTGAAAATATCCAACTGTCTTTCATGTAAGTACCGCCTTCATTGTGTTTGGCGATCGGGCCCATCGTCATCTCGACCAGGAATTTCAAGCCGTTGATCGCCAGCTGTATCCGTAGAGTGCAGAATTCCTCGGTTTCGTTGGCATCTTCCGTGAAGCGCCCAGCCCCAGGGTTTCCCGTTTGCTGTTAATGGGCTTGGTTTCGCCTTGAGGAATAAATTTCAGCGTTCGGCTCGATGAATCAAATGTGAGTGACTGAATGTTGTCAAAGCCGGTTAGCGCCATTCGAATCATTCGTTTTTCCGAGGGACAATCCATTTTGGATACTTTATGGGTGCTGAGAAGGGCGCCAAATGTGGTGATAGCGGATTTTCGAAAGTTATTGTCTTTGACAAATTCTTCTCTGCCACACTCTTCATTACAGTCGCGACTCATATTCACGTTTCCGGTGCTCGTTCAAATAACGCTATTAAATACCCTGTAGTAACTATAGGGTCAATGTTTAGCCTATGCTTGGATACGAGACTTATTAATCAGCGCATGTTCAAGTGTCACCACTTGAGCCTCTACTATTTGCTGGGCTGAAGCTTTCGGTATCAATTGGCCTCCTTATCTTTATTGGGCAACGGCAATTCCTGCGGCGATTATTTGTGAGTCTCTTATGAAAGATTCTGGCACACCTCCGGGCTTTGGATATCTGGGTGAGTGGGCCAGCCAGGATCAGAGATTTATTTACAGCCTCCAGGCATTCGGTTTTAGCTGATCGTACTCGAAGCCCTGGGGACGTCGACTGTCACGCAAAGTCCGCGTTCTTTGGCGCCTGAGAAATGGAGGCTTCCACCATAGCGTTCCACAATTTCCCGAACAATCGCTAGCCCAAGGCCATGGCCGGGAGTTTGCTCATCCAGCCGCAATCCCCGTTGGCCCAACTTGCCGATTTCAGTCTCAGCGACGCCTGGCCCATCGTCTGAAACGCAGATCTGCAGAGTTCCGGAGTGTTGAGCGAGTGACAGCTCAACACCGCGTACAGACCATTTGCCTGCGTTGTCCAGAAGATTGCCCATAATTTCATTCAGGTCGTGCTCCTCTACTGGCCAGCGAACGTCTTCAGGTAGAGAGCTCGACAGTTCAAACGATTTTTCCGGATACAGCCGCCCCAGCATCCAAAGTAGATCTCGGGCCTGTTTAAGGGGGTAGGCGCTTTTGCCAATCTGTGGCCCGGCAAAACGGCTGCGTCGCATTTCCGCTTCAAGCTGTTTGTCGATGTCATTGAGCCTCGCGGTCATCTGAAGGCGGAGATCGTTGGAGAGCGGGCGGCTGGCGTCCTCAAGGGTCTGTCGAACGGCCGCAATGGGTGTTTTCACGCTGTGAGACAGGTTTGCCAGTGCATCCCTTGATCTCTCCAGGCGTTGATCCAGCGAGTCGAGCAACTGGTTGAGCTGCTGAACCAGTGGCCGAAACTCTTCAGGTGCCTGAACATGAATCCGTGAAACTCTGCCATCCTGAAGTCGCTTTAACGTGGCTCTTAGCTCGACAACGGGGCGCATGGATAGATTGATACCGAACCAGATTACAACGACCAAGAGCAGAATCAGCAAGATAGAGACGATGGCCGTCCAAGCGTGTAATTCCGCCTGGCTGCGTTTCAGTGCGCCTAGATCCTCGGACACGATTACTACGATACGGGTATCGCCCATCTGGAATGACTTTCGATACGCGAGAATGTCCTTTGGCCCATCGTCGGTATCCGCATCCTGCACACGACGGGTTCCATCTTCTGCTGATTCAATCAAGGACGTTAACACCGGCGTCCAGGAATCCGGGGAAATAATGGTCAAAGAAGGAGAATGTATGGCAAAGGCGTGGTGAAAGACCTCCTGAAAGTAGTCGCCGGTCTGGAGGTTGTCCAATTGACCACCGGAGATGCGAATCTGGTGTTCCAGAAAGGCGACCTCATCCTTAAGTCGTGTCGCAACGAATTCCCGGGACATCCGGTCCAGTAACAGGCCGTGAACCAGCCATGCGAGCCCCATTAACGCAATGCCGGCAGGCAGCAGCAATAAAAGCAAAGTTCCTTTGACGGATTTGGGCTTGCTAAACAGTGTCATTGAATAGATACCCTTGGCCGCGACGGGTAGAAATGGTGTCGTTGCCTACCAGTTTTCGCAATCTGCGGATGTAGGCTTCGATTACGTTCTCATTCGGGGTGTCGTTCAGGTTGTAAAGCTGGTCCATTAACTGCTCTTTTGAAAATACATGACCGGGACGGCTCATCAGACAGCGCAGCAGGCGGAATTCCGTACCCGTGAGGCTGTATTCTTTACCATCGTCGGATTTCAGGCTCTGGCGATTCTCATCCAGTTCGTAGCGTCCGGCTTTTACCACGGAATGAATGCGACCTTCGCTTCGACGCACAATGGCGTTGAGCCGGGCGATCAACTCCTCAGTCTGGAAAGGTTTTGCCAGGTAATCGTCTGCTCCAGCTTTCAGTCCTTCTACTTTGTCGTGCCAGTCGCCCCTTGCCGTAAGGATTAGCACCGGAAAGCCGATCTGGTGTTTTCTCCACGTCCTTAAAACGTTCAATCCATTGCCGTCAGGCAGACCAAGATCAAGAACAACCGCCCGATAATCTTCCTGCTCGCCCAGAATCGCGGCTTCTCTGGCCATATGGGTTGTATCAACGCTGAACCCCGCCTTTTCAAGCTGACGACCTAAACCGTCTGCCAGCAAACGGTCGTCTTCAACGAGCAGTAATCGCATCGCGGTGTCCTTTCTTTGAGTCAAGAGTGTATCGAGTGTCGCCGATCAACCTGAATTCATCCTGAACGACAAAAATAGCCGGATATTTTCAGTAAGAATTCAGGTTAGTGCGCGATGGTGTTCCTCGTATTTTGGCATTGCTCTATGTTCAGGGTTAACCAATGCCGGCTTTGCCGGTCAGTATGACAAAGGAGAAGACAAGATGAACGCATCCAAGTTGATTGTTGCGGTCGCTGCCATGTCGATGTCGGCAGTGACCCTAGCCGCCGGTGCGCACGGCGGTGGCCATGGCGCCAGCAGCGGCGAACCGGGTAAAGCCTCCGAAGCCAGTCGCACTATCACGGTGGAAATGTACGACAATTACTACGAGCCGGAAGAAATCACTGTTGAGCCCGGCGAAACCGTGCGCTTTGTGGTGAAGAACGAAGGTAGTCTCGTTCACGAGTTCAACATTGGTACCCCTTCCATGCATGAAGGTCATCAGAAAGAAATGATGAAGATGGTCGAGCACGGCGTGATTCAGGGCAGCAAGCTCAACCAAGACATGATGGAGATGGACATGGGCGATGGGAAGTCCATGAAGCACGACGATCCAAATAGTGTTTTACTTGAGCCAGGACAAAGCAAGGAGGTTGTCTGGAAGTTTACTGATCAGGGCGATATTGAATTTGCATGCAACGTTCCAGGCCACTACCAGTCCGGGATGTATGGAGAAGTTAATTTCAAATAAAACGATGTTCATGAAAGAGTAGTGAATGGCGGGTTCGGGGCGGTGTCTCCAGCCCGCCTTTAAAAGGCGCAGTTTGGAGTAATATGGGTGAAAGTATATCTAGTCACAGGGTTGTTGAGTCTGTTTATATCGTCATTGGCATTGGCCGGCGAATATGACCTGACGGTTGATCGAGTAAAAATTGATACTGGCGATTTTGTCAAAGATGGTATTGGCTATAACGGAAAGTCTCCCGGGCCGGTGATGCGCTTTAAGGAAGGCGAAAACGTCAGGATTAACGTGACCAACAACCTGGACGAGATGACGTCCATTCACTGGCATGGTCTGATCCTTCCTTTTGATCAGGACGGTGTGCCAGGTATCAGTTTCCCAGGCATTAAGCCGGGTGAAACCTTTACTTACGAATTTCCCATCCAGCAAGCGGGTACCTACTGGTTCCACAGCCACTCTGGTTTTCAGGAGCCGGATGGTGCCTACGGTTCCATCGTTATCGAACCCGAGGAGCGTGAACCGTTCCGGTACGACCGCGAATACGTCGTCCAATTGACCGACAAACACCCGCATTCCGGTGATCGCATCATGCGCAATCTGAAAATGATGACTGATTATTACAACCGCGACCAGCAGACCGTGGGCGAGTTTTTCTCAGATGTGTCCGAGAACGGTTTTATGAACACTGTTCGAGATCGCATGGCCTGGGGTGGCATGCGCATGATGAAAGCAGACGTCGAAGACGTGCATGGCTTTACGGGCCTGATCAATGGTAAAGGGCCGGACCAGAACTGGACCGGACTCTTTGAGCCGGGTGAGCGCATTCGTCTGCGTTTTATCAACTCTTCGGCGATGACATACTTTGACATCCGTATACCGGGTCTGGACATGACCGTTGTGCAAGCTGATGGCAACAATGTTCAGCCGGTTAACGTGGACGAATTCCGGATTGGTGTGGCGGAAACCTACGATGTGATCGTGCGCCCGAAAAATGAGCAGGCTTATACCATTTTTGCTGAATCCATGGGTCGCTCCGGGTATGCAAGAGCTACGCTGGCCCCCGAAAAGGGTATGGAAGGGGCTGTGCCACCAATGCGTGAACCAGCGCGTCTGACCATGGCTGACATGGGGGGCATGCCTGGAATGGACCATGGCAGTATGGCGGGCATGGATCACGAAAACATGGATATGGGCGGCTCGGATAACATGTCCGGGATGGATCATTCCTCGATGGAGGGAATGGACCACTCCAACATGGGCAGCATGGACCACTCAAATATGAAAGGCATGGATCATTCGGGCATGTCCGGCATGTCCGGCATGGACCATGGTTCCATGGCGATGGGGAACGAAGAAAAAAACGATCCTTTCTACGCCAAGGGCAGTGGCCTCATGCCTAAAGCTGCTAATGGCGGTAAGTTCCTTTCCTACGCTGACCTCAAGGCTCAGGATCCGCTGTATGAAGAACGCGAACCGACCCGGGAGATTGAGCTTCGCCTGACCGGCAATATGGAGCGTTACACCTGGAGCATTAATGGCGTCAAGTATGAAGATGCCGATCCGATTCGCCTCAAATACGGTGAGCGGGTCCGCTTCAAATTTGTGAACGAAACCATGATGACTCACCCCATGCATCTGCACGGTATGTGGTCCATCCTTGATGTTGGCGCAGGTCAGTGGAACCCGATCAAGCACACCGTTAGCGTGAACCCGGGCACTACGGTGTATATGGAAACCGAAGTCGACGAGCCTGGCCAGTGGGCGTTCCACTGTCACCTGTCCTACCACGCGGCGGCCGGCATGTTCCGCAAGGTGATTGTTGAAGGCGGGCCAAAATCAACGCAGTCCAAAACAGACGTGATTTCTGAAGATGGAGGTGAGGCATGAGCTGTATTCGATCACTTGTAGCTGTCAGTCTCTTTGTCTCTATTGGATTCTCAACGGCGGTGACAGCTCAGGAAATGATCTCCGACACCACCGCCCGTAAACAGCCGCTCACAACCTGGGGTGTTCAATTTGAGGAGTTTGAATACCGCTACAGCGACGATGACGAGGAATTGGGCGTCTGGAATGCAGATGCCTTCTATGGCACCGATGATCTGAAATTTCGCGTGCTGACAGCAGGGGAATTCGGTATCGGGGAGCAGGTGTATGAGACATTGGAAAATCAGTTGGTAGCCCAGGTTCCAATCTCAAGGTTCTTTGATGCGAAAGCGGGCATCCGGTTTGATACTCCTGAAGGTCCGGACAGAACTTACGCCGTGCTCGGTTTTGCGGGACTGGCGCCTCAGTGGTTCGAGGTTGATGCTAGTCTGTATGTCAGCAAGGATGGCGATACCTCCACTGAACTTGACGCGGAATACGAACTGCTGCTGACCAATTACTGGATACTGTACGCGACGTTCGATGCTACTGTCGCGTTCAGCGAGGACCGTGAAATTGGCGTTGGAAAAGGGCTGGTTTCCACGGAAACCGGCCTCAGGGTGCGTTATGACCTGGTCGACCGGGCATTCTCGCCGTACATGGGCGTGGTTCATGAGCGCAAGTACGGTGATACGGCGGACTTTGCGCAGGCAGACGGCGGTGGTAGAGAAGACTGGTTTGCCGTGATTGGTGCTCGTATCGTGTTCTGATTAGGGGGGCTTGGGCCAGGCTCGTTCCTGGCCGTTTTTTACAGGATCGGATCTACGTCAGATGCCCGAAATGTTTTGGCACATTTTGATGGAATATCAGATTTTTGAATCCGAGCAACTGGAGAGCGAATGAGCAGGGAGCAAGATCGAATCACTCGCTATCAGGAGGGGAGTCTCACACTCACGGGAACCGTTATGCTGGGTACCGGGGTGATGATTGGTGCCGGTATCTTCGCTTTGACCGGGCAGATGGCACAGATGACGGGCACTCTGTTTCCATTGGCGTTTCTGGCCGCGGCGATAATCGTCAGTTTCAGCTCCTATTCCTACATCAAGATTTCAAATGCATACCCCTCCGCCGGCGGTATCGGTATGTACTTGCACAAAGCATACGGTGATCGGTTGCCGACGGCTTTCAACGCGTTGCTGATGTATTTCTCGATGGTGATTGCCCAGAGCTTCCTGGCCCGAACCTTTGGCTCTTACACCATGCAACTGTTCGGTGGTGATGAAAGCGGCCGAATGGTGCCGATTCTTGGCGTAGCCCTCATTCTGGCAGCGTTTCTGATCAATCTACTCGGCAACCGGATGATTCAGGGCGTAGCGTCTTTCATAGGCGTGTTGAAGATTGGAGGCATACTGATTTTCGGAATTGTGGGTGTCTGGATTACCGATAACCTGGCAGTAGACTTTTCAGGCACGGGCCAAGCTGGAGCAACGGGTAATTTTCTGGGTGCGACGGCTCTGGGAATACTGGCCTTCAAGGGTTTTACCACGATTACCAACAGTGGCTCCGAGGTAATCGACCCAAAGCGGAATGTGGGGCGGGCGATCATTATTTCCATCGCGGCCTGCGTAGTGATTTATACCCTGGTGGGTTTTGCCGTCGCCAGCAATCTGTCGCTGGGTGAAATCATTGAAACGCAGAACTATTCGCTTGCGGCCGCAGCGCGTCCGGCGTTGGGCGAGTATGCGGTCTGGTTTACGGTGGCGATTGCCATGACGGCCACCGCTGGTGGCATTCTGGCCAGCATTTTCGCTGTCTCGCGTATGTTGGCCATGCTGACTGAAATGAAGCTGGTTCCTCACCGTCATTTCGGTATGCCTGGCAGTATCCAGAAGCACACGTTGGTTTACACGGTGGTTCTCGGGCTCGTTCTGACGGCGTTTTTTGACCTCTCACGGATCGCCGCTCTGGGCATTGTGTTCTATTTGGTAATGGATATTGCTATTCACTGGGGAGTTCTTCGTCATTTGCGCGACGATGTGAAGGCAAAGGCGTGGGTGCCAGCGATTGCTATCGTCCTGGATTTGCTTGTACTCGTAGGCTTCGTCTGGGTCAAGTTGAATAGTGACCCGTTTGTTATTGGCGTGGCGGTATTTACGATGATTGTTATCGTCGCAGCAGAGCAGATTTTCCTGAAGAAATTTCATGAAACCGTGCGCTCGGAACATGAAGAATCGAATGATCCGTGATCACCACTAATCGGCGATAACTGGATCGTTGAGCTTTTTGTAACCCTGTGATAAGACTGAACGCCAGCGTTGATGTGACACCAATTGTTGAACGAAAGCAAAGCGGGAGGGAACAGGATGAAAGCAAATAGCCTTAGGGAGACTCTGAATAAGTCTCGAAATCAGCGATAATACGGTTATCGTCAACTGCATAGGATTCAGTGCCGCCATGGATCAGATTACCTTCTCCGAAGCCGAGTACCAGACCAAAAAGCGCAAAACCCGCCGCGAAATCTTTCTGGAACGAATGGAGAAGCTGATTCCCTGGGCGCCGGTAACCTGCTGCACGGTGGCGAGCAACGCGTGTTCGGTGATGCCGGTTATCTTGGGATTCAAAAGCGGGATGAGCATAAGAATCGCAAAGACATCTCCTGGTTCATTGCCAAACGGCCTGGCACCCGGAAGAAACTGGATGCCAACAAGCTGAAAGCCGAGAAAATCAAAGCCAGTATTCGTGCCAAGGTGGAGCATCCGTTCCGGTACATTAAACAGGTCTTCGGTTACGGCCAGGTTCGCTATCGCGGACTCGCCAAAAACACCAATCGACTGCACTTGCTGGCTGCATTCAGCAACCTGCTGATCGGTGAAAAATATCTACTGGCGTAGGGCCAGTGCGCCTGTTTTCCGCCACAATCGCGGAAAATGGGCAAAAAACGAACAAACAGTGGAGGTGATCATGCCCAAATTGCGCTTGAATGGCTTTTTTCAATCTGAAAAGCGATTCAAACGAAAAATCGGGCGTTAATCAGACCCTCCCTAATTATTCTGCGATGAGGGTGACGTCATGCAACTTCCGCTGGTCACGCATTTCTTTGACGAGCCTACAAACACTTTCAGCTACATCGTTCAGGATTCTGATAGCTCGGGCTGTGCGATCATCGATTCTGTGCTGGATTTCGACTATGCCGCAGGCCGGACCGACGTCCGCTCCGCTGACAAAATTATTGAGTACATTAAAAGCAATGACCTGAGTGTGGAATGGGTTTTAGAAACCCACGTGCACGCTGATCACCTGTCTGCTGCACCCTACCTCCATGAACGTCTCGGCGGGAAAACAGGCATTGGTGAAAAGATCGCTGTAGTTCAGGAAGTGTTTGGCAAAGCTTTCAATGCCGGAACAGATTTTGCGCGCGATGGTAGCCAATTTGATCGACTGTTCAGGGAAGGCGATGTGTTTCAGATTGGGAACCTGGAGGCATGTGTACTTCACACGCCGGGACATACTCCAGCTTGCCTGACTTACATTATTGGAGATGCAGCCTTCGTCGGCGACACACTCTTTGCACCGGATGCCGGGACCGCCCGTTGCGATTTTCCGGGGGGCGACGCCCATACCCTTTACCGCTCAATTCAGAAAGTCCTGGCGCTTCCCGGAGAAACCCGCATTTTCCTGTGTCATGACTACAAAGCAGCGGGGCGCGATGAGTTTGTCCATGAGACGACCGTTGCCGAGCAACGTTCCAGCAACATCCATGTGGGCAACGATATCAGTGAAGACGATTTCGTCGCCTTTCGCTCAGAGCGTGACGCCAAGCTCGGAATGCCCCGACTGATAATACCGTCCGTTCAGGTTAACATGAGGGCGGGGCACCTTCCCCCCTCCGAAGATAACGGACAGGTGTACCTGAAAATTCCGATCAATCGGTTTTAAACAAAGGTCTAGAAGGGCGTAAATGGTTGGAGAAACCACTAGAGCGAAGACTCTGACGGCCGTGGAAGGTTGACGGTGAAGCGAATCGCGGCGTATTTGCCAATTATTGATTGGTTGAAAGGTTATCGTGGAAATATATTGTTAAGCAATGGCCTTGCGGCGGCTATCGTCTCACTCATGCTTGTTCTTCAAGCCTTGGCCTATGTCCTGTTGGCAGGGCTTCCGCCTGAAGTTGGGTTGTGTGCAAGTATGATCCCGCTGGTGGTCTACGTTTTATTCGGCACCAGTGCGACGCTGGCTTTTGGTCCTGTCGCGGTGGCGTCACTGATGACTGCCTCTGCGTAAGGATGCGTTGTTGCCACCGGATCCCCTGAATACGTTAGTGCCGCTCTTGTACTGGCTACGCTGTCCGGGCTGATTCTGTTCGCCATGGGCGTCTTGTGACATGGTTTTATCGCAAATTTTCTGAGCCACCCTGTGATCTCGGGGTTTGTCACTGCTTCCGGAATTCTTATTGCGGGTAGTCAGCTTGGCCATATTTTCGGTATACAGGGGGGCATAATTTGATCGAAATGGGCGCAAACCTGATCAGCCAGTTTGACTCCTTCAACCCGATCACGTTTGCTATTGAGTCAGCACTCTCCTGTACCTGTTTCTGTGCCGCCAATATCTGAAAAATGCACTCGTCGGGCTCGGTCTGGCGCCCCAGGGGGCAGATATCGTTGCGAAAGCCGCCCCCGTGTCAGCAGTTATTGTGACAACAGGGGCGGCTTGGCACTTTAACTTGGGGGGGGCGGAGTCAATCTGGTAGGGCAAGTTCCAAGCGGACTTCCAGAGATCCGTTTGCCTTCCATGGACCCCAGCATACGGGCAACTCTGGTCCCCGCAGTCGTTCTGATCAGTCTGGTTGGATTTGTAGAATTAGTGTCTGTTGCCCAGACGCCGCTTGCGGGTATGTTTGCCGCAGTCGGGATTGCACTTGCCACGCTCTCACTCCCCGGCATACTCGCCTTTCTTCCAAAGGCGACACTGGCCGCCACAATCATGATCGCAGTGAGCACTCTGATTGACTTAAAGGCCATTGGCGGCACCTTTCATTTCTCGAAAGCGGACTTCGCCGCGATGCTGGCATCCATTGTGCTTACGCTGATTCAGGGCGTTGAAGCCGGAATTCTGGTCGGTGTGGGCCTATCGATAGGGATTTTTCTGTATCGCCCAGTCGTCCGCACAGTGCAATTGTTGGTCGGGTGCCGGGTACCGAGCATTTCAGAAACGTAGAGCGCCACACGGTTGAAACGGACGAGAAATCCGTCGTCCTGCGAGTTGATGAAAGTCTTCATTTCGCCAACGCACGCTACCTGGAAGAGACCGTCTTGGCGCTGACGTCTCAACAAGCGAAGATGAAGAATCTGGTTCTGGCTTGTCAGGAGGTAAATACCATCGACGCTTCGGCACTTGAGAGCCTGGAGTCAATAAATGGCCGGCTCAAGGCTATGGATATACGCCTGCATATGTGTGAGGTGAAAGGCGCTGTGATGGACGGTCTGCGGCAAACTCATTTCTGTGAGGAACTCACGGAGCAGGTTTTCCTGAGCACGATGACGCCTGGAAAACACTTTGTCTATCCTGAAGCAGGTTCAAAATGGTGCAGAACGAAGGAGCCTTCTATTAACTCATTGAGGCAAGTTTTCCTGCTATTGGCTCTCTGTCGCCTGGTACTTTTTCTGTTCATCGGTCCAGAGTGTTTTCAGGTACTCAATGACTGAATGAATTTCCTGTTCAGTGAGAGAGTCTTCGAACGCCGGCATGGTCAGCCGTTCAGTTTTGTTGAACGGATGTCGCCATCCTTTCGTAACCATCTTGAACAGCATGGCATCGCTGTGGCGCCAGGTGTGGCCGGTTTCATCATGAGGTGGCGGGGGCATTTCGCCCTTCTCATCCGGTTTTTTCCAGTTGGCAGCGCCTTCACCCTGCCATCCGTGGCAAACAGCGCAATATTGCTCATAAACCTGTCTTCCCTGGGAGACTCCCGTCGGTGTGCTGTCCGCACTCTCAGGTCCGCCCGAGGCGCCGGCAATGACCGGCGCGGCGAGCAGGATGAACGAGTAGATCCAATTATTCATGGACAGGCGTCCACTCGTCAGCAGCGCCACGGGTAAGCCGGTTCCCGTTTGCCGTACCCACTACAAGTCCTTGTGACGGCGAGAAGGCAAGGGCAGTCACGGGTTGGGGGACCTTCAGGCTTGTCCAGGTCTCGCCGCCATCCGCACTGTGATGAAGCTGCCTCTCGATCACCGCGTAGACGTTTTCCGGAGCTGCAGGATTATAGCTGATGGCAGACACTTTGCCGCGCAGGTCCCCCGCATCGCCCCAGAAGCAAAAACAGTCCATGGATCGTGAGACACCGCGAGTGGTACCTGCGAACAGCCAGCCACTTTCCATGCTGCCGGGCATATCCGAATGCAGGAATGCTTGCACCGGTTCCTGGGGGCCGCTATCGACTTTTACCCATTCGGCACCGCCGTCCCTGGACCGGAACATGCCATCTTTCCCAAGGTATGCGTAGAGCGTTCCGGGCTGTGTGGCGTGAGCGGCCATGGCAGTGACCCCGAGGTCGGGCAAGGTATTATTGAGGGACTGCCAGCTCTCACCGGCGCCGTCGTAACGCCAAACGCCCAGGCCCGGACCGGCCAGGTAGACTCTTCCGTCCGCTCCTCTGGCCAGGGTGGTGGGTTGAGCACTCTGGTCAGTTGCCGGTAGCGCAATCTTGGTTGAAGTTCCGCCTTCCATGGCAAAGAGATCACTGCCCTGTAGCGTCAGGAGGGCGCCTGATGAGCTGATCGTCAGAGCCTTCACTGATTGGGCGTCGTCTGCGGACTGGGCCTGAACCAGCGCTGGCAGCACGATTGCCAGCGTGAATACGCAAAAGCCCCAGGCCGCCTTGGTCGTAGAATGGACAATTGCTCTCATGGGACCAGCCTCAATAATCTTTGTATTCGCGGAACACACTTTGCTGGCCGTTGGCACTGAAGGCGACGACCTGGTAGTCCTCCTTCTTGCCGGTTTCCATACCAGGGCTGCCCTGGACCATGCCGGGCACTGAAAGCCCTACTGTATTGAACTGGGGATTTTCCAGATAAGCGACAATGTCATCTGCTGGCACGTGCCCTTCGATCACCACGTCGCCGATCAACGCGGTGTGGCAGGAGGCCATTTCACGCGGCACGTCATATTGCTGCTTGATCTCGTTAAGGTTGTCGGTTTCTACAATAGTGGTCTCAAAGCCATTTGCATCGAGGTGTTCAGCCCAGGACTGGCAGCAGCCGCAATTGGGGCTCTTATAGATTGTGATGGCCGGACCAGATGTCTCAGCGGCGGCCATAGGAGTCGATGACTCGGTGGGTTCATTGGCCTGGATCACCAACGTAGTGGCGCCAGCGGCGAGAACGATGGCGGCCACACCCGTATACAGGGCAAGTTTTTTGGTCTTCATGGTAAATCCTCGAATTGATTCAATCATGGGCGGCACAAGGCCCGGGGTCGCCTTGGCTTCCCCGGGCGGCAATGGGCTTTGGTTGGCTTAAGCGTCCTGATCCTTCTCGCCACCGTCCATGTGATCGCCGCCATGGCTCTGCATCATCTTCATACAGGACTTCTTCATTTTTTTCATGGCTTTGCGTTGTTCTTCGGACATGTTGGACATCATGCCCTCCATGCCCTCCATGCCCTCCATGCCCTTCGAGGACATCATTCCGCTGTCCCTGGAATCAGAGTTCATTAAGCTGTCAACTTTACCTTCGGCATGGGCGAAGACGGAGAAAAACGCGACACTACCGGCGAAAGAGTTATCGTCAAATCTGGTGTATAGCCATCAAGCAGCGTTCCTGTCTGATTGACCTTCTACCGCTTCTCCGTCCCGGAACTCGACGTTGTTAACGACCAGCTCCAGAAGCTGAAAGCCCTTGATGCGTTTCCACCGGTTCTGGGCGGTCTGCATCAGCTTGAACACCATCGCCAGGGTCGTCTCTCTGGAGCCGCAGCCCCGGCTTTTCTTCGTCCTCAACCGCACCGTGGCAAAGGTCGATTCAATGGGGTTCGTGGTGCGTAAGTGAATCCAGTGCACCGCCGGGAAATCATAAAATGCCAGCAACTCTTCCCGGTCTTTTTCCAGGCAATCCATGGCTTTCGGATACTTGTCCTGAAAGCGCCTCAGTGCACTGTCAAAGGCCTTGCGGGCAGCCTCCCGAGTCTCAGCCAGATAAATCTCATGCATGGCTGACTTGACCTTGGGCTGCATCGCCCTGGGCAACTTATCCAGTACATTGGCCGTCTTGTGCACCCAGCAACGCTGGTGTCGGGTCTCTGGAAAAGCCTTGGTCAGGGCCTTCCAGAAACCCAGGGCACCGTCGCCCACTGCCAACTTCGGTGATACGTCCAGATGGCGGCTTTTCAAGCCTTGGAGTAACTCAAGCCAACTGGCTTCGGATTCCCGGTGGCCGTCCTCGACGGCGACTAATTCCTTGCGGCCATGCTCGGTGACACCGACGATCACCAGTAAACACAGCTTGTTGTCCATCCGTACATTGCTGTAAACGCCGTCGGCCCACCAGTACACGTAGCGCTTCTGGCTCAGATCCCGGCGCTGCCAGACCTTGTGCTCATCCTGCCACCGGGCCTTCAGGCGCGATACCGTGTTGGCTGACAACCCTTGGGCCTGCTCGCCAACCAGTGCCGTCAACGCCTCCTGAAAGTCGCCCGAGGAGACACCCCGCAGATAGGGCCAGGGAATCAACTCGTCCAGGCTTTTGGCGCGCTTGAGATAAGGCGGCAACAAGGTGCTGTTAAAGCGGATGCCCGACTCGCTACGATCCCGCACCTTGGGCACTTGCACTTCGATATCACCAACCCCCGTCTGGACACGGCGCTGAGGCAGGTGGCCATTGCGGACCACGGCCTGATGGCCTTCTGGCGTCTTACGATCCGCATACTGCTCAAGCAGTGCCGTCAGCTCGGCATCCACCGCCTCAGCAATTAGCTTGCGAGCTCCGTGGCGAATCGTTTCGTGCAATAGATCCTGTTCCGGCTCTGGTTGTGAAAGAGCGTGCAGGGTAGACTTTGACATGGCGTATCATCCCTCTGTTGGTTGTGATCTTGGTCGAGATCAACCAACAGGATACGCCACCCTTTCAACCTGCCTCCATACACCAGAAATCACCATAACTC
>NZ_JBSXOB010000054.1:0-95397 GCF_056857915.1 Marinobacter sp. B-12 | reverse complement strand
CCAAGGCACACTGTTTAACCCTGCCGACGACGACACCGATGCGCTGCCGAACTACCGTGACATCGAGAGCTCGAACCCGGCCAACGACGGCAGCGGTCCCTTCGATGTCAGCAATCGCGATGACGCCGCCACTGTCGACGCTGACAATGATGGCCTGGTCGACGATACCGCTGACCGGGATGGTGACGGTATCGCCGACATCGTCGACGAAAGCGACTTCGGGTTCGGCTCGCTGGAAGACTACGATCTGGATGGGATCAACAACCGTGCTGACCTGGACGACGACAACGATGGCATTCCTGACGTGGCAGAAGGTAGCGGTCTCATCGATACCGACGGCGATAATCTGCCGGACAGCCTTGACCCGGACAGCGATAATGATGGCATCAGCGATGTTCTTGAAGCCAACCAAGGGCGTCTGGATTCAGACTCCGACACCTATATTGACCTGTTCCTCGACGCTGACCTGAATGGTCTGGACGATGGTGTTGCCGTGGATTTCCTGCCCATCGATTCAGATTCCGATGGCGTAGCCGACTTCCAGGATCTCGATTCGGACAACGACGGCATTGTTGACCTGGTGGAAGCAGCTGACAAAGGCGTCGATATCCGTCAGGTAGACAGTAACGGCGATGGCATGGTGGATCTGCTGGGAATCAACGGCAACACTTCCCGTCGCTGGTCTCCCATTGATTTTGACGGCGACGGACGTGAAGACTACCGTGACATTGACTCCGATGGAGATGGTTATAATGATGACCTTGAAGGAGGTGACTTCGATGGTGATGGTCAGATTGATCGTCTCGACAATAGCGGCGAATTGGAAACAGCGGTCAGGGGAGTCGGAGGCGTTGGTGTCTGGATGTTGACCGCTCTGCTTGCACTCGTGCTGGTCCGCCGCTCTGGATACAGACACGCACTTCCACTGCTGGCAGCAGCAGTGGCCTTCAGTCTGCCCGGCCTTTCCCAGGCAGACGCGGGTCAGTGCGGATACCAGCTGTCTTCAAGCCATGAAATCGTTACGGATGACGATGGTGAAGAGGACGTACAGTTCTCGGATTGTTTTTATGGCAACCTTGGGCTCGGGCTTACCCATATAGATCCGGAAGGCGAAAGCAATGGCTGGCGTACCAACGACGACTCTGATTGGGGTTGGAAGGTAGCGGTTGGCCATCACTTCGCGCCCCACTGGTTCTGGGAACTGTCCTACAGCGATCTAGGGGAGGCCGGTCTCGGCAACCGCAACCCTGCACTGGAGCGGGTGACACCTGACGCCCATATCGACTACCAGGTTCCGTCGCTCATGGCCGGTTACTGGTTTCGGGAGCCCGGCCATCGGTTCAATGCCTTCGTCAAAGCGGGTGCATCATTGATTCAGAACAGCGCCAGCGACGACAGAATCGGTTACGACGAGCAATCGACACTGCAGTTTTCACTGGGTGTCGGGGTGCAATACCGACCGCTCGAATCAGCCTGGTTCATTCGAGCCGAACTGGACAGTTATGATCGGGACGCGCGCTATCTGGGCCTGCAGCTTGGTCGCTATTTTGGCGGACCGGATCGCAGATAACGTTTACGATAACCTCACAACAACTGGCGGGTGACCCTGTACTCCTTCTCAATCTTGGTATGGGAATCATCCGCCAGAAACCGCGCAATCTTCCTGCCCAGCAGCGGCACTTCGCACCAGACGTTAAGCGTGACGTAGTTGATGCAGGCCTGTTCGGTGCCTTGCAGGCGCATGTTGCCCTTGATCTTCGCCGGCACGCCTTCGATCTTCACCCGGAACTCGCAGTGCCATTCACCGTCGTCCTTGCGGAACCAGTGTTCTTCCTGGCGTACGCGATTCCATTCCTTGTGAAAACTGGCGAGGATGCCGGGCACTTCGGTGGAAGCCATCATTTCCCGCTCCACCACCACCTTTGCGGACAAGTCGTCGCGAGTCAGCTCCGGTATGCGCACATTGCGCGAACCCAATCGCTGGTTTTTCTCCTGGATATGGGCCTCGTCGAAAAACGAACCCAGCACCCGTTCCAGGCCAGCATCGTATGAATGTCTCAATTCCAGTTCCATAAAGGCCTCCGTAAAAGAATGGCCTGATTGTGTGCGGTGAGTTTCGTTCACACATTGGCCCGCCGGTCACCGGCGGATGGCATAGTGGTCAGCAGGCGCTGTTAACTGTAATATTCGCACTGGTTAACAGCCGACCTTTTGTTGGAACCTGACAGAACCCCACCGTCTGACGGAGATTTATCATGCGCAACGCTGACCTCGTCGCCCGCGGCCTCAAATCCGTATGGCATCCCTGCACCCAAATGAAAGACCACGAAGGCACCTTGCCCCTGGTGCCAATCAAACGGGGCGAAGGGGTCTGGCTGGAGGACTTCGAGAGCAACCGCTACATCGACGCCGTGAGCTCCTGGTGGGTCAACCTGTTCGGCCATGCGAATCCGCGAATCAACGCCGCCATTCAGGAGCAGATTGGTCAGTTGGAACATGTGATCCTGGCGGGGTTTACCCACGAGCCGGTGGTCAGCCTGTCCGAACGACTGATTGAAGTGACTCCTGAAGGCCTCAACAAGTGCTTCTACGCAGACAACGGTTCGTCTGCGATTGAAGCAGCGCTCAAGATGAGCTTCCACTACTGGAAGAACCACGGCAAACCCGGCAAGAAGAACTTCGTCAACCTGAGCAACAGCTACCATGGGGAAACACTGGGCGCCCTGGCGCTGGGTGATGTGGCGCTCTACAAGGACACCTATCAACCGTTATTGATGGAAGTGCTGACGGCACCCTCCCCGGATGCATTCAATAAGGAGCCCGGCGAAACCGACGAGGAATACGCGCTGCGTCAGTTTGAGGCCATGGACGCACTTCTGGCCGAAAAGCACGAGGAAATCTGCGCCGTGGTGGTGGAGCCCCTGATACAATGCGCCGGAGGCATGCGCATGCACCACCCGATTTACCACACCAAACTGCGCGAAGCCTGTGACAAATATGGCGTGCACCTGATCGCCGACGAAATTGCCGTTGGCTTCGGCCGCACCGGCACCCTGTTCGCTTGCGAGCAGTCCGGCATCACTCCGGACTTCATGTGCCTGTCGAAGGGCCTGACTGCCGGCTACCTGCCACTGTCGGTGGTGTTGACCACAGACACCGTCTACAACGCCTTCTACGACGATTACGAAACCCTGAAAGCCTTCCTGCACAGCCACAGCTATACCGGCAATCCCATCGGCTGCGCCGTTGCCCTGGCCACCCTGGACATCTTCCGCGATGACAACGTCATCGAAAACAACAAACGCCTGAGCACCTGTATGGCAGACTCCGTCGCGCATCTGGCGGACCACCCCAACGTCGGCGACATCCGCCAACACGGCATGACCCTGGCGGTGGAAATGGTAAAGAACAAGACCACCAAAGAGCCCTTCCCCTGGCAGGAGCGGCGCGGCATTCGCGTATACCAGCATGCCCTCACCCGCCAGTCGCTGTTGCGCCCACTGGGTAACGTGGTCTACTTTATGCCCCCTTACGTGATCACCGAAGAACAGATCCGCCACCTGGCCCAAGTGGCCACAGAAGGCATCGAAATCGCCGTACGGGACTGACAAACACCATGCGCATCCCCCGCATCTATACCGACTCACCCCTGAGTGAAGGCGCCACGGCCGGCCTGGACGACAATGCTGCGCAACACGTCGGCCGTGTGCTGCGCATGCAGCCCGGCCAGGAATTGCTGCTGTTTAACGGCGACGGCAACGACTACCTCGCCACCATCACCGAGGCCGGGAAGAAACACGTGTCGGTCGAGGTGGGAACGCCGTCCGCCAATGCCACCGAGTCCCACCTGGAGATCGTACTCGGCCAGACCCTATCCAAAGGCGACCGCATGGACTACGCCGTTCAGAAAGCTGTGGAAATGGGCGTTACCCGCATCGCCCCCCTCACCACCGAACGCTGCGACGTCAAACTCAAAGGCGACCGTGAAGAGAAACGCCTGCGCCACTGGCAATCCGTCGCCATCAGCGCTGCCGAACAGTGTGGCCGCGCCCGGGTGCCCGAGATATTGCCAGTGATGACGCTGCCGGAATGGTTTGAAAACTCGGGTGACTGCGATTTGCGCCTGGTCCTACACCACCGTACCGAACAATCCCTGGACACCCTGACCAAGCCCGCCCGCGTCGCTCTGATGATCGGCCCCGAAGGCGGCCTCAGCCCGGACGAAATTACCGCTGCCGAAACCGCCGGCTTCCTGCCCGTTGCCCTGGGCCCCCGCGTTCTACGAACCGAAACCGCCCCGGTTGCCGCCATGGCACTATGTCAGTGGTTGTGGGGTGATATCGGCGGTTGAGCCTACCGACTGTGCCGCCATCTCAATCTGGCGCGCAAGTCATTGACAGAGCCGGCCCCCAACAACATTATCCCTGTCGAGTGATAAGTCTATTGAGGATAGCTCTGTAGTCGGGGCTGCATTACGGGGAGGCCTTTCCAAAACTGTGCGTAGCCATGGATGGCGGAGCCCAAGCGCCACAGGGATGTGCCGCAAGGAGCGTGTTTTGGAAAGGCCTCCCCGTAATGCAGCAAACTCCAGAACCCAAAAAGCGAACACCAGATGACAAGCCTGCTAAGTACCCCAGAATTCTGGCAATACCTCAGTATCCCCGTCATTGCCGCCCTGATTGGCTGGACCACCAACTGGCTGGCCATCAAAATGACCTTCTACCCGCTGGAATTCGTCGGCAAGCCTCCGTTATTGGGCTGGCAGGGCATTATCCCCTCAAAGGCGCGAAAGATGGCCGCCATCAGCGTCGACGCCACCATCTCCAAAATCGGCACCGTGCGGGAAATATTCCAGCAGATCGACCCTCAGGTACTCGCCGCCCATATCATCTACACCGTCGAACCCCGCACCGAAGAATACGTCGACGAACTCATGCTCAGGGAATACCCCACCTTTTGGGAAAACCTGCCCTCCTCCGCCAGGAACATGGTCTATGACCGGGTACGTAAATCTACCCCACAACTGGTAGACAACCTGGTCGGTGACGTTTCCGACAACATCGAAGACCTGCTCGACATCAAAAGCATGGTCATCGAACGCCTGGCCAAGGACAAACGCCTGCTGAACCGGATTTTCATCGAGTGCGGGGAAGTGGAGTTCCGCTTTATCATCAACTCCGGCTTCTACTTCGGCTTCCTGTTCGGCCTGGTTCAGATGACCGTCTGGTATTTCTACCAAAGCTGGTGGGTACTGCCTTTCTTCGGGCTGATGGTGGGCTGGGCCACCAACTGGATTGCACTAAACGTAATTTTTCGCCCGCTGCATGAAAAGAAAGTTGGTCCTGTCCGATTCCAGGGGCTGTTCCTCAAACGCCAGCAGGAAGTCGCCGAATCCTTCTGCCACATCGTTACCCACGAAATTCTCACCGTTGGCAACATCATCAACGCCATACTGGAAGGCCCGAAGGGCGACCGGGCCCGCAACATGGTCAAAAAGCACATTAAACCCCTGGTGGACGAAACCACCGGCATGGGCAAGGCACTGACTCAGGTTGCGTTTGGACCAACAGGCTTTGCGACCTTGAAGAACCAGGTCGGCAAGAAAGCCATCGAAATATCGCAAACCTCCTTCAACAATCCGGTGTTCGAAACCGACCGGGCAAGGGCCGTTGAAAGCATCATGGTTGAACGCATGATTGCCCTCTCGTCTGAGGAATTCCAGGACCTCCTCCGGCCCTGCTTCCAGGAGGACGAAATCAAACTGATATTGGTGGGCGCCTTCCTGGGCTTCGCCGCCGGTATCTGCCAACTGGTGTTCGTCTTCGGTGGCTCCGTTTTCTGATGCCTCAGCGCCATAAAGCTTGCGGTTATAGCGCTTAGCACTGGGCATAGCCGCCAGCTCATTCTATACTCGTAGCGTACGGGCATGTATTTCCCGGCGACTATTCTTTTCCCGGAGGCATCGGATGCCAGGCTTTTTTTCCTGGATTTCAGGACTTTTCTCGTCCGACAAACCAACAAACGCAACCAAAACAGCACCTGAACCCCGCCTGCTCAACCCGGTTGTTGCACCAGACGACAGCCCGGACATAGACCCGGCTCTGATTGACCAGTTGGAAAAGTACCTTTTTTGCTGGCTCCTTGACTCGCCTCCCGTCGCGCTGCGATCAGAGGCCGGGCAATGGGATGAGGTTCTGGAAAAACTGCGCTGGCGAATCGCCAATGGTGAACTGGACGAGTTACCGCGCCAACCCATGACGCTGCCGATGCTGATGCGGGCACTCTCCGATGCCAACACAGGCCGCCACCAGCTGACGGAGATCATTCTCAATGACCCCGCGTTGACCGACCAGCTGCTACAGATTGCCAACAGCCCTTACTTTCGCACAGGCGACCAGTCCATCGACTCGGTGGACCAAGCGGTCTTTGTTCTGGGCATGGACGGTATTCGCAACGTCGTTTCCGCCGCCATCATGCGGCCGATGATGGCGGCACGGAACAGTCGAGAAGCTCTCTTCGCACAACGGGTATGGCGTTGGGGGCTCACCTGTGCCCGCAGTGCGGAACTGATTGCCAAGATTCAGGGCCAGGATAGCAGCGTCTATTTCATGGCGGGCTTGCTGCCAGCGTTGTCCTACATCACGCTACGAAGGGAGTTGCAGCGCGTCTGCAGAACGGAATCTGGAATGGTGGAACCGCCACCCTCGCTGATCCATATCGCCCTTTCCCGCCACCAATGGGCCACATCGCAATTGCTGGCCAATGAATGGAACCTGCCGCCTAAATACCATGCCCAGCTTCTGGCCGCGGAACGACCGGCTCCGAGGCAGCTTCATACCCCGCTGAACGACGGCATCATTATCGGCACCCGGGAGGTGTTACGCCATGCCCACCAGCGCAACATGCCGGAAGACGACGTATTGCGGATTACTCACATCTCGAGGGAACAGTTTACACGGGTGCGCAAGGTGATCCTCGATACCCTTGAGGCCGGTGCAAAAACCCGCACCTAGTTTTTTTCTCCGTACCCCCCTTCCTGCTTCAGCAGTTCGGCGAAGGACACCGATTCGTGTTCCGGAGGGCGTTCCATCAGATGGCTCGGCACGGCATAGGGTAAACGGTCAGCTACCCGATCCTCATCATGACGTATGGCTTCCAGCACGTTGCCAACAGTGATCCTCTCCAGGGACTGGCCCGGGGCCAGGCAATCGCCGTTGCGGCCGGCCAATGTCAGCAGTTGGGCACGGATCAGCTTGTCACTGATACCACGGGTCACCTCCCCCGGCACCCTGAGTTGCTGCTCAACCGCTTCCTGCTGGGGCGCTGGCCGACCTTCGCTGAAGGGTTTTGCCACCAGCCACATCAACGCCAGCCCGGTTTTTTCCAGAAGTTCCGGCGACAACCGTACCTGGCGGCGTTTGGCCACCGAGCCCGGGTTCTGGAGATAGAAGGCAATGCTGGACCCCAGAAGCAGAATCATCCAGTTGAGGTACACCCAGATCAACAGGATGATGCCGATGGCGAAACTGGAATAGATGGCAGCGTACTTGGCGGAACCGGCGACAAACGACGCAAACAACATACCCGCCGCCTGCCAGGATATGCCTGCCACCAGGCCACCGATGAACGCATAGCGCAACTTCACTCGGGTGTTGGGAATAAACACGTACACGAAGGTGAATGCCCCAACCACTAACATGAACGGGGTGAAACGGGTGGCGAAGACAATCATGGAACCGAGCGGTTCGATTTCCATCAGTGCCTGTACGAACGCCGACGAGAAAATGGTGGCACTGATACCGATCGCCGACACCATCAACAACGGCCCTACCATGATAACGCTGAGATAGTTGCTGAAGCGCTGGGCCATTGAACGCATGTCCGGCACGCGCCAGATCATATTGAAAGAACGCTCGATCTTCTGCACCAGTGACACCACGGTATAAACCAGTAGTGCCAGGCCTACGGAGCCGAGCACGCCCACTTTCATGTTATCCACAAAGCCCAGAATCTGCTCGGCAATCTCGACGCCCTGCGGGCCCATGGGCCGAAAGAACTTGAACAGGAAGGGCTCCATACGCTGGTGCACGCCCAGCGCCTTGAGCACTGAAAAGCTCAGCGCCAGCAACGGCACAATACTGAGCAGGGTGGTATACACCAGGCTCATGGCGTGAAGCGTCAGGTTGCCACTGACGACGTCTCGCACCAGCGCATACGCCGTTCGCCCGGTTTTATATAGCCAGGTCCATGGCCAGTGTTGCGGTGGATTGGGGTTGGCGAGAATCCAGGTTTCCGCAGACTGAAGCCGATCTTTGAATTGGAATGAAGCCACACAACGTCCTGTTTGCCAGTGTTTTGCACAGATTATCAGTCAGATACCAAATCACAACAAAGTATGGCGTATTGTGTGGCTTTTACTAGCGGTTTCGATTCAGTAACACGTTACCATCCACTGAAACCGGTCAATTGGTCACATAGTGCCGACGCGTCCAGCCTCGCATGTCATCCAGCCGCTCAAGCCGGCCTGCGGCCTCTTTGAGTGTGGACGCTATGGGGTAATCATCGGCCAGCATGCCGTCAAAGCGGATGGTCATCAAATCCCAGAAGCGTTTCATCTCAGGAATGTTGGGCATGATTTCCCCACGACTGGCGGAACGGAAGGTATGGTCGATAAACGGGTCTTCGCTGAGGGTTTTCACCACATCCAGATGAGCAACGGCTCCCAGGGGCTTGTCATCATTGACGGCGTGAAGGCCTGACTCCGTCAGCAGATAGTCCTCCATGAACTGACGTGCCAGTTCGTGGTTGGTGGACACCGCGCTGATCCCCGCGGCCAATACGCCCACAAAGGGTTTTCCAGGTTCACCGCTGACAGTGGGCACGTCGGCAATGCCCACGTTGATACCGGCGTCCCGTATCTCGCTCCAGGCCCAGGGACCGTTGATGATCATCGCTGTCTGGCCAGTTTTGAATCCGGTCATCATGGTGCCGTAATCCGCGCCTGCCGACAGCACACCGGAATCCAGCAAGTCTTTTATGCCTGCCACGGCACCAACAGCGCCATCTGTATCCACACCAACATCGGAAAGGTCGTAGACCCGGTTTGCCACACCAAAGCTATAGCCACCAGATCCGGCGAATACGGGCCAGGAGAAATACACATTCCTGTAATCCCAGGAGATGGCCTCGATACCCTGTGCGCTCAGCCGTTGATGCTCAGCTTCCACGCCCTTCAGGGTGGTGGGCGGTTCTGAAATCAGGTCCTTGTTGTAGAGCAGACTGACTACTTCCATGGCAATCGGGTAGCCATACACCCGATCGCCCACGGAAACTGCCTGCCAGGCGAAGGGCGCAATGGCCTCGCGCACCTGCCCGGATGGCTCAATGGGTCGCAAGTGGCCCTCGTTTATCCAGCTTCCAAAACGATCATGGGGCCAGATCACGATATCGGGTGCCTTGGAGGAATAACCGTAATGATCGTACTCGGAGGTAAGATCGTCCGGCGTCTCCACGGTCACCGGAATACCCGTTTCGGCCTCGAAGCGCCGGCCAACCTCAGCCAGTCCTTCATACCCCTTGTCGGAGTTGATCCAGATAAGCAGTTCACCGCGTTCAAAAGAGAACGCCGGCGCGGAAAAGAAAACACAGGAAAGCACAAGAGCCAGGAGGGGTCTGATCATAGGTATCGCCCTGTTTGTTATTGTTTGAGCGTTGGTGAAACGCATGCCCCTATCGGGGGCATTTCACAGGGAGTTTAGGCAGGTAGGAACCGCAGCCGCGTCATACGGCTGCGAACTTTTCAGGGGGGAGTCAGGGGGCGTACCCGGGACAACCGTCAGGAAATCAGACCAGCGAAGAGAGGTTACGTGCCGTAATGTCGACGATTCGTTGCCGCGCTTCCCGACTCGCCCAGGCCGAATGCGGCGTCACAATCAGGTTCGGGATATCATCCGCCAGCAGCGGGTTGCCATGGCGGGGTGGCTCCTCCGTCAGCACATCAAAACCGGCACCGCCAATGGTCCCGGCTCGCAGGGCATCGGCCAGTGCCTGCTCATCCACCAGGCCGCCACGGCTGGTGTTGATCAGTAGCGCCTCCTTTTTCATCATCTTCAGTTCACTGGCGCCTATCATATTCCGGGTGTCATCCGTCAGCAGGCAATGAAGCGACAGCACATCCACCTTTGGCAGCAGCTCATCCATGGGCATCCGGGGGTAACCGTCCACCTCGCCAGCCGTCTGGCCCGGTCTTGCGCCAAGCAGAATATTCATACCGAATGCCTTTGCGCGCTCAACAACACCTCGCCCCAGGTCGCCATAGCCAAAGACCCCCAGCGTGCGCCCTTCCAGTTCCATGATGGGGTGATCCATCAGACAGAACATCGAGCTTTGTCCCCAACGCCCGGCCCGCACGTCCTTGTCGTAATCCACCAAACGCGTGGCCAGCGCGAGAATCAACGCCATGGTATGCTGCGCCACGGTGGAGCGGCCGTAGTTGGTCACGTTCATCACCGTTACGTTGTGGTCTTTCGCTGCCTCCTTATCAATGTTGTTCAGCCCCGTCGCCACCACTGCAACCGTCTTCAGCTCCGGGCAGGCTTCGAAGTGCTCCCGCGACAGCACAACCTTATTAACCAACACCGTGTCGAATCCCCGTATGCGTTCCTGCACTTGCTCGGGGGACGTCCGCGGATGTTTGACCATCTCCCCGGTCATTGCCTCAATCGGCGAGAGATCCACATCGTTGCCCAGTGTGTCTGCGTCCAGAAATACGGCTTTCATTCGTCGTTCCTTATTCGTGAAGTTTTTGGCCGACCAACAGAGCCCCAGATTAAGTTAGACTGAGCTAAACCTCCAATTGGCGAAAAGGGGAACACTCATGGAACATCAGTTCTGGCATGAACGCTGGGCCAAGAAAGAAATCGGCTTCCACGAAGGCACCGTTAATCAGTACCTCCATGACCACTGGCCAGAGTTCGCCGGCAATGGCACCAGTGCCGTGCTTGTTCCCTTGTGCGGCAAGGCCCATGACATGTGGTGGCTCCATGACCGCGGCCATGCTGTCCTCGGCGTGGAATTGAGTGACGTTGCCTGCAAGGACTTTTTCGAAGAGGGCCAGGAGAAAGCGAAGGTTCACCCGGGTGAGCCTTTCACCAAATTTGCCCACGACGATCTGCAGCTTTGGTGCGGCGATTTTTTCCAATTGGTGCCGGAGGACCTGAAGCACATCCGGCTGGTGTACGACCGTGCCGCCCTGATCGCGCTGCCACCCCACATGCGCCAGGATTATGTCGACCACCTGACCGCCGTGATTCCGGATGGCACCCACATACTTTTGATCACTCTGGACTACGACACCGACATCAAGGGCCCACCGTTCAATGTCAGTGACGAAGAAGTACAGAAACTATACTCCGCTGATTACGAGATCGAACACATACTCACCAATACATTGGCAAAGGATCACCCTTTTACCAAGCGTAAAGGCCTTGCTGGCGCGACGGAAAGCGTGTTCCGTCTCAGAAAGCGCTGATACACAATTTAATGAACCTTAACGCTTTTACTCCTGTCCAAGTCCCGAAGCTTGAACTAAGCTCACAGTAACAAGACCGACATAAACGCGTCAGCGCAAATCGGTCTGTTACTCCCTATACTTCCACCCATAACCATAACGACCGCCTGGAGCGGCGGACCCAACAGCAACGGGGATATTGTGTGAACTAAAAGCTGTCTTTTCATGGCAAGAAAGCAAGCGAGGGGCCATCTATGAGCATAATGCAGCATTTCAAAGACCGGTATGAAGCAACTCAGGAGGAAGAATACACTCTTGAGGAATACCTGGAGATCTGCAAAAAGGACCCGGCGGCATACGCCACTGCCGCAGAAAGGATGTTACTGGCCATTGGCGAGCCGGAACATATCGACACATCCCGTGACTCCCGGCTGTCACGTATCTTTTCCAACAAGGTGATCAAGCGTTACCCGGAATTCTCCGAGTTCTATGGCATGGAAGAGGCCGTGGAAAACATCGTCTCCTTCTTCCGCCACGCTGCCCAGGGCCTGGAAGAGAAAAAACAGATCCTCTACCTGCTTGGCCCCGTCGGTGGCGGCAAGTCCTCGCTCGCTGAAAAACTCAAGTCACTGATGCAGAAAGTGCCCTTCTATGCGATCAAGGGCTCACCGGTCAACGAGTCGCCACTAGGCCTGTTCGATCCCGCCGAGGATGCGAGTATTCTGGAAGAGGAATACGGTATCCCGCCCCGCTACCTCAAGTCCATCATGTCACCCTGGGCGGTAAAACGCCTGCATGAGTATGGCGGCGACATCAGTCAGTTCCGTGTGGTCAAGATGTATCCGTCGGTACTGGACCAGGTGGGTGTATCCAAGACCGAGCCCGGTGATGACAATAACCAGGACATTTCCGCCCTCGTAGGCAAGGTGAATATCCGCATGCTGGAAGACTTTTCCCAGGATGACCCGGACGCCTACAGCTTCAGCGGCGGCCTGTGCAAGGCCAACCAGGGCCTGATGGAATTCGTGGAAATGTTCAAGGCGCCTATCAAGGTGCTGCATCCGTTGCTCACCGCCACCCAGGAAGGCAACTACAACACCACTGAAGGCATGGGCTCCGTGCCGTTCGACGGTATTATCCTGGCCCACTCCAACGAGTCCGAGTGGCAGACTTTCCGCAACAACAAGCATAACGAGGCCTTCCTTGACCGGGTATACATCGTCAAGGTGCCCTACTGCCTGCGGGTGACGGAAGAGATTGATATCTATCGCAAATTGCTGCGCGACAGCTCTCTCTCCGGCGCCCCCTGCGCACCGGACACCCTGGATATGCTGGCGCAGTTCTCCATCCTGTCGCGCGTCAAGGAGCCAGAAAACTCCAGCATCTTTTCCAAGATGCGGGTCTACGATGGCCAGAACATCAAGGATACCGACCCCAAAGCCAAGTCGATCCAGGAATATCGCGATTCAGCCGGCGTGAATGAGGGCATGGACGGACTGTCCACTCGTTTCGCGTTCAAGATTCTGTCCAAGGTGTTCAACTTTGACACCACAGAGGTGGCGGCTAACCCGGTGCATCTGCTCTATGTGCTGGAAAAACAGATCGAGCAGGAGCAATTCCAGGCCGAAACCCACGACCGCTACCTGCGGTTTATCAAGGAGTTCCTGGCGCCTCACTACGTTGAGTTTATTGGCAAGGAAATCCAGACGGCTTACCTCGAAAGCTACAGCGAATACGGCCAGAACCTGTTCGATCGCTACGTCACCTATGCCGACTTCTGGATTCAGGATCAGGAATACCGTGATCCGGAAACCGGGGAAATTCTCGACCGCTCGTCCATTAACGACGAACTGGAGAAAATCGAGAAGCCTGCCGGCATCAGTAACCCGAAAGACTTCCGCAACGAGGTGGTCAATTTCGTGTTGCGGGCACGGGCGAACAACCAGGGTCGCAACCCGTCCTGGCTCAGCTACGAAAAACTGCGCAGCGTGATCGAGAAGAAAATGTTCTCCAATACCGAGGACCTGCTGCCGGTTATTTCCTTCAATCCGAAGGCCAGCCAGGAGGATCAGAACAAGCACAAGCAGTTCGTCGAACGTATGGTCGATCGAGGCTACACGGAGAAACAGGTCCGTCTCCTTGCGGAATGGTACCTGCGGGTTCGTAAGTCTCAATAAGTCAGCCTTCATACGCTGAACTGGAGTGAAACTATGGGTATGACCCACGTAGTCGACCGGCGACTGAACGGCAAAAACAAGAGCGCGGTAAACCGGGAACGTTTCCTGCGCCGTTACCGCCATCACATCAAGAAGGCAGTGGCGGACGCGGTTCACCGGCGCTCCATTACGGATATTGAGCGTGGCGAGAACGTCAGTATTCCTTCCCGGGATACTGACGAACCGATTTTCCACCATGGCCAGGGCGGCAAACGGGAGATGGTGCATCCGGGCAACAAGGAGTTCGTAACCGGTGACACTGTGCCCAAGCCTCCGGGAGGTGGCGGCGGAGGCCAGGGACAGGGTCAGGCCAGCCCGGACGGCGAAGGCATGGATGAGTTTGCCTTCCAGATCACCCAGGAAGAGTTCCTCGACTTTCTGTTTGATGATCTGGAGCTGCCTAATCTCGCCCGTAAAAAGCTGAAAGACACCGAGGCGTTCAAATACGTTCGCTCCGGTTTTTCAACCCAGGGCATTCCCGCCAAGCTGGACGTGGTTCGTTCGTTACGAGGCGCCCATGCCCGCCGCCTTGGGCTCGGCGGTGCACGCCGTAAGAAAATACGCCGAATGGAGGAAGAGCTGGCTGCACTAAGAAGTGCACCGGAGGATCTGGACCCGGCGTTCAGCCACGAGGACCAGATCAAAGCCCTGGAGGATGAAATTGCCGATCTAAAGGCCAATGTCCGGCGCATCCCGTTCATTGACGAGATTGACTTGCGTTACCGCCAGCACATCAAGAAGCCACAACCGGCCACCAGCGCCGTGATGTTCTGCCTGATGGATGTGTCCGGGTCGATGACCCAGATGCACAAGGACATCGCCAAACGCTTCTTTATTCTGCTGTATCTGTTCCTGAAGAAGAACTACAAGAAGATCGAAGTGGTCTTCATCCGCCACCACACCAGCGCCAAGGAAGTGGACGAGGAAGAGTTCTTCTACTCACGGGAAACCGGCGGCACGATTGTCTCCAGCGCCCTCAAGCTGATGCATAAGATCATCGAGTCCCGGTATTCTCCGGCGGAATGGAACATCTATGCCGCCCAGGCTTCAGACGGTGACAACTGGAACGATGACTCTCCTATCTGCAGCAAGTTACTGGCCGATAGCATCCTGCCACTGGTCCAGTACTACGCCTATGTGGAGATCACGCCCCAGGATCACCAGATGCTTTGGTACGAATACGAGAAGATCCAGGAGCGGTTCCCGCAGAGCTTCGCGCTGCAGCAGATCGCCGATCCCGGTGAAATCTATCCGGTCTTCCGTCAGCTGTTCGAGAGGAAAGCCGCATGACCGACACCATCGACAGACCCAACGAGCCGAAAACCCGGGAACCCATATCCACCAGTTCTGAGTGGACCTTCCCGCTGATCGAGAAATACGACGAGGAAATCGCCAAATGCGCGGCAGAGTTCGGCCTCGACACCTACCCCAACCAGGTAGAGGTGATCAGCGCCGAACAGATGATGGACGCCTACAGCTCGGTCGGCATGCCCGTGGGGTACCACCACTGGTCCTTCGGCAAGCAGTTCCTGTCTACCTCGAAAGGGTATCAGCGGGGGCAGATGGGTCTTGCCTACGAGATCGTGATCAACTCAGACCCCTGCATTGCCTACTTGATGGAGGAGAACACCCTGCCCATGCAGGCACTGGTCATTGCCCACGCTTCCTATGGCCACAACTCGTTCTTCAAGGGCAACTACCTGTTCCGAACCTGGACCGACGCCAGCGCCATCATTGACTACCTGGTGTTTGCCCGCAACTACGTGGCGGAATGCGAGGAGCGTTACGGCCTTGATGCGGTTGAAGAAATCCTGGATTCCTGCCACGCCCTGATGAACTACGGCGTTGACCGCTACAAGCGCCCCGCGCCGATCTCCGCCGCCGAGGAACTGCGCCGGCAAAAAGAGCGTGAGGAATACCAACAGCGCCGGCTCAACGATCTTTGGCGCACCATCCCAAAACTGGGCGAGGACGACGACCCGGTGAGTCGCAAGAAGCGCTACCCGGAGGAACCCCAGGAGAACATCCTCTACTTCATCGAGAAGAACGCACCACTGCTGGAGACCTGGCAACGGGAAATCATCCGTATCGTTCGCAAGCTGGGCCAGTACTTCTACCCGCAGCGCCAGACCCAGGTCATGAACGAGGGTTGGGCCACTTTCTGGCATTACACCCTGCTGCACCGGATGTACGACAAGGGCCTTGTGAACGACGGCTTTATGATGGAGTTCCTGCAAAGTCATACGGCTGTGGTTTACCAGCCACCTTTTGACAGCCCCTGGTATTCGGGCATCAACCCCTACACCCTGGGTTTTTCGATGTTTACTGACCTGCGTCGGATCTGTGAAAACCCCACCGACGAGGATCGGGAATGGTTTCCGGACTTTGCGGGTTCTGATTGGCTGGAAACCCTGCATTTCGCCATGAAGAATTTCAAGGATGAGAGCTTCATCCAGCAGTTCCTGTCCCCAAAAGTAATGAGGGACCTGAAGCTTTTTGCCATTCAGAACGATGACGAGGAAGACGTCTACAGAATCACCGCCATCCACGATGACCCTGGCTACCGCAGCCTTCGGGAAAAGCTGGCACGGCAATACAACCTGAGCTACCGAGAACCCAATATCCAGGTATGGAACGTGGATGTCAGGGGGGATCGTTCACTCACCCTGCGGCACATTCCCGTCGACCGGGTTCCACTTGGCGACGACACCGACGAGGTGCTTCGTCACGTGCATCGTTTGTGGGGCTTTGATGTGCACCTGGAAAGTGTCGATGACGGCATGGTCATGGAAGAATGCCACTGTCCGGAACGGGAGCCGGATGACGCGGATTGAATGTGGCCATTGATTGTCAGAACGCCCACTCCAGCCCGGCATAAAAAGTTCTGCCGGGCGCGGGTTCATAGTATCCGCGATCTTCGATGGGCCTGTCTGCGTTGGCGTTGATGCGGATGTTGCTGAAGTAATCCTCATCCAGCAGATTGCGGATACCACCGTAGACGCTGAGGTTCTGATTGCCCAGGCGAACGGTATCACCGGTCCGGATCCCCAGCAGCCAGTAGTCGCTGACCCTGGTCTGGTTGCTGTTCTCGGCGTACAAATCACCAACGTACTGCCATTCCAGGGCAGCAAACCGCTGCCCGTCACCGCGCCACTCCACTTCCGTAACCCATTGCTCCTGCGGCAACCCCGGCAGGCGATTGCCATCGGCGTCATTGCCCTGCTCGTCGGTGAAGTCCTTGAGTGTGTAGTCCGCCAGGGTCACGGCACTGGTTACCCGCCAGGTGTAGGAGATGTCCCACTGCAGGCCGAACTCGACCCCATTCCTTTCTGTGCGACCAGCGTTTTCGTAGAAGGTACGATTATTGATCTCGTAGGGCAGGATTTCGTCGTCCACCCGGATGGAGAACAGCGCCAGGTCGTAACGGATCCCTTGGCCCAGGCCGCCGCGTATACCAACTTCCCGGTTAAGCGCCTGCTGGGGCTCAATGTCGGGATTGAAGCCACCGCTGCCGTCAGGATTGGCAAATTCTGTGAAGGTGGGCGCTTCAAAGGCTGTGCCCACCGTGGCGTAGAACTGCTGGCGTGGCGCCAACCGATAGCTGACTCCCGCAAAGCCGCTGAATTCCCGATAGGTGCGGCTGCCGGAATCGTCGCCGTCGCTGGTCCTGTGATCGTCCACCGATAGCCGCAAGCGATCAAACCGGGTGCCCAGAGACACGTTCAGGCGCTCCGTCAATGCCAGATCACCCTGGGCAAACACCGCGGCGGTAGTGCCGTTCTGGGTTTCGTCCTGGGTCTGTCCGGTGACATCACCGTCAAACGACACCGAATAGCGCCGGCGTTCATCAACCTGGCGATGAAGATCCGCGCCCACCACCCAGGTCAGCGGAAGGCCCGCTACCTCGCTGCCCTGCTGGTAGTCCGTACTGACGCCATAAAACTGCCGGTCGTAGGCAATCCGGCTGGGGCCGGGGAACGGCAATTGCTGGGCAAAATCACGGTGCGTGAAAAAAGTACTGATGGCCAGGTCTCCGGAACCCACTTCGCCAGTTTCATACAGCAATCCGAGCGTCTGCTGGTCTACATCCTGACCGGCGTCAAGCCGTTCGGCATTGGCCGTCGCCTGGCGGCGATCCTGTTCCACCTGGCTCGCTGTCAGGCCGGCCGGGTCTTCTGCTTTCGGCGTGTGCAAGGCGTTGAAGGTGGCCGTTAAACGCTGGTCTGCTCCCCAATCATGGGACACCCGCCCATTGAAAAGACCTTTCTCAACCTGGCTCTGATCGCGGTAGCCGTTGTAGTTGAGCCAGGACGCAGTTGCGATACCACTCGTCGCCCCCTCACTTCCGTTGGCCTGGAACGTGGTTTTGTAATAGTCGTTGCTTCCCACGTCCTGACGCAGGCGTGCGCCCGGCGACCGTTCGTCTCCCCGGGCCGTGGTAATGTCGATCACTCCGCCCGAGGCGTTACCGTACTGAACCGACGACGGCCCGCGAATCACTTCAATGCGCTGTGCCGAGTCCAGGTCCACCGCGTCGATCTGAGATTGCCCATCGGGCAAAGTGTAGGGGATACCATCCACCTGGATGCGAATGCCGCGAATGCCGAACGGTGCCCGGGCGCCAAAACCGCGGGTGGACAGCCGCAGATTCTGGGCGAAGTTGTAGCGGTTCTGGAAGAACAGCCCGGGGACAGTATCCAGGGACTCGTCCAGTTGCAGCCTCTGTTGGCCCTCCCGGATATCCGGTGCATTGGTCACGGAAACCGCTGCAGGGGTCTCGTAGAGCTCTCTCTCAAGTCGGGGCGACGTCACCTTGATGACGTTGTCGTCTTGCGACTCCACGCTTTGCTGCGCATTGGCGGTGCCCCATGCTCCAACGAATATCAGCGCCGAAAAGACCACGATCAACATCCTGATAATAACCACTTTACCTCCTGCTGCCAGGTTAAATACCGAGTAGATCCACCAACCACGGCACAATCAACGCCGTCGCAAACGCCGACAACGCCATGGCCAACCCAGAGAAAGCCCCCATCTGGGAACTGACCTGAAACGCCCGTGCCGTACCTATGCCATGGGCCGCGACGCCCATGGCAATACCCTTCACACTGTCGTCGGTGATGCGCATCCATTCAAACAGCTTGGTGCCGAGCACGGCGCCAACAATACCTGTGGCCACTACCAGAACAGCGGTCAGGGACGGGATGCCTCCAATGGTTTCCGAAATCCCCATGGCAACCGGCGCCGTGGCGGATTTGGGCGCCAGAGACATCTGGATTTCCGTGGAGCCGCCAAGCAGCCAGGCAAGCCCGATGGAACTGCCCGCTGCAATCAAGACACCGCACAACAGGGAAATGGATACCGGCAACCAGAGTTGGCGCAAGCGGGAAAACTGCTGGTAAAGGGGAACCGCCAGCGCCACGGTGGCTGGCCCCAACAGGAAGTGAACGAACTGTCCGCCTTCGAAGTATTCGTCGTAGGAGGTACCAGTGAGCATCAACAGGGCAATCAGCATCGCCACTGAGGTAACCACCGGGTTGGCCAGAGGGCTGGAGTTGGACTTCAGGTATAGGCGGTAGGCAAGGCCATAGGCTACCAGCGTTATGGTCAGGCCAAGCAACGGCGACGTTGAAAGATAAACCCAGATATCACGAATGGCCGGCTCATTCATCCCGCTGCCCTCCCGCGTTTTCGGGTCGGGTAAACCATCGCGAGGTTATCTGCATAATGCCGGCGGTGGCGACCATGGTGATAATAGTGGAGAGAAACAGAGCCAGCGTGATCGGCAGCCACTCATCCGCAATCCGGCCGAAATGACTCATCATGCCAACACCCGCCGGTACGAACAGTAACGACAGATGGCTAAGCAAGGCGCTGGAGGCGTTCTCCAGTGGCTCCGGTGTGTTGCCCCGAACCATCAAGGTCAGGAACAGCATGACCATTCCCAGCACAGGCCCTGGAATCGGCAGTGAGAGAAGGCGAACAGTGACTTCCCCTGCCAACTGATACACCAGCAGCAGGGTAATTCCGTTGAGAAAATTCATGGTGGCAGCTCCCGACAGAAAAACGACCCCAGTCAGGAGCATAGCCACTAAGCGGCCCCGTGCCTACCCGGCCTTGGTCTCTGGACGCGATTGGGTAATGGTTGTAGCGGGTATCACTTTCCGGCCGTAGGCCGCCAACAGGAATCCGATCGGGAACATCAGCACGCCGTAGACCGCCGCCGGGATCGACATGGTGCTGGACTCCAACAGTGTCAGCGTCACCAGTAGGGCAATGGTGCTGTTCTTGATGCCCAACTCCACGGCAACCGCAATGGACTCGCGCTGGGTCAGACCAACGGCGCGACCTGCCAGGAGCCCCACGAATATGCCGGCAATGTTCAGCAACAGGGTTGCCGGGCCGGCCTGTCGCAGCAGGTCCCAGATCTGGTCGCGTACGCCCCAGATCAGCCCGACAACCAACAACGCCAGGACCACACCCCCAAACACGCTGACCGCGCTTTCTGCACGGCGTGAGAGCTCTGGCGCCCGGGTGCGGAAAACCATCCCAATCGCCACAGGGAACAGGACAATACCCACCAGCATGCCCACCGTTCTTCCCACCGGCAGCGTGATGGACTCCTCCGTACCGGCATAGAGTTGAAGCGCATAGTTGGTGAACAACGGCAGTGTCACGATGGTTATAAGACTGGCCGTGACCGTCAGCACTATCGACAGGGCAATGTTCCCCCGGGACAGCAGCACGAACAGATTGGAGGTGGTACCGCCCGGACAGGCCGCAATGATCACCAGCCCCACGGCAATCGCAGATGACAGGTCGAGTATGGAAGCAATGGCAAAGGCCACCAAGGGCATGAGCAATATCTGCGCAACGGTACCCACAACCATGCCTTTTGGAAAAACCGCCACTTGGCGGAAGTCCCTGACCGTCAGGGTCATACCTATACCGATCATGATGATAAACAGGGCAATCGGCAGCCCTGCAGAGATCAGTGGACTGGATTCCACAGTGCCTCCAGAGTTTTTGTTGTATTGAAGTTAGCCAGCGAAAGAAAATAGCACAGGAGGCCACAAAAAAGTGAATCGTGATTCGCAACGACGTGTAACCGCAGGAAGGACAGAATGGAGGGTTGCGTGCAAAAAGCTGAACTTTTCAACGTGCGTGTTCGTGTGATTGTCTCGGTTGTTGCGTATACTTTCGAACAACAACTATACGAATCCAAACGCATCAGATTACGTGCAGTTTGGCAGCTTCAAAAAGCAAGAGGACGATCAATGAAACGGCTGGGCACACTGGACGCCTCCTGGTTGGCGGTGGAATCGGAAGACACTCCGATGCACGTCGGTAACCTGCAGATTTTTTCACTACCGGAAAATGCTCCGGAGACGTTTCTCAGAGACATGCTCGCGCGCATGAAAGCAGATGCCGATGTAGCGCCACCCTGGTGCTACAAGCTCGCCTTTTCAGGGTTCCTGGGCCGCCTGGTCGCTCCGTCCTGGAAAGTCGACAAAAAGCTCGACCTGGATTACCACGTTCGCCACTCGGCATTGCCCCGCCCTGGCAGCGAGCGTGAGTTGGGTATCCTGGTGTCTCGACTGCATTCCAACCCGCTGGATTTCTCCCGCCCGCTGTGGGAATGCCACATTATCGAGGGCCTGGAAAACAACCGATTTGCGCTCTACACCAAGATGCACCACTCCATGATAGATGGCATCAGCGGTGTTCGGCTGATGCAGCGGGTGCTCAGCAAGGATCCCGGTGAGATTAATATGCTGCCGCCATGGTCGGTACGTCCGGAACGAACACGCGGCAGCAAGACAGATTCCGAGGCCAGCATTTCCGCCGCCCTGTCCCAGGCAATGGAAGCCCTGAGGATTCAGGCCGACATGGCCCCGCGCCTTTGGGATGCCATGAACCGCCTGATCCAGTCCGCACGACACCCGGAAGAGGGGCTGACCGCCCCATTTGCCGGCCCGGTTTCCGCCCTCAACCACCGAGTCACCGGTCAGCGGCGGTTTGCCACCCAGCACTACCAGTTAGAGCGAATCAAAAAGGTCGCCCAGGCGTCTAACGGCTCCCTTAACGATATTGTGCTTTACCTCTGTGGCACTGCCCTGCGTCGTTTTCTTGTTGAACAGGATAACCTGCCGGATACGCCACTCACCGCCGGAATTCCGGTGAATATCCGCCCCTCCGATGACCAGGGGACCGGCACCCAGATCAGCTTCATGATTGCTTCTCTGGCCACCGACGAAGCCGACCCTCTCGAACGGCTGAAGAACATCAAACACTCTACCCGCAGGGCCAAACAACACCTTCAGAAGCTGCCGCGCAAAGCCCTGACTCAGTACACCATGCTGCTGATGTCACCCTACATCCTGCAGTTGATGTCTGGCCTCGGCGGGCGAATGCGCCCGGTGTTCAACGTGACCATCTCCAACGTACCGGGGCCCGGGGAAACCCTTTACTATGAGGGCGCTCGGCTGGAGGCGATGTACCCGGTTTCGCTGATTGCCCATGGCGGTGCTCTCAATATTACCTGCCTGAGCTATACCGGTTCATTGAATTTTGGCTTCACGGGTTGTCGCGATACGTTGCCCAGCATGCAGAAGCTGGCGGTCTACACCGGCGAGGCTCTGGATGAACTGGAAGACCTGGTTTTGTCACCACCAAACCAGACCAAAACCAACATTCGAAGGGTGCCCCGCAAAAAAACTGCGGAAAAGAGCTAACAGGTCTCCGGTGCCCTTGGGACTGAGTTACTCAATGGTCTCCAGGTGTCGCTGCAACGCGGTCGGATCAGGTAACAGGATCCGGCCGTAAGCCAGCTCCAGCAGCCCTGAACGCTCAAAATTTTTAATCCATTTATGCACACCCTGGCGGGTCATACCCATCATATTGGCAATGTGCTCGCGGGTGATCCAGATTGTGACCGGGTCAGTACCGACATCGCCGTTGCCCTGGATTTCTGCCAGAAACAACAGTCGTCGCCCTATCCTGGCGGCAACACCCCGTAGTGCATCGTCCTCAATGATGGACATAGCGGCCCATAACCGCCTGCTGACCATATCAAGAATAACCGGGTAGCCTTCCGGGTATGTCGCCATGAGTTCGCGAAATGCCTCCCCCGGTATTTCTATCAGCGTTACGGCCTCGTGGGCAGTAGCACCGTATACCCGCCGCATGCCGGGAGAAAACACCGAATCTCCGAACCAGGTACCCGCGCTGAACATGATCAGGGTGGCTTCCCGCCCCGCAGGGTTCACAGAACTTATGCGAACCACACCGCTGGCAATGATGTTGAGGGTCGATATTGCCGAACCT
The DNA here is from genome assembly GCF_056857915.1 of Marinobacter sp. B-12. Classification (NCBI taxonomy): domain Bacteria; kingdom Pseudomonadati; phylum Pseudomonadota; class Gammaproteobacteria; order Pseudomonadales; family Marinobacteraceae; genus Marinobacter; species Marinobacter sp. B-12. Next base: position 72,345 of record NZ_JBSXOB010000054.1, on the reverse strand, counting down.
TTGCTGTAAATGAGTTCGTTAGCCTCAAAACGGCGAATCCGTGCGATACCCTCCAGATCATCAATCGCCGGCTCGGGAAATCCGGAGAATAAGGGGCAGCGGGCGAGAACAGTCTTGATATCCTTCATGGGTAAGAATTGTAAACGATTTGACAGTCTTCGCCGATCACTCGCACCTACACTCAATGAATGGCTACACACTCACCACAACAAGAACACCCGATTTGAGAGGCCGCACCATGTCCGAACAACTTTCAATTCCGTCAAAAAGAGATCTTGTCAGCAAGGAAGAATGGCAGCTTCGAGTCGACCTCGCCGCGGCCTATCGACTGGTCGCACTGTACGGCTGGGACGATCTGGTATTCACCCATATCTCCGCACGGATACCCGGTGACGAGCACCACTTTCTTATTAATCCATACGGTATGATGTTCGAGGAAATTACAGCCTCCAGCCTGGTGCGAGTGGACCAGGACGCCAACAAGATCAACCCTGACGACTTCGATATCAATCCTGCGGGCTTCACCATCCATAGCGCCATCCACCAGGTCAGGGACGATGCCGCCTGTGTCATGCATTTGCACACCACCGACGGTATTGCCGTATCCGCCCAGCAGGAGGGCCTGCTGCCGCTATCCCAGCAGAGCCTGTTTGCACTGGCGAGCCTGTCGTATCACGACTATGAAGGCGTGGCGTTACGGGAAGACGAAAAGGCCCGCCTGCAGCAGGATCTCGGCAATACCAATTTCATGATTCTTCGCAACCACGGCCTGCTTACTACCGGCACCAGTATTCCCGATGCCTTCCTGGCCATGTACATACTGCAAACGTCCTGTCAGATTCAAATCAGGGCACTATCGGGCGATCGCCCACTGACGCCAATTCCTGCCGGCATTGTAGACACCATCAGGCAACAGGCAGACCAGGTAACCAAAGGCCTGGGCGGCAAGCTGGCCTGGCCGGGCCTGCTTCGCAAGCTCGACCGCATTGATGCCAGTTTCCGGGAATAAGGGAGAGAACAGGATGAGCCAACCGACAAAGAACCAGGCCACATTCACTCATATGAAAGACGGCAAGGCCGAAGACTGGCAGATCATCGCGTCTTCATTCGGGGAATTCGCCAAAGCCCTGCCAGATCGGATTCTATCGCACCTCAAAATGCTGGAAGGCGACTTTGGTGGTTTTCCGGTTGACCGGCTGACGCACTGCCTGCAAACGGCCACATTGGCGCACCAGGATGGAAAAGACGACGAATACGTAGTTTGCGCCCTGCTACACGATATTGGTGACACTTTGGGCACCTATAACCATGCAGATGTCGCCGCAGTGCTACTGGAACCATTCGTCAGCGACGCTAATCACTGGATGATAAAGCATCACGCTATCTTTCAGGGCTACTTCTTCTTTCACTATCTTGGTATGAACCGGGATATGAGAGACCAGTACCGGGACCACCCACACTTCGAACGCACCATCGAGTTTGTTCACAAGTATGACTCACCCGCATTCGACCCTGATGCGGAAACGTTACCTCTTTCCTACTTCGAGCCCATGGTACGACAGGTGTTCGCTCAGCCTGTGCGATCCCTCTACAAGGATGCCGAAAGCGTCATGTGACCCGGAACACCACGTGGGCTCATGACTGACTCTTCCAGTTGGCTGCGCCCACAAAAATCAGCTGTAGAAAGCGTGCGGTTCGCTGCCGCACCTGTTCTTCCTGATATTCGTCGTCGGGAGAAATCCCCAGAATGTCCGTCAGGCTGAAGGCAACACTGCGCACCACCAGATCACAGGTGAGATCGAGATCGGCGTCGCTCAGGTGATCAGCTACTTTCAGACGCCGAAGATCATTGGCCAATTCGCTGGCAAAATAGCGCATTTCGCTGCGAATGCCTTCCTGTACCGCCCGGCTCTCCCCCGCCAGCCCCTGGGCCATAAACATGAAAAAACTGCGATTATTGCGGGCGTGAGTGATAAAAATACCGACCGATTCGTCGATCAGTTTGTCCGCCTGCAATACGTTCGCCCGCGCCTCACGCATCATGCGTCGAAGCACCAGCCCCAATTCGTCCACCAACTGCAATCCCAGGTCATCCATGTTGCGGAAATGCCGGTAAAACGACGTCGGCACCACGCCTGCCTGCCGGGTGACTTCCCGGATGCCCAGGCTGGCAAAGTGCCGCCCCTTCCCTACCAGGGCCAGGGCCGCGCCCATTAGTTTTTCGCGGGTTTCACCCGGCTTACGTCGTTGTTTGTCTGCCATGACCTGGAATTAGCTCATCGGTTGATCACAAGCCAACAAGTGTACACAGACCCACGCTAAAAATAACCCGAACTTGTCATTAGAGGACAATGTTAATGGCTTGATTGCCGCCCAACGCTTCGATGTGTACAGTCGTACACATTAGTGAACACTTGTACACATCAGTGCAAAGGAGCGCGATCATGATATCGGTACTGGAAACGTCACCGACCCTGCACTGGCTGGGCAGGCAGCTTTTTAACCGGGACGACCCGGCTGCCTTTTTCGACCCCCTGCTGGAGCGCATCAACCCCATGTGGGTACGGCAGTACACGCCGGCCAGGGTGAAGGCCATCCACAACGAAACCGCCGACACCAAAACCTTTGTCCTGGCGCCGGCCGGGCGCTGGAAAGGCTTTGCCGCTGGCCAGCACGTCAATATTGGCATTGATGTCGACGGTGTGCGTCGCAACCGAACCTTCAGCCTGTCCAGCTCGCCTATTCAATGGCGCGCAGACGGCACCATTACCCTGACCATCAAACGACTTCCCGGTGGCCTGGTGACCAACTGGATGCACGACCATCTGGAGCCCGGTGCGGTCATCGGATTGGGAGAGGCGTTCGGGGATTTCCGGATTCCCGATCCCCAGGAGCCGGCCTTATACATCGCTGGCGGCAGCGGTATCACCCCGGTGTTGAGCCAACTGGAAACCATGGCGGCGTCCGACTACCGGGCGCCGGTGACCCTGCTGTATTTCGTGCGCACCCAGGCGGATGTGATTGCTGCGGAAAAGCTGCACGCACTGGCCAGTCGCTGGCCGGCCTTTACCCTGAAGGTGTTTGCCACCAACGACACCCAGCCGCCCCGGTTCCTCAGCGAGCAACATCTGGATGAAGTTCCCGGCATTGCGGCCCGACGGTGCTACCTCTGCGGACCGAAAGGGCTCATGGACCTGGCCAACGATCTGCTGTTTCGGCGGGGTATTGGCGAAGACCGCATTCACAGCACCTTCTTCTCCGCACCCTCCGCACATCTTGACACCGAAACCCTCGGAGGAGCGGTGCATTTCCAACGCAGCAACCTGGATATCTCGTCCGAAGGCGATGCAGTACTGCTGGACATTGCCGAGGCCGCGAAACTGTCGCCACGTTACGGCTGCCGCATGGGCATCTGTCACCAGTGCAGTTGCCGCAAGACCAGCGGCACTGTGATCAACCGCCTGACCGGGAAAGCTTCCGGCCCGGGCGAGGAAACCATTCAGCTTTGTGTGTCTGTTCCGAGTGGGCCGGTGTCTGTTGAACTTTGACCGGCCCCACCACAACGCCTGAACCCATTATTCGCAGACATGGTTCGACCATTCTGCAAGGAGTCACCATGAAGACGATGAACGAAACACAACTGAAAGAGCTTGAAAAAGACCTGGACACCATTCGTGACCAGGTGATCTCCGATCTCGGCGAACGAGACGCCCGTTACATCCGCAGGATCGTTCGGCTTCACAGATCCCTCGAAATCGGTGGCCGGGTGCTGATGCCCTTTGGGTTTATCCCGCCAGTATTCCTGGCGGCCACCACGGCATTGGGCATCTCCAAGATTATCGAGAACATGGAAATCGGTCACAACGTCATGCATGGCCAGTATGACTGGATGAACGACCCGTCACTCCACTCCCAGACCTATGAGTGGGATACCGTGTGCACTGGCGATTCCTGGCGCCGCACCCATAACTACGAGCACCACACCTACACCAATATCATTGGCAAGGACCGGGATTACGGCTACGCCCTGCTCCGCCTGAGCGACGACGACAAATGGAAGCCGGCCCATACCCTGCAGTTCATCAACTACGTTCTGCTGAGCGTGTTCTTCCAGTGGGGGGTGGGGCTGCATGAACTGGAGTCTGAACGAATCCACCGCCGGGAAATTTCGGTACGGGAAAAGATACCGTTCCTGAAGGACTTCTTCCGCAAGGGCGGGCGTCAGGCGTTCAAGGACTATGTGTTCTTCCCGTTGATTACCTTTCCGGTGGCCCCCGTGGTGCTGGCGGGCAACATTGGCGCCAACCTGATCCGTAACCTGTGGTCGTCCACCGTCATTTTCTGTGGTCACTTTACCCAGGATGCAGAGACATTTACCGAGAAAGAATGCGAAGGTGAGAGCAAGGGCCACTGGTACCTGCGCCAGCTAACGGGCTCCAGCAACTTTACCGGCGGGAAGTGGGTGCACCTGTTGAGCGGTCACCTGAGCTATCAGGTCGAACATCACGTGTTCCCGGACCTGCCGGCCCACCGCTATCCCGAAATCTCGGAGAAGGTTCAGGCGGTGTGCAAGAAACACGGTATTCCGTACAACACCGGCACCTTTGCAAAACAGTATTCAACCGTGCTGAAACGCATTTTCGGCTATTCACTACCGGACCGGATGCGCAACCGGCTGCTACCGGAATTCAGCAACCGGGCGGTGGGTTAAGCGATCTGCAAAAGTCGTAGCAACTGAGGGCGATGCTGGTCGTGAATAATATCGGCCAGCGTGTATCGGTCCAGCACCTCCAGGAATGCCGCCAAGGCCTCGCCGAACATCGATTTCAATCCGCAGACCGGCGTGATGCGGCAGGCATCCCCGGAGGCAAAACATTCCACAACACTGAGGTCCTGTTCGGTTTCCCTGACCAGGGTGCCAACGTTAATGTCCCCCGGTGCCATTTGCAGGCGCATCCCTCCTTTCTTGCCACGAACGGTTTCGATGTAGCCTTTCTTGTTGAGTTGATGAACGACTTTCATCAGGTGATTCCTGGAGATCTCATAGCTGTCGGCAATCTGTTGGATGGTCACCAGCTCATCACCCTGCACCGCCAGGTAAACCAGAACACGCAGGGAGTAATCGGTGTAACGGGTGATATGCATTCATCAACTCCAATAAGTCATCGATCAGGTTCACACCGAAAGTGGCCAAACCGATACTTGTATACGCAGAACTCATGAAACCGGTTCTTACGCCCGAATGGTTCTTTTGTCGATATTGGGTTGGGTTATTCGCCACACATTGGTTATGCTTGTTGTATACAAAGCCAGACGGGGAATTTACCCATGCCCAACGCCACGCTGACAGACCGTTTTGGTCGCACCGTCAACTATGTGCGTCTGTCCGTCACAGACCGCTGCGATTTCCGGTGCGTGTACTGCATGGCCGAGGAGATGACCTTCCTGCCGCGGCAGCAGGTGCTGACGCTTGAAGAGATTGCCCAGGTGGCAAAGACCTTCGTATCCCTGGGCACCGAAAAGATTCGGTTGACCGGGGGAGAGCCGCTTGTAAGACGGGGCATTCTGGAACTGGTCAAGGAAATCGGCACATTTGGCCTGCGGGACTTTGCCATGACCACCAATGGCAGCCAGTTGCCCACCATGGCAGAGCCACTGCGCAAGGCCGGGCTCAAACGGTTGAATATCAGCCTGGATTCCCTGGATGCCGAGAAGTTCAGCCGCATCACCCGCACCGGACGGCTTGCCCAGGTTCTTGAGGGTATAGACGCCGCAAAAGAAGCGGGGTTTGAGGGCATCAAACTCAATACCGTTGTCATGAAAGGCGGCAACGATCAGGAAGTACCAGAGCTGGTGGAGTTTGCCCGCAAAAAGAAGGTGGACATTACCTTCATCGAGGAAATGCCACTGGGTGAGATTTCCGATCATGATCGCGGGCAGGTGCTATGCACCAGCGACGAAGTGCGCGATATCATCAGCCAGCGCCATGAACTGGTTCCCACACCGGAGGATTCCGGCGGCCCCGCCCGGTACTACCGCATGCCTGACAGCGACGTTCGGGTCGGTTTCATCTCGCCCCATTCCCACAATTTCTGCTCCACCTGCAACCGCGTTCGGGTCACGGTGGAAGGCCGCCTGCTGCTGTGCCTGGGCAATGAGCATTCCGTTGATCTTCGCCGCGTGCTACGCGGCCATCCGGAAACCGACGACAAACTCCGTGAAGCCATCATCAATGCCATGGACCTGAAACCGGAGCGCCATCACTTTTCCACCGAGGGTGATGTCCAGATTCTTCGGTTTATGAATATGACCGGGGGCTAAGGCTCGCCTACCCCCGGACTTGAGTGGCTGCAGCCCAATGTAGTCCCGCTGAAAGCCGGTGGAGAAGATGCCAGGAAATGGCGCCAGGCATCACACCGCCCTTCAGGGACCGGCCGGATCAGATAATTCGCGAGAACCGCTGGCTCGCACCCTTCTTTCGGTAAAGGTCAAAGATCTGACAAATGGCCCGAATCAGCAGCCGACCTGCGGGCTGAACCTGAAGAACACTGCCATCATCCGCAATCAGCCCATCTTGAACCATAGGCTTCAGGCGGTTCAGCTCATCGGTGAAGTAACGATCCAGATCTTCCTGCCACACTTCCGCGAATAACTTTCGATCAAGCCGGAACTGGCAGATCAGTTGGCCAATCACCCAGCGGCGTATGCGGTCGTCCCGGGTCAGATTTACGCCTTTGGTAATGGCAAGCTGGCCCGCATCAATAGACGCTTCCCAAGACGGCAGATCGTGGTTGTTCTGAAAGTAGGCGTCGTCAGTCTGGCCAATCGCGGACACACCCAACGACACCAGGTCGCAATCGGAATGGGTGGTATACCCCTGGAAATTACGGTGCAGCCGGCCTTCTCGCTGTGCCACTGCCAGACTGTCATCCGGCTTGGCGAAATGGTCCATGCCGATGTATTCGTACCCCGCCTCCAGCAATCGGTTGATGGTGTTGTGCAGGATGGACAGCTTCTGCTGTGGGGTGGGCAACGTATCCGCGATGATGCGGGTTTGGGGGTAGAACCGATCTGGCAGGTGAGCATAACTGAACACCGACAGACGGTCCGGTGACATCTCGATGACTGTTTCCAGGGTTTCGGAAAAGCTCTCCGGTGTCTGGTACGGCAGGCCGTAAATCAGGTCCAGGTTGATGGAGCGGAAGCCGATACGGCGGGCTTCATTCAATACCAACTCGGTCATCTCGCGAGGCTGAATGCGATTGACCGCTTGCTGAACCTGGAGATTCACATCCTGCACACCCAGGCTGATACGGTTAAAACCCAGCTCCCGGAGCGTAGGCAGGGTGTCCAGGTCGACCTCTCGCGGGTCAATTTCCACGCTGTAGTCGCGATCTTCATCGGTCTGCAGGTTGAATAGTTCGCCATAACCGGCCATCAGGTGTGCCATGACATCGCTCGGCAGAAAGGTGGGCGTACCCCCGCCCCAATGCAATTGCTTCACAGGCCGGTCTGCCCCGAAAAACCGGGCTTGTATCGCAGCCTCCTTCAGCAACCTTTCCACGTATGGAATCGCCTTGTGGCGCTTTCTGGTAATCACTTTGTTGCAGGCACAGTAGTAGCAAAGATGTGCGCAAAAAGGCAGATGCGTATAAAGAGACAGCGGCCTGCCACTGGCCTTGCTGCGGGCTGCCGCTTTGAACATGTCCTTCACCGGGTAATGCTGGTTGAACTCCACCGCCGTCGGATAGGACGTGTAGCGCGGGCCACTGAGATCATAACGCCGGATGAGCGCTTCATCCCAAATGAATTCTGGGAGAATGGATTCAGTGGATGCACGTGCGGGAATGGAAGCCATAGTTAGAACTCTGAACGTCAAAGGATTGGTCAAGCCAAGGGTTGCGACCAGTTTATAAGAACTGCTCCCCAGGCATCTTGATGCGGATCAGTTCACCGATCACCAGCCTTTATCAACCTGCCACCTGAACCACCCTTGTCTTCATGGCGTATTCTGCTTACCCCCTTAGAGAGAGAAGTCACCGAAACTATGGCGAACCTGATTCTGATACTCGGCGACCAACTGACAACGGATATCAGCGCACTTGGTGACGCTGACAGGGATCAGGACGTGGTGGTAATGGCGGAAGTCCATGACGAAGCCAGCTACACCAATCACCACAAGAAGAAACTGATTCTGCTGTTCAGCGCCATGCGGCATTTTGCCCAGCGGCTGGAGGCTGACGGCTGGCGGGTCCACTACCAGACCTACCACCCCGACAACGAATCCCAAAGTCTCGAGGCTGTCATCGCCAATCAGCTCAAAGAGACAGGCACTGACAAAGTGATCACCACAGAGTGCGGCGAGTGGAGATTACACGAGCTGATCAGCCAGTGGCATGAGCGCCTGGGTGTGCCGGTGGAGATCCGGCCAGATACACGTTTTATCGCCAGCAAACAGGAGTTTTCGGACTGGGCAGAGGGACGTAAGCAGCTGCGAATGGAATTCTTCTACCGGGAAATGCGACGAAAAACCGGCTTATTGATGACACCAGATAGCACGCCTGAGGGCGGCGAATGGAATTTCGACGCCGACAACCGCCGCAAGTGGACGGGAAAACCGGCGGCCCCGGCCTCCTTTCGCGTTGAGCCCGACAAGGTGACTCAGCAGGTGATTGAGCTGGTAGAGCAACACTTTACCGAACACTTCGGCACCACGGAGGATTTTCACTTTGCCGTCACCCACGAGGACGCGGAGCAGGCGCTGGCGTACTTCATCGATTTCGCCCTGCCCTGTTTCGGCGACTTTCAGGATGCCATGTCCGACAATGAAGACTGGCTGTTTCACTCCATCCTTTCGCCCTACATCAATTGCGGTTTGCTGGATCCACTGGCCGTCTGCGAAGCAGCGGCACAGGCCTGGTATTCGGGGCGTGCGCCGATTAATGCTGTGGAGGGTTTTGTTCGCCAGATCCTGGGCTGGCGCGAGTTTGTGCGCGGAATCTATTGGCTGCACATGCCGGGTTACGCACGGGAAAACCGGCTTGGCAATACCCGTTCCCTGCCCTGGTTCTACTGGACCGGGGACACCAAAATGCGCTGTATGCACAAAGCCATTGATGCTACCCGCCGCAACGCCTATGCACACCATATCCAGCGGCTGATGGTGACCGGTAATTTCGCGTTGCTGGCCGGCGTCAAACCCGAGGAAATCTGCGACTGGTACCTGGCGGTGTACGCGGACGCCTACGACTGGGTGGAGCTACCCAACGTGCTGGGCATGGTGATGCACGCAGACGGTGGCTACCTCGGGTCGAAACCCTATGCCGCCAGCGGCAAGTATATCCAGCGCATGTCGGACCACTGCAGTAACTGCCACTACAAGGTCAACAAGGCCACGGAAGAAGACGCCTGCCCCTTCAACGCACTCTACTGGCATTTCATCAACCGCCACCGGGACGACTTTGCCAACAATCCGCGCATGGGCATGATGTACCGCAACTGGGACAAACAAAAACCGGAGCGGCGGGAGGCGCTGCTCCGGCGTGCCGACGACTTGCTGGCACATCTGGAGCAGCTCTGAACAAAGAGAGGGGCTGTGGCGACTATGGGCGAATGCGCTTCTCGCTGTCGGGATCGAAAAACACGACCTTTCTCATGTCGAACATCAGCTCTGCCTCTTCCCCCCAGTTCACCGGGTGTTCCGCGTCCAGTCGGCACTGCACATCAACATTATTGAGGCGAATAACGGCGAGGATGTCCGGCCCGGTGGGTTCAGTCACTTCCACCGTAAAACGGGCTTCGGCCACCATCTCGCTATCCCTTTTCTGTTCGTCCGGCTGGCTTATATGCTCCGGGCGGATACCCAGCACCACCTGTTTACCGACCCAACCCTGCAGGTAATCCGGCACTGGCAGGGCAAGCTTCCGACCATCGCTGCCCTCAACGTTAACCACCAGACCCGGCCCTTCCTGCTCTACCGTCACGTTAATAAAACTCATGGACGGCGAGCCCATAAAACCGGCGACAAACAGGTTTTCCGGGGTGTCGTAGACTTCCTTCGGTGTACCCAGTTGCTGCAGTTCGCCGTCTTTAAGCACCGCTATCCGGTCCGCCAGGGTCATGGCTTCGATCTGGTCGTGGGTGACGTACACGATGGTGGTTTTCAGACGCTGATGCAGCTTTTTGATTTCGGTGCGCATTTCCACCCGCAGCTTGGCGTCCAGGTTGGACAGCGGCTCGTCGAACAGATAAATCTTCGGCTTGCGAGCCAGCGCGCGCCCCATGGCGACCCGCTGTTGCTGACCGCCTGAAAGCCGCGCCGGTTTCTTGTCCAGCAACGCGGAAATCTGCAGCAGATCGGCGACCCGCTCCACTTCCTGCTGGATCTCGTCTTTTGGCATACCACGGATTTTCAGGCCGAAGGCAATGTTCTCGCGCACCGACATCGTGGGGTACAGCGCGTAGGACTGGAACACCATGGCGATGTCCCGGACCTTCGGCTCCATGGTGGATATATCCTTGCCTTCCACCACAATCGACCCACCGGTAATAGACTCCAGGCCGGCGATGCTGTTCATCAGTGTTGACTTGCCGCAACCCGAGGGCCCGACCAGGGTCAGGAACTCACCGGAGGCGATGTCAATGTTGATACCTTTGAGAGTCTCATCGAGAGCCCCAGGATAGGTTTTGCGGATGTCCCGCAGTTCAAGTTGTGACATGTTGTTTTACCCTTTAACCGAGCCGGCCGTCAGGCCGCGTATAAAGTACTTTCCGGCCACGATATAGACCACCAGCGTTGGCAGGGCGGCAATCATGGCGGCGGCCATATCCACGTTGTATTCCTTCACCCCGGTACTGGTGTTCACCAGGTTATTCAGGGCGACCGTTATCGGCTGACTGTCGCCACTGGCGAACACCACGCCAAACAGGAAATCGTTCCAGATCTGGGTGAACTGCCAGATCAGCGACACCATGAAGATGGGAGTGGACATGGGCAGAAAGATGCGGAAGAAGATGGTGAAAAAGCCGGCGCCGTCGAGCCGGGCTGCCTTTACCAAAGCGTCGGGAATGGCCACGTAATAGTTGCGGAAAAACAGCGTGGTGAAGGCCACCCCGTAGATCACGTGGACCAGTACCAATCCAGCGGTGGTATTGGCCATGCCCAGCTTGCCCAGAGTAGCTGCCATGGGCAGCAGCACCACCTGAAACGGCACAAAACAGCCGAAGAGCAACATGCCGAACAACAAGTCTGAGCCCTTGAATTTCCACTTCGACAGCACGTAACCGTTAAAGGCGCCCAGCAAGGTGGAAATCATCACCGCCGGCACCGTCATCTTGAACGAGTTCCAGAAATAGCCTTTTACGCCTTCACACTGCACACCGGTACAAGCCTCGGACCAGGCCTTGGTCCAACCGATGGTTGTCCAGTCGGTGGGCAGTGCCAGCAGGTTGCCGGACCGGATATCCATGGGCGTCTTGAAACTGGTGATCAACATCACGATCAACGGAACCAGATACACCAGGCAGGCCAGGAGCAGCACCCCATAGATGGCGATGCGGCTGGGACGAAAGCCGGTACGAACTATATCAGTCATGGCGTTTCTCCCTCAGTTCGGAATACAAGTAGGGCACCAGCAACGCGAGGATGGCCCCCAGCATCAGCATGGCGCTGGCAGAACCCAGCCCCATCTGGCCACGGGTAAAGGTATGGGCGTACATGAACACCGCCGGCAGATCGGTGGAATAGCCTGGACCACCCGCCGTCATGGCCATTACCAGGTCAAAACTCTTGATGGCGATGTGGGCCAGTACCATCACAGAGCTGAAAAACACCGGCCGCAGGGACGGCAGGATGATCTTCCAGTAGATCACCGGCAGGCTGGCGCCATCCACCCGAGCAGCACGGATAATCGACGAGTCGACGCCCCGCAGCCCGGCCAGAAACAGCGCCATAACAAAGCCGGAAGCCTGCCAGACTGCAGCCATCACGATGGTGTAGATGGCAAAGTCGGAGTTCACCAACCAGTCGAAGCTGAAGGACGTCCAGCCCCAGTCGTGCATCAGTTTTTCCAGACCCAGGCGAGGGTTAAGAATCCAGCGCCATACGGTGCCGGTGACAATCATGGACAGTGCCATGGGGTAGAGATAAATCGTTCGGATCGCGCCTTCCTGGCGGATACGCTGATCCAGGAATATCGCCAGCACCACACCGATCAACAGGCAGATGCCGATAAAGAGCCCACCAAAGATCGCCAGATTCCATGAAGCGACGATCCAGCGCTCGCTCTCCATCAGCTTGGCGTATTGCTCAAGGCCAACGAAATTGTAACTGGGCAGGAAGCTGGAATTGGTAAATGACAGCACGCCCGTCCATAGCATGTAGCCATAGATCCCGATACCAACCAGCAGGAAGGTCGGGGCCACCACCAATTTTGGTAACCAGCGCTGCAGGCCATCCATCAGGCCAGACAATGCCCTGGCCACCCCGGCGGGGCGACGTTGAGTGTGTTCCATGAGGAATCCCCTGAAGAAACCCGAAGGCCGCCCACCGGGCGGCCTGATACGGCATTACATGGCGGACTGGATGGCGGCTGCCAGCTGGTCCGTGGTTTTTGCCGGGTCCGGGTTGTTGGAGTTTACGAAGTTGGTGACCACATCGAAGATCTGGCCCTGGATGTAGCTGGTGGTAGCCAGCCCGTGGGAGAAGCTCGGAACCAGACCACCATCGTCGGCACTGGACTTGAAGGTTTCCATCGATGCCTGGGCACAGGTATCGAAATCACTCATGTCCATGTCGGTACGAACCGGGATTGAGCCCTTGTTCTGGTTGAACAGGGTCTGGAACTCCGGTTCCAGAATGGTTCGGGCGAGGTCCTTCTGGGCCTTGATGTCTTCCTCCTCGGACAGCGTGAACATCGCAAACGAGTCCACGTTGAAGGTGAACTGCCCGGTTGTGCCCGGAGCGGGCGCACACACGTAATCCTCTCCCGGCGTCAGGCCTGCGGCGGTGAATTCGCCCTTGGCCCAGTCGCCCATGATCTGCATGGCCGCCTCACCGCGAATCACCATGCCAGTGGCGGTGTTCCAGTCACGGCCCGCCGCATCATCATCGACATAACTCATGACCCTGGCAAACTGTGCGAAGACTTCTTCCATTTTGGCGCTGTTGATCACATCCATGTCGTGGTCGACAAACGCCTTGCGGTAATCATCGGGGCCAAGCTCGGCAAGTGCCACGGCATCGAAAACGGTTGCGTCCTGCCACGGCTGGCCACCATGCGCCAGGGGAATATACCCCTCGGCCTTGAGCTTGTCGGCCACTTCGAAGAACTCGTCCAATGTGGTGGGCACCTCGACACCGACATCCTTCATGACCTCCGGGTTGACCCACAGCCAGTTTACCCGGTGTACGTTAACCGGCACGGCCACGTACTCGCCTTCATACTTCATAACGTCGGAAATCATCGGAGGTATAAGCTGATCCCAATTCTCAGCGTCAGCGACGCTGTCCAGGCTGGTCAGAAACCCCAGTTCCGCCCATTCACGAATGTCCAGGCCTTTGATCTGAGCCGCGGCGGGCGGGTTGCCAGAGACGGCGCGGGTTTTAAGGACGGTCATGGCGGCTTCACCACCGCCACCGGCCACCGCAAAGTCCTTCCAGGTGTGGCCCTGCTCTTCCATCATTTTCTTGAGGGCGGCCGCAGCGCGCGCTTCACCGCCAGCGGTCCACCAGTGGAGAACCTCGACTTCGCCGGCCTGAACGGCCGCTGTTGGCATCAGGGCGGCGGAGACCGCCAGGGCCGTAAGATGACGCTTGAACGATTTCATATAATGACTCCTTATTCTTGTCGTGGAGACGTTTGTCAGGCTCAGAACCAGACTTCCATCTGGGTACCAAAGGTCCATTGGCTGCCGCCAAAGTCTTCCTATCCCAGGGCATCGCCGCCGTCGTAGCGGTTCTGCTCATCGTCCCAGGTGGAGTAGCTGGCGAAGACACGGATTTCCGGGCGGTTCCAGAAGCCGCCGACCTGAGGTTTGAACGTCGGTGCGATAGTAAAGCGGGCGTAGTCGCCTTCCACGTCACCACGACCTTCATAGCCTTCGGTTTGAAGGTCCATCACCTGCCAGGAGGCTTCGTACTGCATCTCAAAGTTGGCGCCCAGTTCGTTGGCCAGGCGGGTGTCAAAGGTCAGCCATTGGTACTCGTCCCCTTCTACATAACGGTCCTTGCTGGTTTCCGCCATGATTGCCGGGGCGATTCGCCAACTGTCGCCCAGTCGAGTGGTACCGTAGGCCGCTATTCGGGTGCTGACGGCATCTTCGTGCAGATTGCCATCGGCGCCGATGTTCTTGACCTCAGCACCCAGACCCTGGCCGTGAAGCAACGCCACTTTGAAGCTGCCCGCGGAGACCCCGAAAAAGCTGTCGCCGTGGTACGCCAGCATGGTTTGCACACCGCTGTCGGCCGCCTCCATAACACCCCCGACAACACGCTCATCGTTGTCTGCGGCAGACATACCGTTGATCAGCCACTGCACGCTGCCAAAATAGTTATTGGCGGTAAGGATCAGGTTATCGGTGTCCGAGGTGCCGTCCGTGGTGTTGAGGTCGGACGGGAAGTCCAGGAAGCTGCGCCCGTATAGAGAGAAGTTGGACGTCACCGACTCGCTGAAGGTTACGTCGTAGATACCGGCGCCGGTGCCTCCGAGAAAGACGATATCGCTGTCGAGCCAGTGGATGTTGAAATCCAGGTCGCGGTCAAATCGCTTACCGGCCCAGATCGAAGCGTCCTCAAAGATACCCGTGAAGCTGGCCAGGTTACTGAACTGGACATAGGCCTGACGCACGCTCAGGGAGCCATCATCGGCAGTCCAGTCGTTGCTGGAGGTTGTAGCATCGGCAATCATCAAGCGGTAATGGGCCCTGGTGCCGTTATCCGCCACCGTTTTGTAATTGAGGATGGCCTCAAGGTAGGTGTCCGGTTCATTCCCCAACCGGCCCACAGCACCGCCAACGGAACCGGCGGGGGTCAGGTAGGGGCTGCCAGGGGCACTTTTGCCATCGCTGTTTAGCAGCAGTCCGGAACGAGCGTAGGTGTTGAAGGAGAAGCCCTGTTCGCCCCGGGCATGGGGCTCCACCTCCGCCAACTGTGCTTCCAGGGCGGCCAAGCGCTCTTCAACACTTTCCTGGGCATGAGCCTGACTGACAAGCAACCCCAATGAGACCACGCGTACAGCAACGGTCAGCAGGCGAACTGGCTTGGTGCCCACGGTCGGGGCAGAACAATACATACTACTGGTATTCATCTTGACTCCTTGTTTTTGTTGTATTGGCAACATTGGAGTCTATGGCAATACCCGAAACAGGAACGTATCAAACTGAAAGACCGATGTAACACGGTTGTTACATAACGCTGTCAGTGGCGGGGAAGCGTGAGCGTCACGTCCAGGCCGCCACCGGACCAGTTCGCGATCCTGAGATCCCCACCATGGGTTTGGGCAATGTTACGGGCGATCCCGAGCCCCAGTCCGTGCCCCCGTCGATGCTCCTGGCCGAGTCGATAATAGGGCTCAAAAATTCGATCCAACTCCGCCTCGGGAATGCCAGGCCCGTGATCCCGGACATGGATGGTTAGCTGCTCGGAGGAATCTTCCACGCAGATAGTCGCCTTGTCCCCATACTTGATGGCATTGTCCACCAGATTGCCAAGACAACGCTTCAGGGCCAGCGGTTTACCACGGTAGGCAGTGCAGGCGCCTTCCACAACAACACTGGGATTCTCACCCATGTACGCTTCCGCCATTCGGCGCAACATAGTATCTATATCCACCAGTTCCACATTCTCGTGAATATCGGTGTCCTTCATGCCTTGCAGAGCCCCTTTCACCAGCAGTTCGAGTTCCTGAAGATCGCTTTCGAAGCGTTCACGAATCTCGGCATCATCAATAAGATCGGCTCGCAGGCGCAGCCTCGTTATCGGCGTTTTCAGATCATGAGAAATCGCACGGAACAGTTGGTCCCTGTCGCTGATGTAGCTTTGCAGGCGACGATGCATGGTGTTGAAGCCGCGAGTAACCGCAATGATCTCGGCGCTACCCTGCTCCCGCAACGGCGGCTGATGCTCGTCCAATGGCAGGTCCCGCGCTGCCCTGGCCAGCTTGTGTAGAGGCCGGGTCTGGCGACGCACCAACCAGGCCAGCACCGGGAACAGAACGCCAATCATCACCAGGATAAACACTATCTGCTGGCCGGGAATGCTTTCATCATCCAGCGAGACATAGGGCGCAGGCAGTAATGAGGCCAGGTACAGCCATTCATCCTTGGCAACTTCCACCTGAGTGACCAGTACCGGCGGTTTTATGGGCCCAAGGGTAAGCGCATAGTGGGCCCAGGATTCCGGTAACGCGTCGAGGGGCAACTGGGTATTGAGGATGCGCAGGTCGTCCGGGTGCACAAACTCAACGTGCAGATTGATTGATTTGCCCAGACGACTCTTGAGCACCGACACCACTTCGTCCATCACAAGCTGTTTGCGCTCGCTGTCTGGCAGGGCACGCATTTCAATACGCTTGTTGTTGAGCGAGACAAAAAACCGCGAGCCGCCCATGTCCCTCAACTGGTCCAGCACAATATGCCGGTACTGTAACGGTAGCGACTTGAAGAACAGTGTGGTGGCAGCCGTTGAAGAAGCGAGATTGCGAGTGGTATTGACCAGACCCTCCACCTGTTGGGCGCGGAATGTGCCTACCCAGATCACGCTGGAGGCGACCTGGGCAACGCCCATTGCCAGCAGAGTCAGCAGCAGAATGCGCCCGAGAAGCGACGATGGCACCAGGCGCCAGACCTTGCGGCCGGTTTCCAGGGCCCCCACGTTATTCTGTGCCATGGGTCACCGTTGCCGCCAGCAGGTAGCCCATTCCACGCACAGTCTTGATAAGACGGGGATTGCGCCCCTGGTCCCCCAAACGCTGACGAAGCCGGCTGACGGCCACGTCCACCACCCGGTCCAGCGGCATGGACTCCCGCCCGCGGGTAACGCCGGAAATGGTGTCACGGTCCAGGACTTCGTTGGGGTGTGCCAGGAATAGTTGCAACAACGAAAAATCCGCGCCGGACAACGGCGTGGCTTCTCCCTGGTCCGAGACAAGCTCATGGGCCTGGGTGTCCAGCCGCCAGCGATCGAAGCACACGAACCGGGGATTGTCCGCACGATTGAACCCGGATCGTCGCAACAGTGCCTTGACCCTGGCCTGCAATTCCCGGGCGCTGAAGGGCTTGGCCAGGTAGTCGTCGGCACCAATTTCAAGGCCGACTACACGGTCGGTTTCGTCCGAACTCGCGGTCAGCATGATGATCGGCACTTGCGAGTGCTCGCGAATTTCCCGGCACAGCGTAAAACCATCATCGCCCGGCAACATGACATCAAGAACAATGAGATCGACCCGCGACTCTGACAGAGTGCGGCGCATGCTGTCGCCTTCGGCTGCGGTCATGACATCGTAACCGACACGAGACAGGTGCTCATGCAACAATTCACGGATTGCCAGGTCGTCGTCGACAACCAGAATCGATGTTTTTACATCAGACATTCATAAGCCTTTATTGTTATTCGTACGAGCTAAAAAGCAGGACAGCATGGTATCAAATACTTAACACTGCGCCTCTATCCTCCCGCCTCAGTAAACAGATTACGGCGGGCCGATTTCGCAGGCCAGCACCAGCGCCCAGAATTCCGAAAAGTCATTGACCACCACATCCGGCTTGTCCGGATGTTTGTGAGTGCCCGGAAAAATCCGGTTCAACCAGGGCAAATCCCACTGCGCACCGTTGAAAAACACCGCCGTCATGCCCGCGCGCTTGGCGGCAATGACGTCAGTGGTGCTGTCACCCACGTACCAGACACTGGGGTCCGGCGGGTAATCCAGCTTCTGCACGGCGAGATAAAGCTGGTCCGGGTGAGGTTTTCTCAGCGGCGTATCGTCACCGCATACATCCACATCGAACAGGTGCGTCCATCCGGTGTCTTCCACGGCAGCCAGTTCATGCTCAAAGAACTCCCTGTCCCGGTTGGTAATCACACCCACCTGAATACCAATGCGACGAAGCCCCTCAAGAACGGCCTGCACTTTTGGCTCAAAGGCTTTAACCGTTCCAAAATGCTCGCGGTAGTGACGATTGAATGCTTTGTGGGCAATCTGTTTGGCCTCCTGGTCGTCACCAAACAACACTTCGAAAATATCAGTACGAGAGATTTTTCGGTCGGCCCGAACCTTGGGGTGCAGTTTCGCAAACTCACGCACATAGGCCACAAGCCGGGCATCTTCCGGGGTCTTGCTGTCTTCCGGTGCCAGCATACGGCTGACCAGGCCCAGTTCCTCAAATTCCGGGAACATATCGTCCACCGCGTGGTACATGGCGTCCAGGGTATCCACCAACGTGGCGTGCCAGTCGAACAACACCACCGAAGGGCGGATCAGGCTGACAACGGCAGGATGCCAGTCAGGCTCAATACGGGGCTGTGGCGGTTCCGGGCGGGGGTATGGCCGTGGCCTGACTTCTGCGGGCGGCGCCCGAAAAGCATCAGGCTGTTGACGCTCCAGCAGCGCCAGCAGATCAATGAGGTCTTCGAAGCTGTCCAGAATGGCCGCCGGTGCATCGCGATAACTGAACCAGCTGTCAATCCGACCCGACTCCCAGCAAGCGCCGTTGTAAAACACACCCGACACCCCGGCACGATTGGCCGTGAGCATATCCACGTAGCTGTCCCCCACATACCAGGCCCGCCCGTCGAGCGGCAGTCCCAGCTTCTCCAGCACACGGGTAATCACCTCCGGATCGGGCTTGTACTCAGTGACATCGTCCGCACAGACGGTGACATCGAACAGGTTGCGCCAACGCCCCTCGTCCACCATGTTCAGCTCCTTGTCCAGGAACTCCCGGTTGCGGTTGGTGGACACCGCCAGCCGGATACCCATTTCCTTCAGCGCCGACAGGTACTCATAGGCGCCCTGCTGGAAAGGCCGCACCTTGCCGAAATACTTACGGTAACAGTCGTTGTAGGCGTTGTGGGCGATGAGCTTTGCGTCTTTGTCATCGTCAAAGATGGCATTGAAGATATCCGTACGGGACACCCGCCGTTCCGCCAGAATGCGCGGATGCAAACGCCGAAATATCCGTATATAACGCACCAGGCGGGCATCGTCAGACGTGCGACATTTGTCTTCTGGCAACAGCCGATCCACCAGGCCCAGATCCTCCAACTGCGGCAGCATCTCTTCCATGGCGCTGAACATGGCGTCGTGCGTATCCACCAGCGTGCCATGCCAGTCGAACATCAACACAGACGGAGCGAGCAGTCCATCGCTGAATCGGGCCATCGCCATTCCTCCAGACGTTTATGAATCTCTTGCAGTAAAAACCATTTCCAACCACGACACAAAACCACGTCGCGATTGAGCAAAACTTGCACTACTTGTTATAGCACTCCGAAATCGCTTTGCGCCGTCGTGGAACCGCCAAAACACCTTCGCACCAAACACGGGCGCACCCTCATCGTTCAATTTTCCATCAATTCCCGCAGATCAAATTTATTAAGTGCAATAAAAACATAGTGTTCCAAGCTGTCTTCCGCTTTCTGGCACAGCAGGTGCAACACCTACAGCAGGGATCATGACCTGTTAGTACAAGTGCAACGAAACGGGAAGGAAAAAAACGATGAGAGATTCAAGAACCCTTGCAACCATAACCCTCTGTGGATCGCTGGCGTTATCTGTATCTGCCGGCGCAGTCTCCGCAGAAACCATTCGCGTCGGCATCGGCCATCAGAGCATGGTGACCAACACCGTCTCCGGCGGCATTGTGCTGGAGAAACTGGGCCTGCTGGAAAAACACCTGCCCACCACAGGCAAATACGAGGATGTGGACTACGACATCGTCTACCGGGATTACGACTCTGGACCACCCATCACCAATCAGATGCTGGCCGGCAAGCTGGAATTCGGCGTGATGGGAGACTACCCCCTGATCGTCAACGGCGCCAAGTTCCAGGAAACGGGGAAACAGGAAACCCGATTTATTGCCGTGACCGGCTACAACCTAAGAGGCACGGGTAACGGCATTGTGGTGCCCATCAGTTCCGACGTTCAAAGCCTCGCAGACCTCGAAGGCAAAACCCTGTCTGTACCGGTAGGCAGCGCGGCCTGGGGGATGACCCTGAAGGCGCTGAGCGAAGCCGGCCTGAGCGACAAGGTCCAGATTGTCAATCAGAGCCCCGCCGTTGGTGCCGCCAACATTCAGGCCGGGCGCATTGATGCCCATGCGGACTTCTGCCCCTGGTCGGAAATCATGGAGTTCCGCGCCACGGGTCGCAAAATCTATGACGGCAGTGAGGCGGAGATTCCCACCTTCCACGGCATCGTGGTTCGCGAGAGCTACGCTGAGCAGTACCCCGAGGTTGTAGAAGGTGTGCTCAAGGCCACCCTCGAGGCCCAGAAGTGGATCCAGGAAAATCCCATGGAAGCGGCTGTAAAAGTGGCCGATTGGACCGGTGTGGAGAAGGAAGTCCTCTACCTCTACTTCAGCAAAGGTGGGATTACCACAGCCGAAGCCAGCATCAAGGATGAATGGGTCGATGCCATGAAGTACGACCTGGATTTGTTGAAGCGGGAAGTTGGCGTGCCGGATCTGGATTTCGACCGCTGGGTGGACGACACCTATCTACGTGCTGCCTACCAGGCCATGGACCTGGACTACGACGCCCTGGTCAACTCTGTGGTGGTCACACAACCCAACAATCCGGACTTCAAACCCGCCGAAATCTGGTTTGAAAACAAAGGCATCGTTACCTACGACTCCGTAGCCGAAATGCTGACCGCGATGGAAGCCTCTGGCGACGCCATCAATGCCACCTACGTCTACGACAACCTTACCGGGCTAAAACTCTTCGGCAAGGCCGCCTACCTGGTGCGCGGCGACGATGGAGAGGTGGTTGCTTTCCTCAAGAAGGCTGACTCCGAGCAGCATATCGCAAATCACGGCGGTACCCCGGTTGTTCCGGGCAATGCTCTCGCCATGGCCCACTGAGCCTCTGTTGCGCAGGCCCGGCCACGGCGTCTGCGCACTCCGGCCCGAGGAGTGACTAGGATGGACAGCAAAAGTAACGCTGCAATCAGGACCGATCCAGTAGCCGCCGAGCCCTCGCATCAGGCGAGCTCTGGCCCCTCGACCGCGCGGGGATCGATACCGGTATTACCCATGGCGCAGCAGGCCGGCAACCAATCACGTCTGCCGGCCAGGGTGTGGATGAAAACCACCGGAACTCGGTATCTCGTGCGCACACTGGCGCTGGTCGCCGCCGTCGTGCTCTGGCAACTGGCGTCTACCAACGGTTTTCATTTTTACATCAACTTCGACAACATTCCCGCACCTTCCGTGGTTGGCGCAGCGCTGGTTTCGGAGCTAACGGGGCAGGAGTTTTACCTTCACATTCTCCACAGCCTTCAGCGGGTCGCTATTGCTTACGTGTTGGCGGTTGTCTTTGGCGTCGTACTGGGCGTGGCCATGGGGCGTTCACGCTGGGCGGAGGACATCATCCTCCCCTACATCGAACTACTGCGTCCCATACCCGCCGTGGCCTGGATTCCATTGGCGATCCTGATGCTGCCGACCGAGCAGTCCAGTATCATTTTCATCACCTTTCTGGGTGCGCTGTTCCCGGTAGTGCTGAACACCGTTCATGGTGTGGAGCAAACCAACAGTGTACTCATTCGGGCGGCCCGCAGCCTGGGAGCCAGCAAAACAGCCATTCTCTGGCACGTGGTCCTGCCCGGCGCAATGCCGTCCATTGTCGCCGGTCTCGCAATCGGTATGGGCGTAGCCTGGTTCTCGCTTCTGGCCGGGGAAATCATCAGCGGCCAGTACGGTATTGGCTACTACACCTGGAACTCCTACACCCTGATCCAGTATCCCCAGATCATCATCGGCATGCTGACAATCGGCGGGCTTGGCACCCTTTGCACGCTGCTCGTGCGCTATTCCTGTAATCCACTGCTGAAGTGGCAAGCGAAAGGAGGCCGATCATGAGCGATGCCCCTGTCAGTAACAACCGTCTCGCGGTACTTGATCACAGCCGCTTGCGTGCCAAAACCGGAAAAGACGGAAGCGAACGAGGCCGCATTTCGGTGCGCGACGTAGACATCGTGTTCGACACCGTCAGCGGCCCCCACGTGGCAGTCCAGCAGGCCAACCTTACGGTTCGGCCGGGGGAATTTGTCTGCCTTCTGGGTCCCTCCGGCTGTGGCAAATCCACGCTGATGAACGCTATCGCCGGCTTTGTCGAGCCGAAATGCGGCGAGGTCCAGGTTGACGGCACCTCAGTGACCGAACCTGGGCCGGATCGGGGCATGGTGTTCCAGCAACACTCCCTGTTTCCCTGGAAAACAGTGCAGGAAAACGTTGCTTTCGGCCCGCTAATGGCGGGTGTCGGAAACAACGAAGCCAACAGCGTTGCCCGCACATTCCTCTCTCTTGTAGGGCTGGCCGCCTTTGCGAATGCCTATCCCAACACCCTGTCCGGTGGCATGCAGCAACGTGTTGGTATCGCTCGCGCGCTGGCCAACTACCCCAGCGTGCTGCTGATGGACGAACCGTTTGGTGCGCTGGACGCCCAGACCCGAATCATGATGCAGGAGAACCTGCTGGACATCTGGGGCGAATTCCACAACACCGTGGTGTTCGTCACCCACGATATCGATGAGGCCGTGTTCCTGTCCGACCGGATCGTCGTGATGAGTGCAAGCCCGGGCAAAATCATTGCAGATATCGACGTAAGGCTCCCCAGACCAAGGGAACAGTCCCTGCTGACCAGTCCCGACTTCATGGCGCTGAAGCGCCAGTGCCTCGACCTGATTCGAAAGGAAACACTCAATGCCTTCCAGCAACAGAACAAGGCGGGGTGAATCATGTACCAGCTCAGCCTCAACACGCCCAAACTCGCCATAACTTGTCATAACAAGGGGGAGTGTACGCCATGCCCAATGTAACCCAGTTAATGGCGGGGCACTCGCCATTACCTCTGTACGTTCAGATTCGTGACAGCCTGCGCCGGCAGATTCTTGATGGTCATTTCGAGGTGCATGCGCGACTGCCGTCGGAAAACGACATGATGAACACCTTTGGTGTCAGCCGGATCACCATTCGCCAAGCCCTCAGGGATCTTCACAACGAGGGGCTGGTGTTCAGCGCCCAGGGCAAGGGCACGTTCGTCAGCAAACCCAAGGCGGTACAAAACGTCCAGCGGCTGGAGGGTTTTGGTGAGGCCATGGCGGCCCAGGGCTACGAGGCCTCGGCCCGTGTGCTCAGCATCCAGCAGATGAAGGCACCCAAAGCGGTCGCTGCCGCACTGGACCTGCAACCCGGCGACGAGACCGTCGAGGTCAAGCGGGTGAGATACCTCAACCGTTCCCCCGTTTGCATAGAGAACAGCTACTTCCCAATGGATGTGGGCCGCCAGATGTTCAGCCTGGACCTTTCCGGCGACATCTTCCCCATGCTGGAGAACCTGTTCGACATTCCTCTGGGCGGAGCCGACATCAGCCTGGACGCCATCCTGGCAGACAACGAAACCCAGCAATACCTCAACCTGAAAGCTGGCGAAGCCATCTTGCGAGTGGAACGACTGACCCACAACCGGGACGGCCGCCCCATCGACTTCGAATACCTCTGCTATCGCGGCGATTCATTCAAATATCAATTCCGGATAGACCGGAAATAGGAGCGCACCATGAAAATAAATGACATCCCTGTGATCGAAACCGACGTTCTGGTGATTGGCGGCGGCACTGCCGGCCCGATGGCGGCGGTCACCGCCAAGGAGCAGGACCCCGGCCTGAACGTCATGTTGCTCGAGAAAGCCAATGTCAAACGTTCCGGCGCCATCTCCATGGGCATGGACGGCCTCAACAACGCCGTTGTGCCCGGCCACGCCACTCCCGAGCAGTACGTGAAGGAAATCACCATCGCCAACGACGGCATTGTCCACCAACCCGCACTGATGGCCTATGCCACGCGATCGTTCCCGATGATAGAGAAGCTCGATAGCTGGGGCGTGCATTTTCAGAAAGACGAAACCGGCGACTACGACATGAAGAAGGTCCACCACCTAGGTACTTATGTACTGCCGATGCCGGAGGGTCACAACGTCAAGAAGATCCTCTATCGTCGCCTGCGCCGTAACCGGGTACAGATCGAGAACCGCTACACGGCTACGCGTCTGTTGAAAGACCCGGACGGCAAGATCGCCGGCATGATCGGAGTGAACACACGCACGGCGGAACCCATCATCATTCGCGCCAAAGCCGTGATCATGGCTACCGGTGCCGCTGGCCGCCTGGGCCTGCCAACGTCCGGTTACCTGTTCGGCACCTATGAAAACCCGGCCAACAACGGTGATGGACACGCCATGGCCTATCACGCCGGCGCGGACCTGGCAAACCTGGAATGTTTCCAGGTAAACCCGTTGCTCAAGGACTACAACGGCCCGGCTTGTGCCTATGTGACCGGCCCACTGGGGGGCTTCACCGCCAACGCCTTTGGCGAGCGCTTTATCGAGTGCGATTACTGGTCCGGCCAGATGATGCTGGAGTTCTTCAAGGAGCTGGAATCCGGCACCGGCCCGGTGTTCCTGAAACTGGACCACCTGGCTGAAGAAACCATCCAGGAAATTGAGACTGTTCTGCACACCAACGAACGCCCCACCCGCGGCCGCTTCCACGAAGGCCGAGACGTGAACTACCGCCAGCGCATGGTGGAAATGCACATCTCCGAAGTGGGCTTTTGCTCCGGCCACTCCGCTTCCGGCGTCTGGACCGATGAAACCGGCGCCACCACCGTGCCCGGCCTTTACTGCGCTGGCGACATGGCCAGCGTGGCCCATAACTACATGCTGGGCGCCTTCGTTTACGGACAGATTTGCGGTGAAAGCGCCGTTGAATTCGTGAAATCACGAAGCGAACCAGAACTCGACGAGGACTTCATCATCCGGGAACTGGAGCGTATCCAGGCACCTATGAAACGAGCTGACGGTATTCCTCCAGAGCAGATGGAGTACAAAGTGCGCCGCCTGGTGAACGATTACCTGCAGCCACCCAAGGTGACCAAGAAAATGGAAATCGGCCTGGAGCGGATTCTCGCGGTACGCGAGGATGTGCCTCAGCTCTGCGCCCGGGATCCCCATGAACTGCTAAGAGCCATGGAAGTGCAATCCATCATCGACTGCGCCGAAATGGCGGCCCGCGCCTCTCTCTACCGCACCGAATCCCGGTGGGGGCTCTACCACTACCGCGTGGACTTTCCGGATCAGGACGACGGTGAATGGTTCTACCACAGCCGCCTGTTCAAAGACGAAGACGGCCAGATGGCCAGCGGCAAACGCCCCATTGCGGACTACCTGGTGTCGCTCGGTGAAGAAAAAGACGCCTACCGCAAGATGCGGGTCCAGAAAGCGGCTAACGAATAACGCAACTCTGCGGACGCCTCCTGGAAGGCTTCCCCTGACAAAGAATTTTCTGACGAGAGAGGAAGACCGACATGCCTATCGCCAATCACCACTCAAGCGTTCCCGTCATTGTTGACGAGGACAAATGCATTGCCGACAAGGGCTGCACCGTGTGCATCGACGTGTGTCCGCTGGACGTGCTGTGGATCAACGAGGAAACCGGCAAGGCCCACATGAAATACGACGAATGCTGGTACTGCATGCCCTGCGAGGCGGACTGCCCCACGGACGCCGTGACCGTCAACATTCCCTACCTGCTGCGCTGAGGTAAGCCATGAAAACCTACGACGATCCCGAACTACAGGCCATTGCCGTAAAACTCACTTCTGAGGATCCCGGTATACGACGTGTCGCCGTCATGGACCTGGTGGATTCCGGTGAGCCGGAAGCCGTTGAACTGGTCATCCAGGCCCTGAATGACCCGGACACCAACGTGCGCCAGGAAGCCGCCAAGGTAGTGGATGAATTCGAAGCGGCTGACATGGCGGACGCCCTGATTGCGGCCCTCAGTGATAACGATGAAGTGGTACGCAACAGTGCCGCCCACGCACTGGCCGATCTGAAAGACCCGGCTGCCGCCGCGCCATTGCTGGAAGCTCTGGAATCCAGCACTGACGGATTTGTGGTGTCGGGAATCCTTCGGGCCCTAAAGCCTCTGCGGAACCCGGGCTCCCAGCGGCCTGCCTTGAAGAGGCTCGGCGATGAGGATCCACGTGTTCGCCGTGAGGCCGTGGCCGTCATCGGCTGGTTGAAACAGCCGGAGAACCTGCCCGCCCTTGTGGAAACCGCCCAGCATGACAAAGACCCGGAGGTACGCCGTGCAGCCACCGGTGCGCTGGTCTACGCCAGCCCGCAACAGGTAGGACAGGCGCTGATTGCTCTGCTCAAAGACGAGCACTGGCAGGTGCGCTGCGAGGCCGCCAACAGCATCGGCAAACTGGATCATCAGGAAGCGGTACAGGCCCTGATGGAGTCCACCAGGGACGAACTATGGCAGGTCCGTGAAAAGGCGGTGGACGCCCTCGGCAAGTTGGGCTCAACAGATGCCATCCCAGTATTGGGAGAATGCTCAAAAGACGCCATGAGCAACCTGCGCAAGGCCGCCATCGGTGCCCTCGGCACCATCGCCCACAGTGATGGACGCCCTTTCGTGGTGACCGCTCTCGACGATCCCGACCCGGATGTGCGCAAGCTGGCCCGCTGGGCCATCTCGAAACTGGACGCTGCGGCCTGAGATGCCGGCCAGCCTGTTCCGCACCAGGCTGGCCCGGCATCCGCCAACGACCCGAGAGGAGAACGCCATGACCTTTGTTATTACCGAAAACTGCATCCGTTGCAAATACACAGACTGTGTCGATGTGTGTCCCACGGACTGCTTTCACGAAGGCCCCAACTTTCTGGTGATCAATCCGGAAACTTGCATCGACTGCAGCCTATGCGTCACCGAGTGCCCGGCCGATGCCATTTTCGATGAAAACGACCTGCCGGAGGATCAGCGCCACTTTATCCAGTTGAACGCCGACTTGGCTCAGATATGGCCGGTCATCGACTCGACGTCCGCGCCGCTACCGGAAGCTGAGGAGTGGGTCGACCGTCCCGATAAAATGCAATTCCTGGAGCGCTGAGCCATGCCTCAACTTGTCATAACGAGTTGTTTTCGGGCGTTATCGTTTGCCCTGGTGGTCCTGTCCGCCGCCGCTCTGGGCAGCACTCGCCCAATGGAATTGCCTGATCGCCATGTTCCGCTGCCGGAGGCGCCGGAACTGGTGATCCCGTCCACACAGGTAGGAGGCCCCCATGCCTAACCAAACCTTGGTTGCTCCCCCCAAAGAAGTTCGCCTGAAGCGCAAACTCAACGCGCTGGAACTGAGCTGGCACGATGGCCTGTCCACGCGGCTGAGTTGCTTGATGCTGAGAAAGTCCTGCGCCTGCTCACACTGCACGCAGGCAAAACGCTCTGGCCGACTTAGCCTGATTGACGCCGACATCAGTGTCGAACGTGTGGAACTGTCTGGCGTCAGTGGTCTCCAGTTCTTTTTCAGCGATGGCCATTACCGGGGGCTTTATCCCTGGGCTTTCCTGCGTGAACTGAGCGAGCAAGTGTCATGAACCAGACCCTTCGCGCCCTGGACACCCGTTGGTGGGCTCCAGCACGGCTGCGCTATCCCGGAACGGCCCTGTGTGTCGTGCTGGCACTGGCTGGTAGCTTCCTGGCGGAGCATTACGGGGCTCCAGCGCTGGTGCTGGTCCTGCTGCTGGGCTTTGGTTTTGCCAGCCAGGCAGCGGATACCCGATTGCGACCAGGTGTGGAGTTCTGCAGCCGGCAGGTTCTCCGCGTGGGCATTGCCCTACTCGGTGCACGAATCGGCGTGGAACAACTGATGGCCGTCGGCAGCCTGCCGTTGCTGGTGGTCCTGACCTGTACGCCCATTATCATCAGCTCCGCGCTTTTGCTCGGACATTGGCTTGGCCTGCCCCGGTTGCAAAGCCTGGTGGCCGGTGTGGCGGTCGCAATCTGCGGTGTGTCCGCTGCCATCGCCGTTGCCGCCGTTATCCCCCAGGGCAAGCTGGAAGACAGACGACTGCTGGGTGTCGTGGTGGGTGTCACCGCTCTCGGCACCATTAGCATGTTAGCGTTGCCGCCGCTGTTCAGTCTCTTGGGGTACAGCGATCCACAAACGGGCCTGTTGCTGGGTGCGAGTATCCATGACGTGGCGCAGGCCGCAGGAGCTGGGTACCTGGTATCCGATACTGCCGGCGACATTGCCACGCTCACCAAACTGTTACGGGTTGCCCTGCTGGCGCCGCTGGTTCTGCTACTGGGGGCTCTGCTTAACCGCAATAGTGCCGGCAAGGCAGAACATCCCTGGTTCTTACTGGGCTTTGTGGTTCTGTTCGGTATGAACAGCCTGGGCTGGCTTGCCAACGACTTTCGTCACGCCCTGACCACAACTTCCCAGGCTTGCCTACTGGTAACCATGGCGGCCCTTGGGATGCGCACCAGCCTGTCATCGCTGATCGCTCAGGGCTGGAAACCCTTTGCATTGCTGGCCCTGCTCAGTGCCCTGCTTGTTCTTACGGCCATGACTTCCCTGGCCACTTACTCACTTTAACCACGTTTACATCTGGCCAAAACGGAGGACTACCCCATGGCTGCACTTGGAACCGAAAACGTCATCAGCGTCCATCACTGGAACGATACCCTGTTCAGTTTCAGGACTACCCGGGACCAGAGCCTGCGCTTTGAAAACGGCCATTTCGTCATGATCGGCCTGCCAGTGGAAGGCAAACCCCTGCTGCGCGCCTACAGCATTGTCAGTGCCAACCATGAAGAATACCTGGAATTTCTCAGCATCAAGGTACCGGACGGCCCTCTGACTTCACGCTTGCAGCACATCCAGAAAGGCGACTCGCTGTTTGTCAGCCGCAAGCCGGTGGGCACCCTGATCATGCACGACCTCAACCCTGGCAAAAACCTCTACCTGCTCGGCACCGGCACTGGCCTGGCACCGTTCATGAGCATTATCCGCGACCCGGAAACCTATGATCGTTTCGACAAAGTGGTGTTGGTGCATTGCGTTCGCGAAGTCAGCGAGTTGGCGTATCATGACTACCTGACCAGCGAACTGCCCGGCCATGAATTCCTGGCGGAAATCATTGGTGACAAGCTGATCTACTACCCCACGGTTACCCGCGAACCCTTCCGTAATGAGGGTCGCATTACTACCCTGATTGAGTCTGGCCAGCTGGCCAGTGACACCGGCCTGCCGCAACTGAACGCGGA
The DNA here is from genome assembly GCF_056857915.1 of Marinobacter sp. B-12. NCBI lineage: Bacteria > Pseudomonadati > Pseudomonadota > Gammaproteobacteria > Pseudomonadales > Marinobacteraceae > Marinobacter > Marinobacter sp. B-12. The sequence continues at coordinate 43,009 of NZ_JBSXOB010000054.1, read as the reverse complement.
CCATGATCGGGTCATGCTTTGTGGCAGTCCCGCCATGCTGAAAGACCTATCCACCATGCTCGACAATCAGGGATTCAAAGCCTCACCCCAGCAGGGTGAACCAGGCGACTACGTCATTGAACGCGCGTTCGTGGAACAATAACCGGAGGTATCATTATGTCTAGTCCAGTGTCGTACTTGCCCGCGCATCAGCAGAAACGGCAGCCCCCGGAGCAGAGGTCAGTTCCCGGCGTGAAACACCTGATCGCCGTCGCGTCCGGTAAAGGCGGCGTCGGCAAATCAACAACCGCCGCCAACCTTGCTCTCGCGCTCGCCACCGGTGGTGCCCGCGTGGGCATATTGGACGCGGACCTGTACGGTCCCAGCCAGCCCCGCATGCTGGGCCTGAAAGGCATGCCCGACAGCCTGGATGGCAAGGTCCTCGAACCCATGATTGGCCATGGCATCCAAACCATGTCTATCGGCTTTCTGGTGGATGACGAGTCCCCCATCATTTGGCGTGGCCCGATGATCACCCAGGCGCTGACCCGCCTGATGTATGAGACACACTGGAACAACCTGGACTACCTGATAGTGGATATGCCACCGGGCACCGGTGATATCCACTTGACTATGGCCCAGCGTATGCCGGTCTCGGGTGCGGTAATTGTTACAACACCCCAGGACATTGCACTGCTGGATGCTCGCAAAGGTCTGAGCATGTTCGAGAAAGTGAATATTCCCGTGCTCGGTATCATCGAAAACATGAGCACTCACGTCTGCTCCGAGTGTGGCCACGAGGAGCACATCTTCGGCGAAGGCGGGGCAAAGAGAATGGCGAAGGAATCCGGCACCGAACTTCTGGGCGAACTGCCATTGGATATCCGCATCCGCACCGGCTCGGATTCGGGTCGGCCTATTGTGGTCAGCGACCCCGGAGGCCCCCTCGCAACTGCTTACGGGGTGATAGCAGAACGGATTAGCCGCAAGATCAAGCTAGTCGCCAGCCCTGTCGGGGACGGCGAGACGAATGAGCCGGCCATGCCCAGGATCTTTGTGGAGTGAAGCGCCGGGCACCAACGCGTCACTGGGGCTTCTTCGTGGTTCTCACCTGAATGACCCGACCGTTGCGCAACTTCACGATGCGTCGAAACTGGGTCTTTCCGGTCTCGTACAGCCATTCTTCCACTGGTACCAGTTGATCGGCACGGTAATGACCGGGGGCCGTGGATCCACGGCCAACGGATTCCCAGGTTACTCTGCGGGAAAGCGGCTCGCCACAGTAGGCCACCATCTCGAACTCGCTGAGCCCGCTTTGCAGCCGCGCCGGAGAACAGTCACCGGCACTGTCGCCGGCAAAGCCATAGCCCAGGCTGTGCTCATGCCGGAGCTTTCCGTTCCTGAACTCAAGGCGGCGGATAAATCCCTGTGGGCCGGGGTTGTAGTACCAATGCTCGACTTCGCCAACAATACCGATTCCGGGAACGGTGGCCGTGGGATAGGTCGCTACGTAATCCGGCGCACCGCAGCGCTCTTCAACCTCTACCGGCCAGTCGCCAACATCCACCAACGACGAGCCGCAGCGAAAAGCGCCATGGGCTGCACCCGGCAGAGCGACTATCCCCGGGAACACCAAAAACATCAGCACTTTCATCGAACAAAACACGCGCATACCTTTGCCCTCCCAAAAGGCGCCTAGCCTTCCATACTAGAAGGATGGCAACGTCATGGGCACCCGGAAATCGTAAAAAGCACGTAAACGTCAATGCTAACGCCCCTAAACCACCGGCCATGGTTCAACCACTACCGGGTTGAAAACCGTCATTTCACCTATAGGTCTTGCGGTGTCGATGCAATATAAGGAGGACACTTATGTCGCGCCCACAAGACCTGTTTCCAACACGCCTTGAACGCAAACTGGGCATGTTTGAGCGACTGGATCCTGTGGTACATACCCCTTCGGAGCGCCTGTCAGACGGCCCACTGTCCGCCAGACAGGTGCGAGAATTCGATGAGAGGGGGTTTCTGTTTTTTGATTCCTTTTTCTCCAAGGACGAGATGGACGGATTTATCAAAGAGCTTAAAGACTATGAGGACGATGACGACCTCAAGCTCTCCGAGGGCACCATTCTTGAGCCCGGAAAGGAGGAGATCCGATCCATCTTCGGCATTCACGACATCTCGGAACGCTTTGACCGGCTGACCCGTGACGCGCATTTGCTCGACATCGTGCGCCAGTTGCTGGACAGCGACGTTTATATCCACCAATCGCGGATCAACTACAAACCCGGCTTCAAAGGCAAGGGATTCAACTGGCACTCCGATTTTGAAACCTGGCACAGCGAGGATGGCATGCCACGTATGCGCAGCCTCAGTTGCTCCATCGTGATGACCGACAACAACGAGTTCAATGGCCCGTTGATGCTGATCCCGGGTTCCCAGAAGTACTTCATTCCCTGTGTCGGTCGCACACCGGAGGATAACTACAAGAAATCCCTCAAGAGTCAGGATCTCGGTGTTCCAGACGCCGCCAGTCTGACCCGCCTGATGGACGAGAACGCTATTGAGGCGCCCAAGGGACCACCCGGTTCACTGATCATCTTTGAGTGCAACACACTGCATGGTTCCAACGTGAATATGTCGTGCTGGCCGCGGAGCAACCTGTTTTTCGTTTACAACAGCGTTCACAATACTCTGGAAGAGCCTTATTGTGGCAACAAACCACGGCCTGAATTCCTGGCCAACCGGAAGAACCTGGAACCGCTGAAGCCGGTCAGGAACCCGTAACGGCCCTGGCACACTTGGCGGACAAACGGCAGGCGAGCAACCATGAAAATTGGCGAAATCTCGAAAACCACAGGCATTCCGGTAGAAACCATTCGCTATTACGAAAAAATCGGGCTGGTGCCAGCTCCCGACCGCCTGGCCAGCGGCTATCGCCAATACCGGCAAAGCCACCTTGATCGCCTGCTGTTCATCAAACGTTGCCGCAATCTGGATATGGCACAGGATGAAATCCGCGAACTGATACGGCTGGCCGACCAGCCAGACGCTGATTGCAGCGAAGTCGACGCTCTGCTGGCCCGCCATCTCAGCCATGTAAGGGAGCGTCTTCAGGAACTGGCCAATCTGGAAGACACCCTACAACAACTTCAACATGCCTGCTCCGAAGGCCGCACTGTCAGCGAGTGCGGTATCCTCGGCGGACTGACTTCGGAGCCGGCCCATGAAGCGTCCTCCGGCAACCACAACCATATTCCCGGCACTCACGGCACTCGCTGAACACCCTTTTCGCGACGCGGTTTGACTCTGTAGTAGCTACAGGGTTTTTAATGAATACAGTCTCACATAAGGAGGTATTCATGGCCTGCAGTAGCTGCTCCGCCCCCAACCCAAAATCCCCCGCGCCAGGCTTTAGAAAAGCGTTGTGGATTGCACTTTGGGTCAACCTTGCAATGTTTTTAGTGGAAGGCATTGCCAGCCTTCAGTCCGGGTCGGTGTCGTTGATGGCCGATGCTATCGACTTCTTTGGCGACAGTGCCAACTACGTCCTGTCCCTGACCGTTCTTTCCATGGGCATGCTTTGGCGCGGCCGGGCTGCCCTGGTGAAAGGCATTACGATGGCCGCGTTCGGTGTCATCGTGCTCGCCCGGGCCATCTGGGTACTTCAGAGTGGCATGACACCGGAGCCTCTGACCATGGGGGTCGTAGGCCTTGTGGCACTGGTGGCAAACGTCATCGTGGCACTGATACTGTTCCGCTACCGGGACGGTGATTCTGACATGCGCTCGGTGTGGCTGTGCAGCCGCAACGACGCCATTAGCAACGTCGCCGTGATGGGCGCAGCGCTGGGGGTGTTCGGCACCGGTACCGCCTGGCCCGACCTGGCCGTGGCGACGGTGATGGGTGGTCTGGCCATTACGGCGGGGGTCAGCGTGGTGCGCCATGCCCGCAAGGACATCGACGGCGCAAAACAGGCGTCAGCCCATCCCGTCAGCCCGGAAGTCCGATAAGTCGTACTGGGGGTGGTTATAGACGCGACAACCTGTATAAACTTGAAGCGCATTGAACATCCCTGTTTGGTTCATCAGAGGGGATTGCACAAAATCCAATCAATTCGCAAACAGGGCACCAGGCGTTATGCGTGACGTCGTGTATTTATGACCAACACACTAGTGTCACAACTATCCCCTTACTGGCCAAGATTCACGGTGCTGGCAGCGCTTCTGGTGGCTGCTTTCCTGTTGCCGGCAAGCACTCTGGAATGGTCTCGTGAGGGCATTCCTGAAGGCGAGTACTGGCGACTGCTGACCGGCCACTGGGTTCACCTCGGTCTGAACCACCTGCTACTCAACCTGGCAGGACTCCTGGTAACCGGCCTGTTGTTCACAAGGCACCCGCCCCTGCCGAGCTGGATAAGCTACCTGATTCTCTCGCCTCTCGCCATCTCTTCAGGCCTGTTTCTGGCAGCGCCCGAGCTTGACTGGTATCGAGGCTTTTCAGGCTGCCTGCACGGGCTCCTGGTGTTTACGGCGCTCTATAATATAAGAGCAGAGACACGCTGGAGCCTCATCATTCTCGGATTCCTCCTGATAAAGCTGGCAACAGAAGTGTTTCTTTATCCGGCTGTTGGAGAAAACCCTTTGGTCGGTGGCCGAGTCATCGTCCAGTCCCACTGGCTTGGTGCACTTGCCGGCTTGGCAGCCGGCCTGCTTACCCTGTCTCGAGCGCCCCGGGTTACGGCATAACCAGGGCCACCATCACCGGTATAAACAGCAGGGCAAACAAGGTGCTTAGCAGAGCGGTGCCAGCGGCCTGTTTTGGTGCGGTGTCCAGCAGCGTGGCGATCACCACGGTATTGGCAGCAATGGGTGTTATGGAGATCAGGAAAACCGCCTGGTAGACGGCCAGGTTGTAGATACCGAAGAAACGGGCATCCAGCCACCACAGCACGATGGCCGCCAGCGGCCAGGACACAAACTTGCCGAAGAACGCCAGGCCGGTAAAGCGCAGGTTGCCCGCCAGCCCGCGAAAACTGAGAATTCCCATTCCAATAATCATCATGCCAAGGACGCTATAGGCACCGCGAAGGTTGTCGAAAAGCGGCGTAAAAACGTCCGGGATGGAGAATCCGTTCAGGTTCAGCACAACCGCCAACATGAATGCGTAGACCGAAGGCAGCCGCGCCACCCTGACCAAAGAGTCCTTGAGGCTGTATCGACCCCGGGCAGCCAGATAAAAGCCCACGGAATTCTCGAACAACGTCGTACCCAGCATGCACACGATATAAAGCGCCAGCCCCTCCTGGCCAAACAGCAGCAATGCCACCGGTATGCCAAAATAACCGGTATTGCCCGTGCCCACCGACAACGGAATAAGACTGGCGCTGCCGTCCGAAATAATCCCGCGAGCAATCCTCATGTGGGCAAAACCAAGTACCGAGCACAGCGTAAAAACCAGTAATGGCAACAGGATCACTTGCATCGACAGTGGTGCCGCCATAACGCCGGAAAACACCACAGAGGGTGTGACGATGTAGAGCATGATACCGGCGATGTGTTTACCGCTGGCCTGGAGATAACGCCCGGCAACCCAACCCAGGGCAACCGTGATATACAGGGGGAGCAGTTTATAGAACAGTGCGAGGGCAGCGGCCATGCTGACTCCGGTAGAGGGCAAGAAAGGCACCGAGTTTAACACCAGCAGGAATATTGATTCAGCCGCTAAGACAAACTGGTTTAATTTATTTTGCATGTATCTATCCAGATGCCAAACTCCGACAACTGACCCAGCCAAGGTGCCCCCATGAAACAGGAACCGATTGCCAGTTCATCGCCCCCATGCATGCTGGCAGAGCGACACCGGGATATTGTCTGGCACGAGCCCGCGCCCGAGTCCCATGCGTTACTCAGCGGGCTCAGCCACTGTTTTGGCATTCATCTGAGCAACGACAGCGACAGCCCCCAACAGCGCTTCGTCAGTGAGTTGGGCGGACTGTTCCAGAAATGCCGGGTGGACGCTGAAACCGATCTCGAGCGGCACAACCGCCCCTGGGGTAATGTCTATCTGATCCAGCACGGCGTGCTTCGACTGTTCCGGGAATCACTGGCGGGAAAGGTGGCCATCCACCATTTTTTCACGGAAGGGGACCTTATCTGGCCTGTCTTTGGCAGAAGCCGAACCTCCCGCAACACCCTGTGCCTCACAGCCGTTACCCCTGCAACCCTCTGGGTGGCCGACTTTTCCTCGTTCCGGGCGGCGGTTCAGGCGCAGGGGGATGGCGCCTGGGAAAAGTTCGCCATTGTGCTGACTGAGGAAGTCGCCGAGTTGACCAGCATGAGGGAATTCCGCAAGCAGACCATGCCGGCTCAGGAGCGTTACCGGCTACTGCTGGACGAGTATCCCGAACTGATCAAGCGGGTGCCGGACAACCAGTTGGCGTCCTGGCTGGGTGTGGTTCCGGCAACCTTCTCAAGGCTGAAGAAGGCCACCGGCAACGGCCGCGGCTCGGGATAATTCATCGAATAGCGTTATTTCAGGTTCAGGCTGAACAACACGTCACACTTCGTCTATTGCGTACACCTGTACGCTGAAGTACCGTGTCGGCATGACAGAACCGAACCAGGCCCCCATGAAAGCTCGCGACAACCCCGAAGAATCCGTCCATCACCGTATCGAGGAATGGCTGAACAGCGCCACCCATGGTCTGGGCGCCCTTCTTAGCGTGATCGGTACAATTGCATTGATCGTCGCGGCCAGCCAACTGGGGGATGTCTGGAAGATCGTCAGCTTCAGCATCTTTGGCGCATCCCTGATCATGCTTTACCTGGCATCAGCGCTTTACCATGGCGCCCGCCACCCCAGGCTACGGGCGCTGTTCAAGACTCTGGATCACTGCGCCATTTTCCTGTTGATTGCCGGCACCTACACCCCTTTCCTCCTCGTCAATATGCGCGGCACCAGCGGCTGGACGCTGTTTGCCATCATCTGGTCCCTGGCTGCGACCGGCGTGGTGCTGAAAGTCATCTTCCAGAACCGCTTCAAACTGGCACGTGTAGGTATCTACATTGCCATGGGCTGGCTGATCACCTTCGCCTCATCAGACCTGGTGGCGAGTATCAGCGATACAGCTCTCTACCTGACCATCGCGGGTGGCGTGGTCTACACCGTCGGTGTCGGCTTCTACCTCGCGGACCGCATTCCCTACATGCATGCGGTATGGCACCTGTTCGTCATCGGCGGCAGCGCCCTGCACTTCAGCGCGATCTACTACGGCGTCCTGCCGCATACACTGTGACGGTGTGACCTCGCCATAGCGGCCTGACGAGCCGGATTTTGGTTATACTGTATAACCTCACCATGTCGGGAGCCGAGCAATGGCAAAATGGCTGGTTAAGACCGAACCGTCCGAATGCAGCATCGATGATTTTGAGAGCGCGAAGGATCAAACCATTCCCTGGGACGGTGTGCGCAACTATCAGGCGCGAAATTTCCTGCAGGAAATGGCTGAGGGGGACGACGTCTTTGTTTACCACTCCAGCTGCAAACACATTGGCGTGGCAGGGATTGTCCGCGTCGTCACGTCCGCCTATCCGGACCCGACCCAGTTCCGGACAGATTCGCCCTACTACGACCCAAAAAGCACACCGGAAAAGCCGCGCTGGCAAGCCGTGGATATGGCCTTTGAGAAAAAGCTGCCGCGACTGATTCCATTGGATGAGATCAAGTCGCTGCCGGGGCTTGAAGGCCTTGCACTGATCAGGCGTGGCAACCGCCTGTCGGTGATGCCCGTTACTGAAGAACAGTGGCGGATCATACTCGCCAACGCCTGAGCCCAGTTCCCGCTACCCAATCCGGCCCACTCCCTTTAGAATTCAGACTCCGCGATCGTTATGGAGTTTCTGTCTTCCCATGTCCGACCAACCAAGCCCCACAACCGGATTCGAACAACTGCGCCGCATTGAGTCCAGCCGGATATTCCAGAGCGTGGTTATCGGCATTATCATCCTGTCGGCGCTCACCATTGGCGCAAAGACCTACGAACTGCCGCCGCTGGTGGAGGGTTCCCTTAGCGTGATGGACAACGCCATCACTCTGTTTTTCCTGATAGAAATCCTGTTCCGCTTTGCTGCCTGCCCTAACAAGAAACGCTTTCTGATGGACGGCTGGAACCTGTTCGATACACTGGTCGTGGTTGGCAGCCTCATCCCACTGGACAACTCCGACGCCGTGCTCCTTGGCCGGTTGCTGCGCGTGTTCCGGGTGTTGCGTCTGGTGTCTGTCGTGCCAGAGCTGCGCTTCCTGATCAACTCCCTTCTGAAAGCCATCCCGCGCATGGGCTACATCGCCCTGTTGATGTTTATCATTTTCTACATTTATGCGGCCATGGGTTCAATGTTCTTTGCAGACGTGGACGAGACTCTTTGGGGCGATGTCGCCATAGCCATGCTTACTTTATTCCGGGTGGCAACCTTCGAGGATTGGACCGATGTGATGTATGCCACGATGGAATCCTACCCGCTCAGCTGGCTCTACTATCTGACGTTTATATTTCTGACTGCGTTCGTATTCCTCAACATGATGATCGGGGCGATCCTGGAAGTCATGAGTGAGGAACAGAATGCGGAGCAGGCCCAAAAAGCCCACGATGAACGGGACGAGATCGCACGTCAGTTAAAGGCGGTTCAGGAACAGTTGCAGGAACTGACAAAGCAGGTATCCGAGAAATCCGGGGGGCGCTGACCGTCACAGAAAATTCGTGCCTGACTGCAAACTGCAACCAATGGTCAATAGCCTCAACGGAAATACCAGCTAAAGTATAAGAAACCATTTTGTAACAGGAACACTGGCATTATGACCCCTGATCACTTTACCAAGGCCGATCTGGAAGCCTGCGGACAAGGCACGCTCTTTCCCGGCAAGATGCGGCTGCCTATCAATGAAATGCTGATGATGGACCGCGTTACCCATTTCAGCGAAACCGACGGGCTCTATGGCAAAGGCAGCATTGTTGCCGAGCTGGATATCAATCCGGACCTCTGGTTCTTCAAGGTTCATTTTGTGGACGACCCGGTCATGCCCGGTTGTCTGGGCCTGGACGCCATGTGGCAGTTGGTGGGTTTTTTCCTGGCAGCCACCGGGGGTGAAGGCAAGGGTCGCGCGCTGGGAAGCGGCGAGGTGAAGTTTTCTGGGCAGGTGCTACCCACGAACAAACTCGTTCGGTATCACCTCGACATCAAGCGGGTCATCCGCCGCAAGCTCACCATGGCCATTGCGGATGCCCGCATGGAAGTGGATGGCCGAGAGATATACACCGCCAAAGACCTGAAGGTCGGCATGTTCAATTCTACGGATGACTTCTAGGAGCCATTAAATGCGTCGTGTTGTTATTACAGGCATGGGAATCGTCTCCAGCCTCGGAACCAATCAAGACGAAGTAACCCGGTCCCTGCGGGAATCAATTCCTGGCATTGGCTTTAGCCAGGAAGCCAAGGACAACGGTCTGCGCAGCCATGTGTGCGGACAGATTGACCTGAATCTGCCGGAACTGATTGACCGCAAGCTGATGCGTTTCATGTGCCCGGCCTCGGGCTACACCTACCTGGCGATGAAAGAAGCCATTGAGCAAGCCGGGCTGACCGAAGAGCATATACGCGCCAACTCAACCGGCGTCATCACTGGTGCTGGTGGTGCATCAACGGTCGAGCTGATGGATGCGATCGATACCCACCGCGAGAAAGGCATCCGCCGGGTAGGCCCGTACCGTGTACCACGCACCATGGGCAGCGCTATCAACGCCACCCTTTCCACGGCGTTTGGCATTACCGGCATCAACTACGGCATCACCTCAGCCTGTGCCACCAGCGCCCACTCCATTGGCCATGCCGCCGATATGATTGCGCTGGGTCGCCAGGACGTGATGTTTGCCGGTGGCGGTGAAGATATCCATTGGACGCTGAGCCTGATGTTCGACGCCATGGGTGCGCTCTCCACCAAATACAACGACACTCCCGGAAAAGCCTCCCGCACCTATGATCGGGATCGGGACGGTTTCGTGATTTCCGGTGGCGGCGGCATCCTGGTACTGGAAGCCCTGGAGCATGCAGAAGCACGTGGGGCCAACATTCTGGCCGAACTGGTCGGCTTCGGTGCAACCTCTGATGGCGCCGATATGGTGGCGCCCAGCGGCGAAGGCGCCATTCGCTGCATGCAGCAGGCGATGAAAAACATTGATGGCGAGATCAGCTACATCAACACCCACGGCACCAGCACGCCGGCGGGGGATGTCACCGAACTCAAAGCGCTGAAGGAAACCTTTGGCGACAAGATACCGCCACTAAGCTCAACCAAGCCACTTTGCGGCCACGCTCTGGGCGCAGCCGGTGTGCACGAAGCCATCTACAGCCTGATCATGCAGCGGGGGAACTTTATTGCGCCGTCTGCCAATATCGAGAATCTCGATGAAGGCGCCGAAGGCTACCCCATCGTGAGAGAGCGGCAGGACAACGTGGATCTGCCCCTGGTGATGAGCAACAGCTTTGGATTCGGCGGCACCAACGGCACGCTGATCTTCAAGAAAGCCTGACAACCAGACAGCAAATGCCGGGGCATGCACGAATTTGCTACCCCGGCTTTTTTCAATGCCCCTTAAACCACCCTCAAGCAACCCGCGAGCGGTAAGCTCCTGGCGATTTGCCCATCCAGCGTTTGAACGCACGGCTGAAGGCGCTGAGCTCGGAGAACCCAAGCTGCTCAGCGATTTCCACGAGAGGCTTGCTTCGATCCTTCAAATAGGCCAGAGCCCGTTCACGCCGGATGTCCTCAAGCAACGCCGCAAAGGTCAGGTTTTCTTCCTTTAACCTCTTATGAAGCGTATGCCGACTCATATGCAGTTGAGAGGCAACAGCCTCCACTCCTACCCGACCACGTTCCAAGTGCCCGGCAATCAACGAAGTCACTCGCGCACTGAACGGTGCCACAGTCGCGCGGGGCTTCATCGGTTCTGAGTGCATGTCACTGTCTCCTGATAATTCCTCGCAGGCACACTTTTTACCTGCGCTCGTCAGCGTACACATGTTAGCTGAAAATAGCCATATTCGGCTTTAGTCGCAACAGGACATGAGGCAATTCGGTCATTCAAAGCGTCGAGCTATCGGTCTGATTGCCAGCCCCTTAGTGCCACAAGGGTTGATTGAGGTATAATCACGACACGCGCAATTTAATACCTGACTATTTTACTCTGGTATTGTATACTCACTCACCAGAAGAAACGGATATTGCCCTTGATTTTCAACAGGGCCGCACCCAATCCGTCATCCAAAAACCGATTGCAGGGCGCACCCAGGTCTGGGGCGATCACTGCAACGCATGAATTTATGACATCCGCCCGGCAGCCCTGAACACGAGACTACCGGCGACACCAGGGGCTGCAAGGCCCGAGATGAGAGAATACGGAGCGACGATCATGGCGACCACCGATAAAGAGGTGAACGAGCTGATCAAACGGGAATACGAACACGGTTTCGTGACAGACATCGAAGCCGACACGTTCGAGCCCGGCCTGAACGAAGACGTCATTGCCCGCCTTTCCGCCATTAAGAAAGAGCCGGAATGGATGCTGGAATGGCGCCTGAAGGCCTACCGTCGCTGGCTGGAAATGGACGAGCCGGACTGGGCACACGTGGGTTATCCGAAAATCGACTACAACTCGATTTCCTATTACTCCGCGCCCAAGCGCAAGGAAGACATGCCCCAGAGCCTCGACGAAGTCGACCCGGAGCTGCTCAAGACCTACGAGAAACTGGGCATTCCCCTGCATGAGCGTGAAAAGCTCGCTGGCGTGGCCGTTGATGCCGTCTTTGACTCCGTTTCCGTGGCGACTACCTTCAAGGAGCCGCTGGCCAAGGCTGGCGTGATTTTCTGCTCCATTTCGGAAGCCATCCAGGACTACCCGGAACTGGTGAAAAAGTATCTTGGTTCTGTGGTTCCTGCAGGCGACAACTTTTTCGCGGGCCTGAACTCCGCCGTGTTTTCAGATGGCACGTTCGTGTACGTTCCCAAAGGCGTGCGCTGCCCCATGGAACTGTCCACCTACTTCCGTATTAACGCGGCCAATACCGGGCAGTTCGAGCGCACCCTGATCATCGCGGAAGACAGCAGCTACGTCAGTTACCTCGAGGGCTGCACGGCGCCGATGCGCGATGAGAACCAACTGCACGCGGCGGTGGTTGAGTTGGTGGCCCTGGACGATGCACAGATCAAATACTCCACGGTGCAGAACTGGTACCCGGGCGATGAGAACGGCAAAGGCGGCATCTTCAACTTCGTCACCAAGCGTGGCGCCGCTATTGGCAAGAACTCAAAGATCTCCTGGACCCAGGTTGAGACCGGTTCTGCGGTTACCTGGAAGTATCCAAGCTGCGTGCTGCGCGGTGACAACAGCGTGGGCGAGTTCTACTCGGTGGCACTGACCAACAACTTCCAGCAGGCGGACACCGGCACCAAGATGATCCATCTGGGCAAGAACACGTCCAGCACCATCATCTCCAAGGGCATTTCCGCCGGCAAGAGCTCCAACGCCTATCGTGGGCTGGTGAAGTTCGGCCCCGGTGCGGAAGGGGCGCGCAACTACACCCAGTGTGATTCGCTGCTGATCGGCGACCGCTGCGGCGCCCACACCTTCCCGTACATCGAGAGCAAGAACAAGTCGGCCATCGTTGAGCACGAGGCAACCACCTCCAAAGTCAGCGACGAGCAGATGTTCCTCTGCCGCCAGCGTGGCATCGACCCGGAGCAGGCGGTTTCCATGATTGTGAACGGCTTCTGTAAAGAGGTGTTCAAGGAGCTGCCGATGGAGTTTGCTGTGGAAGCTGGCAAGTTGCTTGAGGTTAGTCTTGAGGGATCTGTTGGTTAACAACCAACAGACAGCCCCGCACCGGAATTCAGAAAACAGAGAGAGAAATCGTCAAATGCTGAGCATCAAGAACCTGCACGCATCTGTTGAGGGTGAAGAGATCCTCAAGGGCATCAACCTGGAGATCAAGGCCGGGGAAGTTCACGCCATCATGGGCCCGAACGGCTCTGGCAAGAGTACCTTGTCCCAGGTATTGGCAGGTAACGAGACGTTTGAGGTAACTCAGGGCGAAATCAGCCTGAACGGCGAGAACCTGCTGGACCTTGAAACCGAAGAGCGGGCTCGTGAAGGTATTTTCCTGGCATTCCAGTATCCGGTGGAGATTCCCGGTGTCAGCAACCTGCAGTTCCTGCGCACCGCCGTTAACGCCATGCGTACACACCGTGGCGAGACGGAAATGAACGCGGCCGAATTCATGAAGCTGGCCAAAGAAGTTTCCAAACAGGTGGACCTGGACCCGGCGTTCCTCAAGCGTGGCGTCAACGAAGGCTTCTCCGGTGGCGAGAAGAAGCGCAATGAGATTCTTCAGGCGCTGTTGCTGCAGCCGAAGCTGGCCATCCTGGATGAGACAGATTCAGGGCTCGATATTGACGCCCTCCAGGTGGTTTCCAAGGGCGTAAACGCCCTGCGCGCCGAAGACCGTGCCATTCTGATGGTGACTCACTACCAGCGCTTGCTGAACCACATTGTGCCGGACCATGTTCACGTACTGGCCGGTGGCAGGATCGTCAAATCCGGGGGTCGCGAGCTGGCCCTCGAGCTCGAAGAGCGTGGCTACGGCTGGCTCGGCGTGAAAGACGAAGAAGCCACTCCCAGTGCAGCCAGCTAAGGAGGCCGTGGAATGAAACCAGCACCAACCATTTCCAGCGCCTTCCTCGAGCCGGGCGGGCAATCGCTGCCGGCACCGCTTCTTGAGCTGCGCAAACAACGGGGTACGGCACTGGTCGATATGCCACTGCCGACCCGCAAAACCGAGAACTGGAAATACTCCAGTCGGCACCTGAAGCTGACCGACGAACTGGCCAGCACCCTGCCCGCGACCGGCAAGGATGGCTATAGCTTGTCGATTCCCGGTTATCGCGTGGTGTTCCATAACGGCGTGATGATTCCGGAAGCCTCGGACTTTCCGGACCTGGACGGCATCCGCATTCAACGTTTCGCCGATCTGGACGATGACGAAGCTGCTGGCCTGGCCGAGCGCCTGGATAACACGCTGGACACCCGTGCCGTACAGATGGCGCGACTGAACTCCGCTCGCTTTGAAGACGGCCTGTATATCCAGTTGGACAAGGAAGCGGTTCTCGATCAGCCTCTGTTCATCGTGCACGAAGTGACCGGCACGGCTTCCGGCTCGGCGTACCCGCGCATTTATGTGGATGCCGCACGTCACAGCCAGATTACGGTGGTAGAGGAATACCTCTCCAGCGGCGAGGAGCCGGTCATGGTGGATACCGTCACCGAGTTTGTATTGGCAGACGGAGCCCAGGTCACGAATGTGCGATTGGTCATGGAAGGCGAAAATGTACAGCACATCGGGGCTACCGGTGTTCGCCAAGCCGCCAATTCTCGCTTCGAGAGCCACTGCGTGGGCTTCGGTGGACCACTGCGTCGCCATGATCTGCAGGTTCGGCTGGAAGGCGAAGGCGGCGAGTGCAAGCTGAACGGCGTGGTCGTCACCCAGGGCAAACAGCACTACGACAACCACACATCCATTGAGCATGTGGCTGCCCACTGCGACAGCGAGGAAACCTATCGCAATATCGCTGCGGACGAATCCCATGCCGTGTTCAATGGCCGCATCCATATCCACGAGGATGCCCAGAAGTCCAACGCGAACATGAACAACAAGAATCTGTTGCTCTCTACCGGCGCCGAGATCGATACCAAGCCGGAGCTGGAGATCTACGCGGACGATGTCAAATGCGCCCATGGCGCAACAATCGGCCAGCTTGACAGAATTTCCCTGTTCTACCTGGTATCCCGTGGCATCGGGCGTCGTGAGGCCAATACCCTTTTGACGATGGCCTTCATTAACGAACTTGTTGAACAGATTCCGGTTCAGGCCGTCAAAGACGCTGCCCAGCTCCGGCTGAATGAATTTTTCGATCAGACGTTTCAGGAGGCCTGACCGGTTATGACAGACCTTTCCATGGCCAAAAAGGCGGGCACTGCGGCGTTCGACGTCGAGGCCACCCGCCGGGACTTTCCGATTCTTGATCAGCAGATCAACGGCAAGCCCCTCGTGTATCTGGACAACGGTGCTTCGTCACAAAAGCCCATCGCCGTGCTGGACGCCATGGATCGCTATTACCGGGAAATGCATTCCAACGTCCATCGGGGCGCCCACACGCTTGGCGACCGTGCCACCAGTGCCTTCGAGGGCGCCCGGGAGAAGGTTCGCGCATTCCTGAACGCTGACAGCACCCGCGAGATCATCTGGACCCGCGGCACCACCGAGGCCATCAATGTGGTTGCCAATGGTCTGGCCGGCCGCCTCAAGCCTGGCGACGAAATCCTCGTCAGCCATATGGAACATCACGCCAACATCGTGCCCTGGCAGATGGTGGCCGAGCGCACAGGGGCAAAGGTGGTTCCCATCCAGGTCACGCCTCAGGGCGAGCTGGACCTCGACTCATTCAACAGCCTGCTGGGCGACCGCACCCGAATACTGGCACTGACTCACGTGTCCAACGTCCTGGGCACGGTGAACCCGATTGCACCGCTGATTGAGCAAGCCAAGGCTTACGGCGTGATCACCGTTATCGATGGCGCCCAGGCCGTGCCGCATTTTCAGCCGGACGTAAAAGCACTGGGCAGTGATTTCTACGTGTTCTCATCCCACAAGCTGTTCGGCCCGACGGGCGTTGGCGTACTGTACGGCAAGGCCCAGTTGCTGGAAGAAATGCCCCCGTTCCAGGGCGGCGGCGAGATGATCGAGCGGGTGTCGTTCGAACGCACCACCTGGAACGTGTTGCCTTACAAGTTCGAGGCCGGTACACCGCCGGTTGCTGAGGCCATCGGCTTGGGCGCGGCCATTGATTATCTGGGCAACCTGGATCGCAACGGCATGGAAGCGGCAGAAAACGCGCTTCTCACCCGCGCCAACGAATTGGTCGACTCAGTCCCCGGCATGGAAATCATCGGTACGGCCAGCCAAAAAGTACCAGTAATGTCCTTTAAAATCGCCGGCCTGCACCCCAGTGATATAGGAACGCTGCTGGATCAGCAGGGCATCGCGATCCGCACTGGCCACCACTGCGCCATGCCGTTGATGGACTTTTACGGGGTTCCCGGTACAGCCCGGGCATCCTTTGCGTTTTACAATACGCTGGAGGAAGTGGAACAATTATTCACTGCCCTGCAGAAAATCCAGCGTCTGTTTGCCTGATGGAGGTGGAACTATGACAGCCGAAGTCTTCACACCAACCGTGGCGGTCACCATGACCCCGACAGCGGTAAAACACGTACGCAAACAACTGGACAAGAAGCCTGAGGCGAAAGGTATCCGCCTGGCCATCAAGAAAAGTGGCTGTTCCGGCTTCAAGTATGAAACCCAGTGGGTGGAAGAAGCCGCAGCGGACGACAAGGTGTTTCACATCGACGGTGTGGACGTCTTTGTAAAGGAAGAGCATCTGCCTCTGGTGAACGGCATTGAAATTGATTTCGTGACCGAAGGGGTGAACTCCCTGTTCCAATTCCGGAATCCGAATGCGACGGCAGAGTGCGGTTGTGGCGAAAGCTTTACAGTCGCCTGAATCCGAAAACCAGATAGCGAATACGAGGCCCATTAAGGCATGCAAGAACGGGAAGTGGTCCTGACAAAACGCGAAGTAGAGGCACGCTTGGTGCCCGCCGGAACCGAAATCATGATTCCATCGGATACCTTTGTGACCATCACACAGTCACTGGGTGGCAGCTTCACCGTGGCGGTGAACGGCAACCTCGCTCGCATTGAAGGCCACAACGCCGATGCCCTAGGCAAAAAACCTCTTGAAAGCAGCTTCGACACCCCGGAAGACGGCACCGTCAACGAAAACCAGGTGTGGGAAGCGATGCGCAACTGCTACGACCCGGAGATTCCGGTCAACGTGGTGGAGCTGGGCCTGATCTACGAGTGTGACATACAGAATGGCACGGAAGACGGCAACCATGTCTACGTTAAAATGACCCTGACAGCCGCCGGCTGCGGCATGGGCCCGGTGATCACCGAAGACGTCAAAACCAAGCTTGAGCATGTTCCCAACGTGGATAAGGTAACCGTCGAACTGACCTTCGACCCGCCCTGGAACAATGACATGCTTACCGACGAAGCCAAGCTTGAACTGGGGATGCTGTAATGGGTGCCGCTGAACAGGAGTTTCTGAATAACCCCCTCGGGAAAGACACTACCCTCGAGGACGTTCTGGATGGCTTTGAGTTTCTGGACGACTGGGAAGAACGTTACGCCTTCATTATCGACCTTGGCAAGCAGCTACCGGCATTTCCGGACGACGAGCGCAGGGAAGAGAATTACGTCCATGGCTGCCAGAGCCAGGTGTGGCTGATCCATCATTACGATGAGCAAAGCGGCAAGCTGTACCTGCTGATTGACTCCGACGCCATCATCGTTCGCGGCCTTGCCGCCATTATCCTGGTGGCGCTGAATGGCAAGTCCCCCAGGGACCTTCTGGCTACGGACATCGACGAACTGTTCGAACAACTGGATCTGTTCCGCCACATTTCGCCCACGCGGGGCAACGGCCTGCGGGCCATGGTTGGCAAGATCCGGGACGTGGCAGCGGAAACCGCCGCAGTCTGACCGCCCCTACCAGACGATGGCCACGTCATCCCGCTGTATATTGATCAGCCCGCCAAAGACAGGAATGCTGCCGTTGCTGAAATCCGGGTGAACGTTGTTCACCGTCATGGTGGTGCGGCTGTCCACCAGTTCCGGGGTCGCCCCGGGTGAATCGAAGAAGCTGGCACTGCGATAGAGCTTCAGTTCGTCCCCCGGACGCAGGCCCGCCGTGGCCCCGGAATCCAGCGTGACCTTGTTGCCGTCAACTCTCGTCACCCTCGTGATAAATGGCTGGCAAGCCAGCGCATCATTGACCGCAGACACCATGTTATTCATCAAGCCAGCGACAGCCTGTCCGTATTCGGTTTCCCGGAAACCTGCCGACCCAAACCCATCAGAAGACCCCGGCCCGGCATTCCAGCGTGCCTCCGCCGAAAATCGCTCCTGATAGACAGGCGCCCCACTGAAGCCGTCATAAACCATCATGTCCACCACAAACCGCCGGTTCTGGTTGGCCGCGCCAATGCCACGCTGCAGACGGTCAATAACGGAACTGCCCCAGGCGTCCGGGTCAGACACGCCAACATCACGAATGACACCGGTAACCACAAACTGCACCCCAAGTTCGCGAGCCACCTGGATCACGTTGCTCAATCGATTGTTGAATTTCTGATGCGTCGGAGCATTGAGCAGGTCATCAAACAGGCGCTGGGTGGTTGCGCCGAAGACCTGGAGTTTACCGCTGCGCCGGAGATCCGCCTGCAGTAATTGCGGCAAGACTTCGCCGGCATCCCCTATGCGCCCTATCCGGGCCTGATCCGGATACACCATGGGGAAGCCGGTCACGGCCACACGCTTTCTCAACTCTGCGGCATCGCCGGCCTGGCACTGGCCGCTGGCCGACATATCGGCGCGAACCGTGACACGCAACAGATTCCCCCGCCGGTACTCGTCCACCACTTCAACGGACGTTGCCCGCGCCGACGAGGCAACCTGCAGGCGGGATTCCGTCACCACACCGTTTTCCATGGTGTCGCGGCTACTGATCCTGGCTTCGTACTGCAGGGAAACATCCCTTAACGCGGCCTTCTTAGCCTCCTGCCGTGCGCTGTCGACGTCATCGTTATAAATGGTGGCGTGGCCGACGCCCTCCAGCACCACAGCCTGGACACCGCCACACGCAAACACCAACAGCACTGTGACAACGGAAATAGCCAGCTTCATGGGAAATCGTTCTCTTATTCGAGGTAGTAGAGGGAATCAACGCCCCGGCTCTGGAAATCTCCGGCGCTGTCGTTGCCTCTGGGCATCGGGATCGGGCACAGGTCCTGCACTTCACGATCCGTTACGCGGGACACACAGGCACGGAACCTGGGCTCCAGCTTGAGTTCCATAACGGTTTCCACCACGCCGTCACTGTGCTCACTCACGGCAACCATCTTGGCACCACGGATGTAGCTGTCCACGTAAGTGCGGAACATATCGTTCTGCAAAACGAAATCGTTCACTGTTGAGCTGCCGTAGATCACAGTGCCATACACCCGTTCCGCCAGATTGCGATAGGCATCCAACTGGGACGCACGCCGGGCAAGCAGGCGCTTGCGCGTGTTCAGGCGATCTTTCGACGCGTCTTCGTAGGTCCCGAAGCCGCTGACCCTCACTGTGATCGGGTCCAGTTCGGTCTGCTGCCGGTCGGCCCCGGCGTTCCGGTGCTGGCCCACAGGGGCACAGCCGATCATTGTTACCACCAGCGCAGGTATCAGTATCCACCGCAGGGTCATGTTGGTTCTCCGAAAAAACATCTGTTCACTGCCCTATGAAAAATTCACGCCAACCTTTGTAACCAACTGAATTCCATAATTTCGTTTCTCAAAGCCCTCGTCGCACACGATCAAGGCGGCAAAAATCTACCGCTATTTACAGTAGAAAAACAAACCGTTACCGCATCACCGGTGAGTCACGGCAGCAACTGGATTAACCTGAGCTGAATGTCACCTTTAACTTAGCAGCACCATCGC
This sequence comes from Marinobacter sp. B-12, assembly GCF_056857915.1. NCBI lineage: Bacteria > Pseudomonadati > Pseudomonadota > Gammaproteobacteria > Pseudomonadales > Marinobacteraceae > Marinobacter > Marinobacter sp. B-12. Next base: position 23,322 of record NZ_JBSXOB010000054.1, on the reverse strand, counting down.
TTTATCAGGACACATCATGACCCCACATCGTCTGACCAAGCTGTCACTGGCCATCGGCCTTTCCATTGCCACCACCTCCACCATCGCGAGCCCGCAAGCGTTCATGTCATCGCGCTCATTTGCCATGGGCGGCACCGGTGTCGCCGTCGCCCACCCGGCAGCGGCGGGTGCCACCAATCCGGCGATGATGGCAGCGGATCACCATGAATGGTCCAACGACTTTGGCCTGATACTGCCCTCGATCAACGCCCGATTTGCGGACGAAGAGGAAACCATCGACCAGATCGACGATATTCAGGATACGATTGATCGCTTTCAGGAACTGGACAAGACGTCCAACCCGGACGATGCCCGCCAAGCCGCCGGTGAGCTGAGACGGCAGTTGAACGACTTTGATCGCGACACCGTGCGGATCGACGGGGCTCTGGGTCTCGCCCTGGCCGTGCCCTCGGAGTCTTTTGCCGTCGGTTTCTTCACCAACGGTAACGTAAGGGCCACGGTTCGCGGAGAGTTTGACGAGGACGATGAGCAGTTCCTGGCTGGCCTGGAGAATGCAACCATCCCGGACCTGATTGCCGCGGACCTGGACCGTGACCTGGAATCCCGGGGCCGCATCCTGGCCTCTGCCGTTGCGGAAGTAGGCCTTTCCATTGCCACCTCTATCGATTTGCAGAACGAATCACGACTACAACTGGGCATTTCGCCAAAATACGTTCAACTGCGCACCTTCCAGTACACCGAAACCGTCTCCGGATTTGAAGACGACGAGTTCGACAGCGACGAGTACCAGACCGACAAAAGCGGTTTTAATCTGGACGTGGGCGCCGCCTACGCTTTCGGTTCGCGCAACCAGTGGAATGCCGGCATCGCGGTCAAGAACCTGATTCCCATGGAACTGGATTCGGCGGCCAGCCGCCCCGACGAGGAAAAGCGTACTCTGGAACTTGACCCGATGGTAACCGCGGGCATCGCCCATAAAGGCAACTTCCACGTGCTGACGGCAGAGATTGACCTGACGGAAAAGAAGGCCTTCGGCTACGAGGATGACACCCAGTGGGTTGCCCTCGGCGCCGAATTCGACGCATTCCGCTACGCGCAACTTCGCTTCGGTGTGCGCCAGAACCTGGCCAGCAATGACGACAACGATGGCATTGAGGAAGACACCCAGTTTACGGCCGGTATCGGACTGTCGCCCTTCGGTGCACGCCTCGACATCGGCGGCCTGATCAGCGATGCCGATCTGGGCGCGGCGATTGAGCTCGGCGCTGCGTTCTGACCCTGTTTTATTGAAGCAGCCCCACCAAGCCCGGTTCGATACCGGGCTTTTTTGTGGTTAACCGGTTTGCCTGTGGCCAGCCTTGCCGGGATAATCCCAGGAGCAACATCCCTCAAGGAGCAGAACCCGATCCATGAAAACCTATCTGGTGGGCGGAGCCGTCCGTGATGAACTGCTTGGTCTGCCGGTCAAAGACCGGGACTGGGTGGTCACCGGTGCAACGCCGGAAGACATGTTACGACAGGGTTTCAAGCAGGTAGGCGCGGATTTTCCGGTATTCCTTCACCCCGACACCCGGGAAGAGTACGCGTTAGCGCGAACGGAGCGAAAGCAGGGGCGAGGCTACCACGGGTTTACCGTGTACAGCGCCCCGGACGTGCCCCTTGAGGACGACCTGAAGCGCCGAGACCTGACCATCAACGCCATGGCAAAGTCCACCGCAGGTGAGATTGTCGACCCCTTTCACGGCCGACAGGACCTGCAGGATCACAAGCTACGCCATGTCTCCGAGGCCTTTGCCGAGGATCCATTGCGCATACTGCGCACCGCCCGTTTTGCTGCCCGCCTGCAGCCCCAGGGATTCACCATTGCCGAGCCCACCATGGCGCTGATGCGGCAGATGGTGAACCAGGACGAGGTCAGCCACCTGACACCGGAGCGGGTATGGCAGGAAATCCAGCGAGCGTTGCATGAGCAGGAACCCGGCACCTTCTTCGAAGTCCTGCGTGAATGCGGCGCACTGGCTGTCCTTATACCGGAACTGGAGCCACTCGAGGCGTTTTCTGACGCCATCGGCGCCTTGCGCCGTGCCCACCAAAGCAGCGATGACACCAGTGTCCGCTTTGCGGCGCTGCTTTCCCCCCTGGCGCCGGCCGAAGCCCGTAATCGAGCCAGGGCACTGAAAGCCCCCAACGACTGCCAGGATCTCACTCGCCTCACCACCGAACTGATACCAACGATCCGCACTATGACGTCTCACGACGCTGACCAGTTGTTGGAGATCCTGGGTGGCGCAGACGTGTGGCGTCGGGCCGACCGATTTTCCGGACTACTGGTTGCCCTGAAATGCGCGCTGCCGGAGCCAGAGCTGCACAAGGTGGATTGGCTGGAATCCGCGCAACATGCCGCCACCGGGGTACAGGCGAAAACCCTGATGGATCAGGGGTTTCGTGGAAAAGAACTCGGTGAAGCAATCCACAAAGAGCGGTTACGGCGTATCCTCGCATTCCTCAACAAAGAGTAAGACACGCGATGGCATCATCAACACCTGTAGCGCTCATTACCGGCGCAGCGCATCGACTTGGCGCCCATACCGCCAGACACCTCCACCAACGCGGCTGGAACCTGGTCATTCATTACCGTTCGCGGGAGGCGAACGCGAACGCCCTTCGTGACGAGCTCAACAGCATCAGGCAGGAATCGGCGGTTGCTATCCAGGCCGATCTTGCCGCCCCGGATCAGACGGAATCACTGGCTCACCAGGCAATTTCTACCTGGGGCCGGCTTGATGGCTTGGTGAACAACGCCTCGGTGTTCTATCCCACCCCTACACAAGACGCCAGCGCGGGTGACTGGGACGCGATCATGAACACCAACCTGCGGGCGCCTTTCTTTCTCGGCCAGGCCTGCCTCCCGGCCTTGAAACAGTCACAGGGCGCCATCGTGAATCTGATCGATATCTACAGCCAACGGCCGCTGGCCGACCATCCGCTTTACTGCTCCAGCAAGTCCGGACTCGCCTCACTGACCCTGTCCTGGGCAAAGGACCTGGCACCGGAAGTCCGCGTCAACGGCGTGTCGCCGGGCGCCATTCTCTGGCCAGAGGGTGATGCGACGATCGATGAAAGCTACCAGCAGAGCATCCTGGACAGGACTCCCCTGGCCCGCACCGGCAAGCCGGAGGACATTGCTGGCGCCATCGCCTTCCTGCTGTGCGACGCTCCGTTTATCACCGGCCAGATCCTCGCGGTGGATGGCGGACGCAGCCTCAATATGTGAGACCATCGCAGTTGCCTGCTTTGGCCCACTCGCGCTTTCCGATACAATGCAGTCAGCTTTTAAAATCTGAGTGCAAACCGGAGAAAGTCCATGCGTGATGTCGTTATCGTAGCCGCCAAACGTACCGCCGTCGGCAGCTTCGGCGGCGGGCTGTCCAGCCTGAGTGCCGATCAGTTGGGCAGCGCCGTTATCAAAGCCCTGCTTGCAGAGACCGGCGTTGCTGCCGATCAGGTCAACGAAGTGGTCCTTGGCCAGGTTCTAACGGCCGGTTGCGGCCAGAATCCGGCACGCCAGGCGTCCATCAACGCCGGCATCCCCGCATCGGTACCGGCAATGACGATCAACAAGGTATGTGGCTCTGGACTGAAGGCGGTGCATATGGCGGTCCAGGCCATTCGCTGCGGTGATGCCGAGCTGATGATTGCCGGTGGCCAGGAAAGCATGAGCCAGGCTCCCCACGTGCTGCCCAACAGCCGCAACGGTCAGCGCATGGGTAACTGGAACATGGTGGACACCATGATTTCCGATGGCCTTTGGGACGCTTTCAATGACTACCACATGGGCGTCACCGCGGAAAACATCGTGGAAAAGTATGGCATCAGCCGTGAAGAACAGGACGAGTTTGCTGCCGCGTCCCAGCAGAAGGCAGCCGCCGCGATCGACGCGGGCTACTTCGAGAGCCAGATTGTTCCCATCACCGTTCCTCAGCGCAAGGGCGATCCGCTGATCGTCAACACGGACGAAAACCCGCGGGCTGGCGTGACTGCGGACAGCCTGGGCAAGCTTCGTGGTGCGTTCAAAAAAGATGGAACCGTCACCGCCGGCAATGCGTCTTCCCTTAACGATGGCGCAGCGGCCGTCATCGTATGCAGCGCCGACAAGGCCAAAGAACTCGGGCTTGAGCCGCTGGCCACCATCAGGGCTCACGCCAATGCCGGAGTCGACCCGGCCATTATGGGCACCGGCCCGATCCCGGCAAGCCAGCGGTGCCTGAAACTGGCCGGTTGGTCGGTGGACGACCTGGATCTGGTGGAAGCGAACGAAGCCTTCGCCGCCCAGGCCATTTCCGTTAATCGGGATCTGGGCTGGGATACCGCGAAGGTCAATGTGAACGGTGGCGCCATCGCGCTGGGCCATCCAATCGGGGCTTCCGGTTGCCGAATCCTGGTCAGCCTGCTGCACGAGATGGCTCGCCGGGATGCGAAGAAGGGCCTTGCCACCCTGTGCATTGGTGGCGGCATGGGTGTTGCCCTCGCCGTGGAACGTTGATCACAGGATGTTGAACGTGGTGCTGTTCGAGCCGGAGATACCGCCGAATACCGGCAATATCATCCGGCTCTGCGCCAACACCGGCTGCCGGCTGCATCTGATTGAACCCCTGGGTTTTACCCTGGAGGACAAGCAGATGCGCAGGGCGGGCCTGGACTACAGCGAATACGCAACGGTAACGGTGCACTCCGACTACCAGGCCTTTTTGGAGAGTGAACAACCTTCAAGGCTTTTCGGGCTGACCACCAAAGGTAGCCGCGGCTATCATGATGTCGAATACCAGAATGGTGACTATCTGATGTTCGGCCCCGAAACCCGCGGGCTGCCACAGGACGTCCGAGAGGCGATGCCGGAGCACCATCGCCTGAGAGTGCCCATGCGACCGGAAAGTCGTAGCCTTAACCTATCCAACACGGTAGCACTGGTGGTTTATGAAGCGTGGAGGCAGTTTGGATTTGAAGGGTCGCAGTAACCCTCGCCCCAGCGGATGGCCCGTTCTTGCCGTTTTGCTCATGCTGACCACCAGCAACGCCTGGCCCAATAACGGAACGCAGGCTACCCGGGTTATCACCACGCCCTCGACAACTTCAGAAGTGTCTGTGGTCCTTGGCAAACAGATCATCAGAAAGCTCTATGACAGCTGCGGGCTGGACATAAGATATCTGGATGTCCCGGCTGCGCGGGCCGTGCTTATGGCAGAGAAAGGCCTGTCAGACGGCGAACTTGCCCGAATCCCCATGGCCGTCAACGACAATGCACCCTTGCTACCCCTGGCTACGCCGATCCTGGACGCGCGCCTGGTTTCGATGGCTCTCAACGGCGAAACCAGTGACTCGAAGGCGTCTTTGAAGGGAAAACGGATTGGCTTCCTCAATGGCTATCGAATGGTCGCGGCAGTCCTGCCCGAGAATGTGACACAGATAACCACCAGTGACACCTTTCAATTGATCGATCTGCTCGAACGAGACCGTATCGACGTGGCACTGACCCTGGAGTGGGATGCTCTGGCGGCCAGGCGCAAGAACCCAAAACTGGCCATTGGCGAGCCACTGCTGGAAGCTCCAATCTATCACTGGGTGCATGAATCCCACAAAGGTGACATCCCCTGCCTGTCCCATGCACTGGAGTCGATGAAGGCGTCCGGTGAAATCGACCAGATAATCAGTGATGGCATGGGGCCGGAAACCGTCCAATAAAAAACCCCGCGAACCTGAAGCGTTGACGGGGTTTTGTTGGCGTTTGTGCCGTGAGCGTATCAGTGAGTCTGCTCTTCCTTCGCTTCCCCTGATGCCTCTTCCTGCTTGCGCTTCAATGCCTGTGCGTAGATGGCATCAAAGTTAACCGGTGCCAGCATCAGCGCGGGGAAGCTGCCCCGGCCAACGACGCCGTCAATGGCTTCCCGTGCATAGGGGAACAGGATGTTGGGGCAATAGGCACCCAGCATCTGGCCAAGCTGCGGGCCTTCAATACCTTTCACCAGGAAAACGCCTGCCTGTTGAATCTCGACAATGTAAGCCACTTTTTCATCGACTTTCGCGGTCACTGTCAGGGACAGGACCACTTCGTACTGGTTATCGCTGATCTTGTTGTGGGACGTGTTCAGATCCAGGTTGACCTGAGGTTTCCACTGATCCTGAAACACCGTCGGGGAATTCGGCGACTCGAACGACAGATCCTTCACATAGATACGCTGGAGCGCAAACTGGGGTTGGTTCTGGTTTTCGTTGCCTGCTGCGGCCTGCTCATTTTCAGCCATGTTCAATCCTTTCGTTCTCGGTAAGGGGCAACCAGGGCCCGTTGTTATGTCAGTGCTGCCGGAACAGTCTAATGCCTGGCTCCGCCGGCTGTTGTGAAACAGTGCGACAGTTTACCGTTCAGTTCAAGGCCTGGCAGTACCGTTACTTCTTAACCAGCGGCAGATTGCTGCCTTTCCAGTCCGCAACGCCACCATTGAGGCGAACCACATTAGCGTAGCCTTCCGCATTCAACTGCTTGACCGCCATGGCGGAATGCTGCCCCATCTTGTCAGCTACAATAATCTGCTTGTCCTTGAACTTCTTCAGTTCCGACGCACGACTTTTGATACTATTAAGGGGAATATTGATTGAACCGGTTATCCGGCCCTCGTTAAAATCCTTGCGATCACGGATATCGACGACGACAGCTTCGTCGCGGTTAATCAGATTCACGGCTCCCTGCGCAGAGATTTTCTTGCCACCACGGCGAGACTCGAGCACCAATATGGCCAGCAGGAAAGCGACAAACAGAGATACCAGAATGTAATGGTTAACCGCGAACTCGAACACCCTTTCCATGAAAACACCTTGCTGAATAGTTTGTGGCGGGATTATACACACCCTTCCCCAAGGACAGAAGGTGACCAGGCCGAAGGTGACGCCACTGGCCGGAGGGTGTGAAAATGTTTAGAATCAATGTTCGTTTTAGTAAATTTACCAAACTACCATCGGATTAAATGATGACTGCCACGCGTAAGCCTACCGCACTGATCATTCTTGATGGCTGGGGCCACCGTGACCCGGCTGAAGACAACGCCATCAGCAACGCCAACACCCCGTTCTGGGATAAGCTATGGAAAAATCAGCCAAAAACACTCATCAACACATCCGGTATGTTTGTCGGCCTGCCCCAGGGACAGATGGGCAACTCCGAGGTTGGCCACATGAACCTGGGCGCCGGTCGGGTGGTTTATCAGAGCCTGACACGCATCGACAAAGATGTAGAAGAAGGTAGTTTTACGGAAAATGCCGTACTCTGCGCCGCCATTGATAAAGCCGTCAGCAACAACCGTGCTGTTCACCTGATGGGCCTGCTTTCCCCCGGCGGCGTTCACAGCCATGAAGACCACGTACTGGCGGCCGCTGAAATGGCAGCCAAGCGCGGTGCGAAGGAAGTCTATATCCACGCGTTCCTCGATGGCCGCGACATGCCCCCCCGCAGTGCAAAAGCCTCATTGGAAAAGGCTGCCACCAAACTGAAGAACCTCGGGGTGGGCCGGGTGGCCTCCATTGTCGGCCGCTACTATGCCATGGACCGCGACAATCGTTGGGATCGCGTGGAAGAAGCCTACAACGTTATGACCCTGGGCGAAGCAGAGTTCACCTCAGCTGATCCGGTGTCCGCGCTGGAACAAGCCTACGAGCGCGGCGAAAACGACGAGTTTGTAAAGGCCACCCGTATCATGGCCAGCGGCGAAAACGAGGGCACCATCCGTGACGGCGACACCGTTATATTCATGAACTTCCGTGCCGACCGCGCCCGCGAGATGACACGCTGCTTCGTGGAAAAGGACTTCGACGGCTTTGAACGTCGTAAGCATCCGGAACTGGCTGACTTCGTCATGCTGACCGAGTACGCAGCCGATATTCATACCTCGTGCGCTTACCCTCCGGAACAGTTGACCAATGGTCTGGGCGAGTATGTGGCCAACCTCGGCAAAACCCAGCTGCGGATTTCCGAAACCGAGAAATACGCACACGTTACCTTCTTCTTTAACGGCGGTCTCGAAACACCGTTTGAAGGTGAGGACCGAATCCTGGTTCCTTCGCCCAAAGTAGCGACTTACGACCTGCAACCGGAAATGAGTGCACCCGAGGTCACTGACAAGCTGGTCGAAGCCATCAAAAGCGGAAAATACGATCTGGTGGTCTGCAACTACGCCAATGGCGACATGGTGGGCCATACCGGCAAGCTGGACGCCGCCATCAAGGCTGCAGAATGCATCGACCAGTGCGTAGCGCGTATTACCGAGGCTCTGCAGGAAGTGGGTGGTGAAGCATTGATTACTGCTGACCACGGTAACTGCGAACAGATGACCGACCCCAATTCCGGTCAGGTACACACGGCCCACACGATCGGCCCCGTGCCGCTTATCTACGTAGGCCCACGCAAGGTCAACCTCAGGGACGACGGCAGCCTCAGCGACGTGGCGCCCACCCTGCTGAGCCTGATGAGCCTGAAACAACCGGCTGAAATGACCGGGCACAGCCTGGTGGAGATCGGTTGATTCTGCGTCTTTGGCTGGCAGTGGCGATGTTTGCAGTCGTCACGCCAGCACTGGCGGAGCAACAGGTCACACCTGGCCAGATAGAAGATCTCAAGGAAGAGATTGCCGATATTGATGAGTGGCTTGCCGACGCTGAGGAAGACCGCTCCTCGCTGGAGCAACAGCTCTCCGGGCTCGAACGGGACATAGGCCGGCTCACCCGCGAACGTCGTGAACTCCGCCAGCAAGCAAGGGAACAGCAACAGCGCCTGACCGAACTTGGCGAGGAAGAGGCCGAACTCACCCGCGTGCTGGAAAGCCAGCGCGACAGCCTGAAAAAACAGATCCGCGCCGCCTGGATGGAAGGTGACGCGCCTGCCGTCAAAGTCCTGCTCAACGAGATTGACCCGGACAAGATCGCCCGCACGATGACCTACTACGAATACCTCAGCCGGGACACCATTGACCGCCTGGAGGCGTTCGCCGCCAATCTCCGCCAATTGAAAGAAACGCAGGACCAGGTTAAAGCCGGGCGACTGCGGCTGGCAAAGTTGGAAGAGGATGTAGCCGACCGCCAACAAAAGCTGAGCAGTCGCAAAAAGGAACGGGAACAAACCCTGGCTTCCCTCAAGACCGACATCAGCAACCGACTGACCGAACGCGAGGAACTGGAAGAGGACCGAAAGCGCCTGGAAAAACTGCTGCGGGAGGTCGAAGAGGCCATCGCTAACATCCCCACTCCCAATGAGTCAGACCCGTTCGGATCACTCAAGAACAAACTGCCCTGGCCGGCGGATGGCAAGGTTGTCAGTAGCTTCGGTGACAGTTATGCCAGCGGCAAGCTCAAGCACAACGGGCTGTTGATCAACACGGCCGAGGAAGGCGACGTAAGAGCCGTTCACTATGGCCGCGTGGTGTTCGCCAACTGGCTGCGCGGTTTTGGCCTGATCACCATCCTCGACCACGGCGACGGCTACATGACGCTCTACGGCCACAGCAGCAGCCTGTTCACCAGCCCCGGAGACTGGGTTGAAGCGGGCGAGGCAATTGCCCAGGCTGGTCGAACCGGCGGGACCAATGACCCCGCGGTGTATTTCGAGGTCCGCCACAACGGCAAACCGGACAATCCCCGGCGCTGGCTCGGCAACCGCTGAACCGGCTCATGCTACCTCAAAGGCTGACAAATCAGCCGGGTAACGCCATACTGTCCGGCAATACTTGGGAACAACCAGTCATCGGATTAACACAGGACATGTGAATGAGACGGGTAAGAAGTCTACACCACGCCAGCACACGCGCACTCGCCCTTGCCACCTGCTTAACCGTTCTGCCCGGCCTTGTTCATGCCCAGGAAGCCGATGAAGACACCCGACGCCTGCTGGAGGGCATCCAGCACGGTGAACAGGTGGAAATACAGCTACCCGATCCGGAAGAACAACTGCCACTGGACGACCTTCGCAAATTTGCCGAAGTATTCGGTCGCATCAAAGACGCTTATGTGGAGGAGGTGGACGACCGCCAACTCCTCGAAAGCGCGATAAAAGGCATGCTGTCGGATCTCGACCCTCATTCCACTTACCTGGCCCCAAAAGACTACGAACAGCTTGAAGAAAGCACCTCTGGCGAGTTTGGCGGTCTGGGTATCGAAGTGGGCATGGAAGATGGCTTCGTGAAAGTCATCTCGCCCATCGACGATACTCCCGCCCAGAAGGCCGGTGTGCAGGCCGGCGATCTGATTATCAAACTGGGCGATCAGCCGGTGAAAGGCATGTCGCTGGAAGAAGCCGTCAAACTGATGCGCGGTAAGCCCGGAACCGTCCTTACACTGACGATCATACGCGAGGGAGAATCCACACCGATCGAAATCGATGTGGAACGTGACATCATCAAGGTCACCAGCATCAAATCCCGCATCATCGAGAACGGCTATGGCTACGTTCGCATAACCCAGTTCCAGGCGGATACCGGCAGCCAGTTCACCAAGGCACTGGAAGCCCTGGAAAAGGAACACGGCAGTGACCTGGACGGCCTGGTGATCGATCTTCGCAACAATCCCGGTGGCATTCTTCAGGCTGCGGTCGAAGCAGCCGATGCCCTGCTGGACAGCGGCTTGATCGTTTACACGGAAGGTCGCATCCAGAGCTCGCGCCTGCGCTTCAACGCCAAACCCGGGGACGTGATGCCGGATACGCCCATTGTCGTTCTGATTAACGGCGGCTCAGCGTCTGCATCCGAGATTCTTGCGGGCGCACTGCAGGATCACCAGCGTGCCGTGGTCATGGGCACCCAGTCGTTCGGCAAAGGCAGCGTGCAAACCGTCATCCCCCTGGATGAAACCCACGCCATCAAGATGACCACCGCCCGCTATTACACCCCGGATGGGCGCTCCATCCAGGCCAAAGGCATCAAACCGGATATTGAAGTGAAGCCGGCGCAACTGACCGAACTCGACAGCCAGCCGTTCTTCACCGAGGCGGACCTCAGCGGCCACCTTGAAGGGCAAGATGAGGGACAGCAGGAGGAAACGCAAAAGCAGGAGGGCGCACAAAGTACGTCGCCGGCGGACAAGGATTTCCAGCTACGCTCCGCACTGAACCTGCTGAAGGGCCTGGGCATTCTTAACAAGCGAAACAAGCCGGCACAGGAAAGCGCGGATTGAAAGTTCTAGCAACACTGATTGCCGCCACTCTGATCGCGTTCCCGGTCATCGCCGGGGAGCACGAACGGCAGCTTCCCCCCACGATCGCCATCATTATTGATGACATGGGGCACAATCTGGTGGAAGGCGAGCGGCTGATCGCCCTGGATCAGCCCATCACCCTGGCTTTCCTGCCCTACCGCAGATATACCACCAGACTGGCGGAGTTAGCGCACCAAAGGCACAAGGAAATCATGCTGCATGCGCCAATGGCCAATACCCGCAACATTGGCCTTGGGCCCGGCGGCCTGAACCCGGATATGGACCAGAACAGTATAGCCACTACCCTGCGGCGAGCGCTTCAGTCCATTCCCCATGTGCAGGGCGTGAACAACCATATGGGCAGCCTGCTTACTCAACAACTTCAGCCGATGGACTGGGTGATGTCTGAACTCGATCACTACCCGGTCTACTTCGTGGACAGCCGCACCATCGCGTCCTCCATTGCGGGCGAAGTCGCAGCCGCTTACCGCATACCCACCCTCACCCGTGACGTCTTCCTGGATCACGAGCAAACCGAGGAATACGTGGATCAGCAGTTCGAGCTTCTTATCAAGCGGGCAAAAGAAAACGGCAGCGCTGTTGGCATTGGCCACCCCCATAAGGTGACCGTTGATTATCTTGAAAAGCGCCTGCCAGAGCTGGACGAACAGGGCATAGCCGTGGCGACCGTCAGCGGCGTATGGGCAATGAGGAATGGCAACCGGCCAATGTTCGCAGAGGGGGAAAAACGCGCGATTCGGCCAGCGTTGGCAAAGCAGAAATGAGGCCCAGCCTCAATCCCGAACCACAATCCCCTGGGCCTTCATAAACGCCTTGGCCTCTGGAATTGTATGCTGCCCGAAGTGAAAGATAGACGCCGCCAGCACAGCATCCGCACGCCCTTCCGTGACACCATCGGCCAGATGCTGAAGTTCGCCAACGCCGCCTGAGGCGATCACGGGCACCGATACAGCGTCGCTGATTGCACGGGTCAGCCCCAGGTCAAACCCGATCTTGGTGCCGTCCCGGTCCATGCTGGTCAGTAGCAATTCACCAGCACCCATGGCGGTCATGTTGCGAGCCCACTCAACGGCATCCAGGCCTGTCGGCTTGCGCCCACCGTGGGTAAAAATCTCCCATCGGGGCTCCTCTCCTTCACCACTGATACGCTTGGCATCAATGGCAACAACGATACATTGACTGCCAAAACGGTCAGCGGCCTCACGCACGAAGTCCGGATTGAATACCGCCGCAGTATTGATTGACACCTTGTCCGCCCCGGCATTCAGCAGCTTGCGGATGTCTTCAACGGTGCGCACACCACCACCCACCGTCAGCGGGATAAATACTTCAGCCGCCATACGCTCGACGGTTTCATAGGTGGTATCGCGGCTTTCGTGGCTGGCGGTGATGTCCAGGAAGGTGATTTCGTCGGCGCCCTGTTCGTTGTATTTGCGGGCCACTTCCACCGGGTCACCGGCATCGCGGATATCGACGAAGTTCACGCCTTTCACAACGCGGCCCTTATCGACATCCAGGCAGGGAATGATGCGTTTTGCCAGAGCCATAATTCGTCTTACCCCTTCAGGCTGTCGCAGAAGGCCTGTGCTTCGGCCACGTCAAGAGTGCCCTCATAGATGGCACGGCCGGTAATGGCGCCCAGGATGCCCTTGTCAGCCACAGTAGCAAGGCGCTTGAGATCATCCATATTGGTAACGCCGCCAGAAGCGATCACAGGGATACCGCCTTCTTCCGCCAACGCAGCGGTGGCTTCCACGTTCACGCCCTGCATCATGCCGTCGCGGCTGATGTCGGTGTAGACAATAGCCTCGACGCCGTCGTTGGCAAAACGTTTCGCCAGGTCGGTCGCCATGACTTCAGACACTTCCGCCCAGCCGTCAGTGGCCACACGGCCGTCTTTGGCGTCCAGGCCCACAATAATGTGGCCGGGAAAGCGCTTGCACATATCAGTAACGAATTCCGGCTCTTTCACGGCCTTGGTACCAATAATGACCCACTGTACGCCGGCTTTCAGATAGGCCTCAATGGTTTCCGCCGAACGAATACCACCGCCAATCTGGATGGGCAAATCCGGGTATTTGCGAGCAATGGCCTGGACGATTTCGCCGTTGACGGGCTCGCCGGCGAAGGCGCCATTCAGGTCAACCAGATGTAGGCGGCGGGCGCCAGCATCCACCCAGCGGGTTGCCATATCAACAGGATCGTCACCGAAAACGGTGGAGTCGTCCATACGGCCCTGGCGCAGTCGTACGCATTTGCCGTCTTTAAGGTCTATGGCAGGGATGATCAGCATGTTCCAGTCCAGTTGGTAAAGTTTTTCAGTAACTGCAGTCCCGCCCGAGCGCTTTTTTCGGGGTGAAACTGCACCGCAAAGATGTTGTCTCTCGCCACCGCCGCCGCCAGGTCAACACCGTAATGGGTACGGCCGGCAATGTCGGTGTTGCCCTCGGCTTCAGCGTAGTAGCTGTGCACGAAATAGAAGCGGTCGCCGTCGGGGATATCGTGCCAAAGCGGGTGATCCATGGCCTGGTGCACTTCGTTCCAGCCCATATGAGGCACCTTCAGGCGCTCACCATGTTCGGTAAGGTTGTCACCAAAAAAACGAACTTCCGATGGGAACAGGTCAATGCAGTCCACCCAGCCGTTTTCCTCGCTGCGGGACATCAGCGCCTGCATGCCTACGCAGATACCAAGCAAAGGTCTGTCAGCAGAGACTTCCCGCACCAGACTATCAATGCCAAGGCGACGAATTTCCGCCATACAGTCACGGATGGCACCCACGCCCGGCAGTATTACCCGGTCCGCGCTGCGGATCTGCTCGGCGTTATCGGTGACCAGAACACGGGCGTCCGGTGCGACGTGTTCAACCGCTTTGCTGACGGAATGAAGGTTACCCATGCCGTAATCAATAATGGCAACGGTTTTCATGCGAAGAGAGACTTCCTGAATCGTGGTTCTGTCTTGGTTAAGGACCGGGCCGCTTACAGCGACCCTTTGGTGGACGGGGTAATACCCGCCATTCGCTCGTCCATTTCAATGGCCATGCGCAGGGCGCGACCGAAGGCCTTGAACACGGTTTCAATCTGGTGATGGGTGTTCTTGCCCTTCAGGTTATCGATGTGCAGGGTGACCATGGAGTGGTTCACAAAGCCGTGGAAGAACTCTTCAAACAGATCCACATCGAACCCACCCACGGCACCACGGGTATAGGGCACATCCATCATCAAGCCAGGGCGGCCGGAAAGATCAATCACCACGCGGGACAGTGCTTCGTCCAGAGGCACGTAGGCATGGCCGTAACGACGGATGCCCTTCTTGTCGCCAACCGCCTGCTTGAAGGCCTGGCCCAGGGTGATACCAATGTCTTCCACCGTGTGGTGGTCATCAATGTGCAGATCGCCCTTGGAGACAATGTTCAGGTCCACCAGCCCGTGGCGGGCAATCTGATCCATCATGTGCTCAAGGAACGGCACGCCCGTGTCGAAGCTGGACTTGCCGGTGCCATCGAGATCAATCTCGACAGTGATCTGTGTTTCCAGGGTATTTCTCTCTACCCGAGCCTTGCGTTCGGCCATGGGGACTCCAAAGTCATCAGTCGGCACATGCCGGAAAAGTGTCTGCGCGCATTATACCTTTTATGATTCCCCGCGTCCCGCAATGGCCTTTATAGCCTTGATAGCGACGACCATCAGAACGCTTTCTTGAGGTTACTCATGTAGGTATCGACCAGGCTGTTGAACTCGTGCTTGATCACGGGGCTGATTGCCAGTTTCAACAGGCTCGGCAGCGGAACGGTCAGCTCGGCGCTGGTCTGAAATTTCACCAAAGTAGTGCTATCGCCTTTCTTTTTGAGGGTCCAGGAGCCTTTTACCACACCATTACCCTCGCCTTTCACCGGCTCCCAGGTAATCCTGCCGTTGTCTTTGTCCGCAAAGTACTTGCACGCGTAAACAGACTGGATGGCATGTTTATCCACGCCCACCTTTTCCATTTCCCAGCGATAAGCGTTATCCCCCAGGTCCACCAGGTTATGCACCTTGGGAAAATGGCTTGCCGATGCGGGTACGTCCGCCAGCAGCTCGAACACTTCGTCATATCCGGCGGGCAGGTCCAGTTCCCGGTTAAGCTCAATAGAAACAGTAATAGCCACTGCTTGCTCCTTTTTATCGTTGTAAGACGCGCTTTATATCGTTGTGTAGAAATAAGGTGCCTATTTTGGCTGATCACTAACGTATTGTCATACACTCAGGCTTTTATTTTGTTACCCCTGGGTTATCCTTGGGCTAATCACAAGCCCAGTTGCCGGACACGAATTAACGGAAGGACGCCAAAATCATGAAAGCTGTTCGCTATGTGGCTCTAGCCATCGTTGGCCTGCTCATTCTTGCCGTTGCCGCCGTCGCTATCGCGGTCGCCGTTATCGACCCGAACGCCTATAAGCCACAGATTGAGAAAGTGGTCGAGAACAAAACCAACCTTGACCTGATCCTGGCCGGGGATATTGGCTGGTCTTTCATCCCACTGGGCCTGGAACTGAACGACGTTGAGGCTACCCTGGAAGACGAGCGCCTGGTCAAACTTGATCAACTGGTGGCGCAGGTCAGCTTCTGGTCCCTGGTAACCATGTCGCCCCGGGTCGACACTTTCCTGTTGAGCGGGCTGGACGCCAACTTGTCCGTCGATAAAAACGGCAACGGTAACTGGACGCGGATCATGCCGGAAGGGGAAGAACAACCGCAGCAGGAAGAGCCCGCCGCGCCAGCCGAAACCGCTGCAGAGCAACCAGAAAACAGCGGCACCAGCGAGCCCTTGAACTTCAACGTAGAAAGCGTGGAAATCAGCAACGCTCGCGTTCATTACGAAGACAAGGGCACGGGCCAGGCAGTTACCCTGGAAGATTTCACCGTAAACGCCAGCGAGATCACCCTGGGCTCAAGCTTCCCGTTGAACGTGTCGTTCCGCTTCGCCACTAACCAGCCACAGTTTGAAGTTCAGGGCGACATCAGTGCCCGCCTGGCCGCCAATGAAGCCCTAAACGAATTCGGCGTGTCCGACCTGGAAGCCATCTTCAACATGAATGGCGAGCCTTTTGGCGGCGAATCCGTTCGCGCCGAAATAGCTGGCTCCCTGGAAGCCAACCTGGAAAACGAAACCGCCACGCTTAACGGCTTTACCGCCAGCCTCGCCGACCTGACTCTGAACACTGACCTGACCGTTAACGGCTTTGGTGACAAGCCGAAACTCGAAGGCAGCCTAAGCATTGACGAATTCTCCCTCAAAGCACTTCTGGCGGCCCTTGGCCAACCCGCCATCGAAACAGAGGATCCAGACGTCATGAAGGCCGTCGCTTTCTCCACCAACATCGGCGGCCCCGCCGGCACCGTGGAACTCAGCGACCTGACCATCAGCCTGGACGACACTACCTTCCAGGGCAGCGCCAGCTATGCATTAGCCAACAGCGCCATTGGCCTGAACCTCCAGGGCAACGCGATCAATGCCGACCGCTATCTGCCGCCTGCCAGTGAGGAACAGACCGAAGCGGCTGCCGAAGACGCCCCGCAAGGTGGTGGCACCCCGGCGGAAGAAGGCGACTTGCTGCCACTGGAAACACTCCGCTCGCTAGCGCTGGATATCAATCTCGGGCTGGGCGAACTGATCGTCAGTAATCTCACAATCAAAGAAATCAAATCGGTCATCACCGCACGCAATGGTGTGCTGGAAGTGCAGGACTTCAGCGGCAAACTTTACGAAGGCTCCTTCGGCGCCAAAGTTACTCTGGACGCGCGCACCGACAATCCGAAGTGGACCATCGGCTCCAAGGTCAACAACGTACAGACTCTGCCACTGCTGACCGACCTTGCTGAAGTGGACATGCTTGCCGGTGGCGCCAATCTGTCCGTGGATGTGAACACCACAGGCAATCGCATTTCCGCCCTGCGCAGTAACGCCAAAGGCGACATCAACTTCAATCTGGCCGAGGGTGAGTTCACCCGCATGAACCTCACTCGCATGGCGTGCCAGGGCATAGCACTGGCCAACCAGGAAAGCCTCTCTACATCGGACTGGGGCACCAGCACGCCGTTCAACGACATGAAGGGCACCCTCAAGATTGACGGCAATACCCTGAACAACACGGACCTTGTGGCTGCCCTTGCCGGCATGAGACTGGAAGGCGACGGCACGGTGGACCTCGCTGCTTCCGACCTGGATTACGAGGTTGGCCTGCGGATCGTCGGCGAAATCCACCGCGATGAGGCTTGCCGAGTGACCGAATACGTGGAAAACGTGGTGATCCCGGTTGAGTGCCGTGGCGACTTCGCGGAAGACCCGGCCGGCCTCTGCTCCTTCGACGGGTCACGCTTCCGCGATACCCTGAAAACGATTGCGGCCAATGCTGCAAAAGCCAAGGCGCGCGAAAAAGTGGACGAGGCCAAATCCAAAGCGGAAGACAAAGTGTCCGAAAAACTGAAAGAAAAGCTGGGTGATGAGAGTGGCGAAAAAGTGAAAGACGCCCTCAAGGGCCTGTTCGGTCAATGAACGACGGTTTTGCCCAAAAGCTTCTCGCCTGGTACGACGAAAACGGCAGGCACGACCTGCCCTGGCATCATGACCGGAACCCATACCGCGTGTGGGTTTCGGAAATCATGCTGCAGCAAACCCAGGTAACCACCGTTATCCCCTACTTCGAAGCCTTTATGCAACGCTTTCCAGATGTGAAAGCGCTCGCCTCCGCTCCGGTGGATGATGTGCTCAGCCATTGGTCCGGCCTCGGGTACTACGCCCGCGCCCGCAACCTCCAGAAGGCGGCGCAACAAGTGGTCGACCAGCACGGCGGGGAATTTCCCGGCAACCTGGAACAACTCCAGGCACTGCCCGGCATTGGCCGCTCCACCGCTGCTGCGATCCTTGCCCAGGCCTTCCAGCAACGGGCGGCCATATTGGACGGCAATGTAAAACGGGTGCTGGCCCGCTACCACGCCATCCCCGGCTGGCCAGGCAAAACCGACGTGCTCAACCAGCTTTGGGAGCGTGCTGAAGAACACACGCCCGATGCACGCATCCGCGACTACACCCAGGCCATCATGGACCTGGGCGCCATGGTCTGCACCCGCAGCCGTCCAGCGTGCGACAGTTGCCCGTTAAAGGACGGATGCGACGCCTATGCCCGCAGCGAAACCAGCCTCTACCCTGGCTCAAAACCAAAGAAAGCCAAGCCAGAGAAAACCACCTGGATGGTGATACTGGAAGATCACCAAGGTCGCATCCTGCTCGAACGCAGGCCTCCCAGTGGCATCTGGGGTGGCCTCTGGAGCCTTCCGGAACTGGACCCGGCCTATGGCCCGGAAGAACTGCCAGACGCCTGCGAACAGGTCTTCGGCTTCCACTGCGGCGAACCGGAACTTACCAGCGGCTTTCGCCACACCTTCAGCCATTACCATCTTCATATCCAGCCGGCACGGCTCACCGTGCAAAGCCCCGCGCACATCAACGATCGGGACAACCACCAGTGGGTCCACCGGGACCAGGCCCTTACCCTCGGCCTGCCAGCCCCCATTCGCACACTGCTGACCGCGCCGGAACAAACCCTCCTGCTTTGATCTGTTATCATCCCAGCATATTCAGCAACGCCACCTCCAAACAGGAGCAGACATGAGCCGCACCGTATTCTGTCGCAAATACCAGGAAGAACTTGAAGGGCTGGACTTCCCCCCCATGCCCGGCAAGAAAGGCGAAGACATCTACGAAAACGTCAGCAAGAAAGCTTGGGAAGAATGGCAGGCCCAGCAAACCATGCTCATCAACGAAAAACACCTGAGCCTGATGGACCCGAACACCCGCAAGTACCTGCAAGCGCAAATGGAACGCTTCTTCAACAACGAGCCATTCGACAAGGCCGAGGGGTATGTACCGCCAGAGAAGTAGGCACACCCAACTTGTGGAAGCGCCTATTAAAATTTTCCCGGAACGGCCTTGACTCAGGCAACCTAAACCGGTTTAATAGCGCCCCGTTGCAGCAGCACCGCAACACGCCCGGATAGCTCAGTCGGTAGAGCAGGGGATTGAAAATCCCCGTGTCGGTGGTTCGATTCCGCCTCCGGGCACCATTAGAATTCAATGACTTAGCCCGCCTTGTGCGGGCTTTGTTGTTTCTGGAATTCCGATTTGTAAGCAATATGTAAGCAATATTCGTTTTTTACTACTTCTCACCACTGAAAGGGGCACTCGACGTTGAATGACGTGTTGTGTAGAGTTTATATACTACACGAGCGCGCTAGATACCCAGTGCGAGAGTTAATAAACAAATGAAAGCGCTAACATGCCCTCAAGCTACCCTCACCACCCCGCCTACATTCCAGTAATAAAGTGGCAGCAATATGAACAGTATGCCCTCCGTCACCTCCCAGCAGAAGTTCAAGATAGAGTCACGCCCTGTATTGAAATACGCACATCAAAACAGCACCAGAATCTTGTCGACAACTATCACTCTGTTCGAGCTTCTCACACCACACTCGTCGATTACTCCGATCCCGACGGACGCTTGAGCGGTGTTAGGCTCGCCGAATTCCGAGATTTCTTAAAGATAGCAAAGACAAATAACTACTCAGTTGTCCCTACTCTTTCCCCGAATGATCTGAACAGTCTAAGCTTCCAAGACCTAAACCTCTTAGCAAGTTTTGGCGAGGTAGCTATTAGGGAAAAAATTTCTGACTTTTCACTTTCGTCAGGCCAAGATTCTCGGCTCAGGGCGGCCATAGGAAAAATAAAATCTGTCGACAATTGTAGTGCTAGGGTTCTTATCGACAAGAGCCAGGCACCGGAGGCTTGGACTCGAGCCAACTGTACCCAGCTTGCAAATGCTATAGATCAAATCGCTGCCGCTGAAATAAAGAGCATTCACCTCTTATCCGGGGCATACCCAGAGAGCTTGACCACCGTTAAAACTGGCATGGCAGAGTTCAAAAGAAACGACTGGGCTTTATGGAAGGATGTTAACAATATTTGCACGTCAAATGTGGGCTTTGGTGACTACGGGATTTTGAATCCCTATTGGACAGAAGAAACGCTAGAGTTACGAGGTCAACGTCTAGCCATAAGATATACCAGAGATCAAGACTGGCTTATCTTAAGGGCGGACGGGAAAACTCGTGATCACTCCATCGCCATTAGCCAAATCTTGGTAAACGTGTATTCCTCCGATTTCAAAGGCGCATCTTACTCTTACGGTGATAAACTGCTGGAAGAAAGAGCAGATCCCATGGTTCCCGATAAAGATAAAAAATGTGGCCATTACCACATCACTGAGGGATGGAATCATCACATATCATTTGTGGTTAAAGACCAATATTGATGACTTATCGAAACTCCTTGATCGCCGCAACAAACAAGCTCTAACCTCTGATTTTAAGGAGCTTAATGAAAGTAAATCCGCTAACCTCTGCTGGAGAATGTAGAGGCTCTTACTTCTCCAGCCACGCGCCCCCCCGTGCCTCTCTAAAACATCTAGCACCTCTTTTTTATCAAGCAACGTAACTAAAGCGTAACCATCCACATTTTGGTTGACTCGGCCATATCGAATCCGACTAAACACTGCGCTCCCGTCTGAAGGGATTAGCATAATCCCCCACCAAACTGGAACCATAGCCATAGCTCTCACAAGATGACGCTCAGAAGTCACCAAAGTCACTTTGTCAAAAACCTTCCCATACCGACTACCCTGGGAATGAAGCCTTTTTAAGGTGTCCAGATCACTTTTTATCTCATAACAGTGCATGGAACTGACATCGACCAAGTCAGCGCGCACCACCCCTCCATTGACCTGCACCTCTTCGAGATAGGCCGTGGGTGTTTTATTTCTCCGATAGCGGTCTAAATGCGAAGTTAAGGCTTCTTTGATCTGCTTCTCGTGCATTAACGTCTCAGACTCGTCATACTATGGATCGGTGGTGGATTCTACCAGAGCAAGCCGCAAAACTCAGGGCCAACCACTTCCCTCTGACGGCCCGCCCAAAAACTTTCAACACTCTACAACCTTCACTAGAAGGCAACTATGCCAACGTGAGAGAATACCCCCCAACATCTTGATGGAGGAGCCTGTGAACAAAACCACGACTCCTATTACAGCAGCAACTGCCTTTCAGCAGCTAAGTCGAGCCGGATACCCTCAAAATTATATCAAAAGGTTCCTGCCAGACTGGTGGGACAATAGCTTGATCCGCACCAGCGCCGGGTCGCTTCAGTTCGCCCTGATATTGCACCAACGCCTTGGATTGCAGATAGAGTTCATGCCTGACGGGACGATAGCAATAGCCTCGGAAGCGCCAGCCGCTAGATTTAAGCACCGTGCAGACACCAAAGAGTCTGAACTCACTCTGGCAGCAAACCTTGGCCTGGCCCTAGCAAAAACTACTCTGCACGCGGTGCGAACTACATACCGCACTCTCTCCTCGGACCCCCAGAAAGTTCGAGAAAACTGCTTGGGCAACTCGACATGCAATGTCGTTTCCTTCGAATCGCTCCTGGACCTTTGCTGGAGGCACGGCATTCCTGTGCTCTTCCTAAATTATCTCCCAAGGGGCTCGAAAAAAGTGACCGGTATGGCCGTCTCGATCAATGATCGACCCGCAATTATTTTAGGTTTTAACCACAAACAGTCCGCTCGCCAGCTTTTCGTTTTAGCCCACGAACTCGGTCACGTTTTACTCGGACATGTTGGCCAGGATTCAGTTCTACTCGATGAAGAACTGGTTGAAGTCCAAGGCAATTTGGAAGGGAGCCCTGAGGTACCGAAGGATCAACAGGAGCTGGAAGCAGATAGTTTCGCCCTGCGGCTAATAAGAGGACACGTAGATGACCCAATTGAGGAAATTGGTTCTCCGAAGTCATCTGCTGCCCTGCTCGCCAGCACGGTTCCAGTAGCCAAGCGGTATGGAATCGATCCTGGACACCTTATCCTTTCATACGCGAAGCAAAATGATGAATGGATGCTGGCTAATCAGGCTCTAAACTTTCTTCCTCGTGAGGCCGACCCCTTAGAACTAATGGAAACACAGTTTAAAAGAAATATTGATCTTGACAGCATGACCAGTGAACACGCGAACTATGTTCTTCTAACTCAAGGTTATAGTGAATAATAGGGAAGTGGTCTTGTTATTATTAGATAGCGATGCAGCAAGAAAGCTATGCCAATTCGATCTAATTGAATTTCTTCTGACATCAATCCAGTTCGAAGCTACAGAGCTAGGGGTTCTCCCCCAACTCAGGTTTCAGCTTCATCTCAACGATGAGCAGAAGGCAGAGAAGAAACTTGGCTCAAGAATAGCGTATCAGAATGCCAAAAGTTTGGTTTCGTCGGCGTTTGAAGTAGAAGTCTCAGCAGTAAGTGCAAACCCCATCCTTAACTTAGATAGACCAGATTTGGACACTGGGGAACTAACACTTTTCGCTGCTCTTTCGGAAAAGAAAGAAAGCCACTTGTTGAGTGGAGATAAGCGCGCATACATTGCTCTATCAAAGGTAGACGAATCAGATAAAATACACGAACTTTGGCCAAGATTTCTCTGCTTAGAAGAAGCCATTCTAATCATAATAGCCCACCAGGACTTCGACGCGGTCTCCGAAAGAGTAAGAAGCGACCCCGATATTGATAAGGCAGTTACGTTGACTTTCGGTGTCAGCACGCCAACTTCAAAAGAAGCTGTCGAGGCAGCCCTCACAAGCTATGTTAATCACCTGCAAAAGCAGACTTCCGGGCGGTTTATTCCGATTGCCGACCCTAGCAAAGCTCTTCAATTACAATAATGGGTCCTTCCCACCGAAGATTAAACACCACGGGGGTCGCTGAGCGCGGTTTGTGAGCATCTTCAAACTTGCACTGGCTCCACAATTCCAGCTGATCGATGTACCGTGGATATCGACCCTCTAGTACCTGACGGTTGGCAAGCCCCCGATATCTTAGACACCTGACAGCTTTGTGAAGTACTGCTTTTCGAAGTCCACCGGTGACAGCCCACCGTTATTGCCGTGTCGGCGAACCGGGTTATAGAACATCTCAATGTAATCGAAGATATCCTGCCG
>NZ_JBSXOB010000053.1:0-5678 GCF_056857915.1 Marinobacter sp. B-12 | reverse complement strand
GAGCCTGACGATGACCTACTCTCACATGGGCAGAAGCCACACTACCATCGGCGCTGGTCTGTTTCACGGCTGAGTTCGGGATGGGATCAGGTGGTTCCAGACCGCTATGGTCGTCAGGCAAAACGGTTGATCACTGGGTGGACGAGGTAGAACGGTGTGATGGTGATTTCATTTGAGCGTGGCTCTCGCCTGCTCTTGCGTCATCCGCAATTGTCTTGGGTGTTATATAGTCAAGCCGCACGAGCAATTAGTATCGGTTAGCTCAACGCCTCGCAGCGCTTACACACCCGACCTATCAACGTCCTGGTCTTGAACGGCTCTTCAGGGACCTCAAGGGTCCAGGGAGATCTCATCTTGGAAGGGGCTTCCCGCTTAGATGCTTTCAGCGGTTATCCTGTCCGAACATAGCTACCGGGCAATGCGTCTGGCGACACAACCCGAACACCAGCGGTTCGTCCACTCCGGTCCTCTCGTACTAGGAGCAGCTTTCCTCAAATCTCCAACGTCCACGGCAGATAGGGACCGAACTGTCTCACGACGTTCTAAACCCAGCTCGCGTACCACTTTAAATGGCGAACAGCCATACCCTTGGGACCGGCTTCAGCCCCAGGATGTGATGAGCCGACATCGAGGTGCCAAACACCGCCGTCGATGTGAACTCTTGGGCGGTATCAGCCTGTTATCCCCGGAGTACCTTTTATCCGTTGAGCGATGGCCCTTCCATACAGAACCACCGGATCACTATGACCTACTTTCGTACCTGCTCGACGTGTCTGTCTCGCAGTTAAGCGGGCTTGTGCCATTACACTAACCGCACGATGTCCGACCGTGCTTAGCCCACCTTTGTGCTCCTCCGTTACGCTTTGGGAGGAGACCGCCCCAGTCAAACTACCCACCACACAGTGTCCTCATCCCCGATCAGGGGACCAAGTTAGAACCTCAAACAGGTCAGGCTGGTATTTCAAGGTTGGCTCCACCATCACTGGCGTGATGGTTTCAAAGCCTCCCAGCTATCCTACACAAACATGCTCAAAGTTCACTGTGAAGCTATAGTAAAGGTTCACGGGGTCTTTCCGTCTAGCCGCGGATACACCGCATCTTCACGGCGATTTCAATTTCACTGAGTCTCGGGTAGAGACAGCGCCCCCATCGTTACGCCATTCGTGCAGGTCGGAACTTACCCGACAAGGAATTTCGCTACCTTAGGACCGTTATAGTTACGGCCGCCGTTTACCGGGGCTTCGATCAAGAGCTTCGCGCAAGCGCTAACCCCATCAATTAACCTTCCGGCACCGGGCAGGCGTCACACCGTATACGTCCACTTTCGTGTTAGCACAGTGCTGTGTTTTTAATAAACAGTCGCAGGGGCCTGGTATCTTCGACCGGCTTCTGCTCAACCCGCGAAGGGCGTCACATACCACCGGCGTGCCTTCTCCCGAAGTTACGGCACCATTTTGCCTAGTTCCTTTACCCGAGTTCTCTCAAGCGCCTTGGTATTCTCTACCTGACCACCTGTGTCGGTTTGGGGTACGGTCTCGAATCACCTGAAGCTTAGAAGATTTTCCTGGAAGCAGGGCATCAATGACTTCCCGCCCTAAAAGGGCAGTCGTCGTCGCGTCTCGGGATTGTGGACCCGGATTTGCCTAAGTCCACTCCCTACATGCTTAAACCGGGACAACCGTCGCCCGGCTCACCTAGCCTTCTCCGTCTCTCCATCGCAGTGATCCAAGGTACGGGAATATTAACCCGTTTCCCATCGATTACACCTTTCGGTCTCACCTTAGGGGCCGACTCACCCTGCGCCGATTAGCGTTGCGCAGGAAACCTTGGTCTTCCGGCGTGGGGGTTTTTCACCCCCATTGTCGTTACTCATGTCAGCATTCGCACTTCTGATACCTCCAGCATGCCTCTCGACACACCTTCGCAGGCTTACAGAACGCTCCCCTACCCCGTGCACTTGCGTGCACAGCCGCAGCTTCGGTAACCAGTTTGAGCCCCGTTACATCTTCCGCGCAGGCCGACTCGACTAGTGAGCTATTACGCTTTCTTTAAAGGATGGCTGCTTCTAAGCCAACCTCCTAGCTGTCTGAGCCTTCCCACATCGTTTCCCACTTAACTGGTATTTGGGGACCTTAGCTGGCGGTCTGGGTTGTTTCCCTCTTCACGATGGACGTTAGCACCCACCGTGTGTCTCCCGGATAGTACTCACAGGTATTCGGAGTTTGCATCGGGTTGGTAAGTCGGGATGACCCCCTAGCCGAAACAGTGCTCTACCCCCTGTGGTATTCGTCCGAGGCGCTACCTAAATAGCTTTCGGGGAGAACCAGCTATCTCCGGGCTTGATTAGCCTTTCACTCCGATCCACAAGTCATCCCCTGGCTTTTCAACGACAGTGGGTTCGGTCCTCCAGTTGATGTTACTCAACCTTCAACCTGCTCATGGATAGATCGCCCGGTTTCGGGTCTATGCCCAGCGACTAAATCGCCCTATTCAGACTCGGTTTCCCTACGGCTCCCCTAAACGGTTAACCTCGCCACTGAACATAAGTCGCTGACCCATTATACAAAAGGTACGCCGTCACGGAACAAGTCCGCTCCGACTGCTTGTACGCATACGGTTTCAGGATCTATTTCACTCCCCTCACAGGGGTTCTTTTCGCCTTTCCCTCACGGTACTGGTTCACTATCGGTCAGTCAGGAGTATTTAGCCTTGGAGGATGGTCCCCCCATGTTCAGACAGGATGTCTCGTGTCCCGTCCTACTCGATTTCACTGGACTCAGGTTTCGGATACGGGGCTATCACCCACTATGGCGGCTCTTTCCAGGGCCTTCTCCTACCAGTTGTCCAGCTTAAGGGCTGGTCCCCGTTCGCTCGCCGCTACTGAGGGAATCTCGGTTGATTTCTTTTCCTTCGGGTACTTAGATGTTTCAGTTCCCCGAGTTCGCCCCGTACGGCTATGTATTCACCGTACGGTACCGGTCCGAAGACCGGTGGGTTTCCCCATTCAGAGATGCCCGGATCACAGCTTGTTTGCCAGCTCCCCGAGCCTTATCGCAGGCTTCCACGTCTTTCATCGCCTCTGACTGCCAAGGCATCCACCGTATGCGCTTAGTTGCTTGACTATATAACCCCAAGACAACTGATCTGCGCCTCACGCTCAACAAGAACATCGTACCCACCGAAGTGGACACAACCCTCTCATTCAGAGATGAGATTCAGAGACAGTCGCTCGAAGCCATATACAACCACTTCAACGACAACACCGGATAACGCTTGAAATCGCTATCACATTAAACACGTTCTCTCGGAGATAATGAGAAAACGTATTCGTGTTCTATCTCGTCCAATTTGTTAAAGAGCAAATCTGACCCAGTGATCAGAAAGAAGGCCTTCAGCCACAACCCTTATTCGAGTCATAACACTGAAAAACTTGTTTCTGTACACTGACCGAAGCCAGGCATTCATCGATCGGTCCAGGTATTGGTGGAGCTGAGCGGGATCGAACCGCTGACCTCCTGCGTGCAAGGCAGGCGCTCTCCCAACTGAGCTACAGCCCCGGATTCTTGTCCAGCTTCCGTTACTCGGCGTTGCAACCCTCGCTCGCATCAGTCATGACCCATCGAGGGTCACTCCTTCACTCACTCACGCTGCGCCTTGATTAACGAAACCTGTCCGGCGCCTCCGCGATCGTCGCTACCGCTAGAATTATTCAGATCTAGGCGCGTCAAGGCGAAGCATACATTCAGTATGCGAGTCTTGGCGCAACGACGAGCTGGACAATTCTGGTGGGTCTGGGTGGACTTGAACCACCGACCTCACCCTTATCAGGGGTGCGCTCTAACCACCTGAGCTACAGACCCGGTTTTGCTTGTCCTCAAACAAGCCAAGTCGGGCCTGCATAGACCCTTTGCTCTCTTCTTAAGCCAACCAAGTAATTCGTGTGGACTCTGACCGAAGCGTTCGGCTTCGTTTAAGGAGGTGATCCAGCCGCAGGTTCCCCTACGGCTACCTTGTTACGACTTCACCCCAGTCATGAACCACACCGTGGTGATCGTCCTCCCGAAGGTTAGACTAACCACTTCTGGTGCAATCCACTCCCATGGTGTGACGGGCGGTGTGTACAAGGCCCGGGAACGTATTCACCGCGACATTCTGATTCGCGATTACTAGCGATTCCGACTTCACGGAGTCGAGTTGCAGACTCCGATCCGGACTACGATGCGTTTTGTGAGATTAGCTCCCCCTCGCGGGTTTGCAGCCCTCTGTACGCACCATTGTAGCACGTGTGTAGCCCTGGCCGTAAGGGCCATGATGACCTGACGTCATCCCCACCTTCCTCCGGTTTGTCACCGGCAGTCTCCCTAGAGTTCTCAGCCGAACTGCTAGCAACTAGGGATAGGGGTTGCGCTCGTTACGGGACTTAACCCAACATCTCACGACACGAGCTGACGACGGCCATGCAGCACCTGTGTCAGAGTTCCCGAAGGCACCAATCCATCTCTGGAAAGTTCTCTGCATGTCAAGGCCAGGTAAGGTTCTTCGCGTTGCGTCGAATTAAACCACATGCTCCACCGCTTGTGCGGGCCCCCGTCAATTCATTTGAGTTTTAACCTTGCGGCCGTACTCCCCAGGCGGTCAACTTAGTGCGTTAGCTGCGCCACTAAGACTTCAAGAGTCCCAACGGCTAGTTGACATCGTTTACAGCGTGGACTACCAGGGTATCTAATCCTGTTTGCTCCCCACGCTTTCGCACCTCAGTGTCAGTATTGGTCCAGAGTGCCGCCTTCGCCACTGGTGTTCCTTCCTATATCTACGCATTTCACCGCTACACAGGAAATTCCACACTCCTCTACCATACTCTAGCCTGACAGTTCGAAATGCCGTTCCCAGGTTGAGCCCGGGGCTTTCACATCTCGCTTATCAAACCACCTACGCGCGCTTTACGCCCAGTAATTCCGATTAACGCTTGCACCCTCCGTATTACCGCGGCTGCTGGCACGGAGTTAGCCGGTGCTTCTTCTGTGAGTAACGTCAAGCCTCACGAGTATTAGTCGTAAGGTTTTCCTCCTCACTGAAAGTGCTTTACAACCCGAAAGCCTTCTTCACACACGCGGCATGGCTGGATCAGGGTTGCCCCCATTGTCCAATATTCCCCACTGCTGCCTCCCGTAGGAGTTCGGGCCGTGTCTCAGTCCCGATGTGGCTGATCATCCTCTCAGACCAGCTACGGATCGTCGCCTTGGTAGGCTCTTACCCCACCAACTAGCTAATCCGACATAGGCACATCCAATAGCGCAAGGTCCGAAGATCCCCTGCTTTCCCCCAAAGGGCGTATGCGGTATTAATCCGGGTTTCCCCGGGCTATCCCCCACTACTGGGCAGTTTCCTATGCATTACTCACCCGTCCGCCGCTCGTCAGCGGGGAGCAAGCTCCCCCTGTTACCGCTCGACTTGCATGTGTTAAGCCTGCCGCCAGCGTTCAATCTGAGCCATGATCAAACTCTTCAGTTTAAATCATACAAGAATCCGAAGATCCTCTATTCTTGCTCAAGACAAAACTCAATTTCGACGAGTCACTGTCCTGATATTTCGTATCCGAAATACCTCGGCCAGCGCCCACACGAATTACTTGGTTAACTTTTTAAAGAGCGTTCGGGGCTTGCCCGATCAAGGTGGCG
>NZ_JBSXOB010000052.1:0-194813 GCF_056857915.1 Marinobacter sp. B-12 | reverse complement strand
GTGCCTGGCGCTTATCCCGTGGGATCATGGGCATTTCTTCCGGTTTTTGAGCGAAACGGGGAGATTTATGGTGGGTATTATACCCCAGATCCTGGGCAACTCATTGCATTAATTCAGGTTTTTACTTTTGCAGGAGCGACTTATTACTTTAAGAGGTTTCAAAAAAATATTAAAAACAACGATTTAATGGTAGATCCATAGGTGGCATCGGCCTTGCTAAGATCGCTCACACCCTTACTAAACCCATCACGCGGGTAACTGGAGCGTCACTATGGATCTCAGCCAAACTGCACTGGTGTTGATCGGATTTCAAAATGACTACTTTTCAAAAGACGGGATTCTTCATGGCGTCATAGATGAATCCTCTCAGGTAAGTGGGGTACTTGAGAACACCCTCCATCTGCTTCGGGACGATGGACCTGCCTTTGGGCTCGTAGTCTCAACGCCCATTGTTTTCACTCAGAATTACGAAGAGCTGGATTCCCCCACCGGCATTCTCAAAACCATTAAAGAAGTGGGCGCCTTTCGTGAAGGAACCCATGGTTGTGAGGAAATCGATGAGTTGAAGGAATTCGAGGGTCTCATTACTCAGGTACTGGGCAAACGCGGACTCAACGCATTTTCAAACACCCATCTCGAACAGATACTGAGATCCCATGACATCAAAACGATCGTCATGGCAGGTACCGTGACGTCTATATGCATCGACTCCACAGCCCGTCACGCCGCGGATCTGGGATTCGAGGTTGTCGTGCTCTCCGATTGCACATCAGGACGAACCGTATTCGAACAGGATTTCTACTGCGAGAACATATTTCCGCTCTATGCCAGTGTGCGCCAATCGCAAAACCTGTTGTCTGCTTGAATCAGGTTTTGGAGGTATACACATGCCTGGCCCTACCAACGGTGAACTTCAGATTCAGGTCCATCAGCGGCTTCTCGAAGAAGTACTGAACAAGCAACGCGAGTTTGTGACGCACATGAACCTGTTGGAGGAGGTGGTGTTTCGTTGCAAGCCAGGGGGCGAGCTAACACTGATCAATCCGGCGTGGGCCAGAATAATGGGTTGGTCCGAACACGAAACCCTGGGGAAGAACCTCTGTGATTTTCTCGCGGCTGGGGAGTCCAGAGATTGCCTGATTAAGGCTCTTGAGGCAGGCCAACCCATTGCCCAGGACATTCGTTTATTCACCCGTTTTCAGGAAAGCCGAACGTTCAGGCTAAGAGCTCAAAGGGATACCGACTGGTACGGCTCCCTGCAAGACGTCACCGAACTTTCCAGGGCGATCGAAGCATTGGAAGCCAGCCAGGCAAGAGCCGAAAAATTGTCACTGGTCGCCAGCCGGACCGACAATCTCGTCATCATTACCGATGCTCTAGGCCGCATTGACTGGGCCAATGCCAGTTTCGAACAAACGACGGGGTATACGCTCGCAGAAGTCAGAGGAAAGATTCCCGGAACGGTTCTCCAAGGCCCGGATACCGATCACGAGGCTATTCAAACGATGGCTAACGGGATTCAGCAACAAACCGGCTTCACGGTGGAAGTGATTAACTATACCAAACAAGGCCGTGCCTACTGGATATCCATCGATTGCTCTCCAGTGTTTGACGAACAGGGCGAACTGTCCAATTTTATTGCCATCGAGCGAGACATCTCTGAGAAGAAAAAATCCGAACAGTTTCTGGAGGAAAGCGAACGGCAGCATCGTCAGATTCTCAGCTCGGTCAGTGAACCGATTTTTCGTTGCAACGATCAACTGACGATTTCATTCATGAACGAGGCCTGGACCAAAGCCATCGCAGCCGATCGGAACCAGACTCTGCCAATAAAACTCCTGGACGTCATTCACCAGGATGATCACCAGGAAGTCTCTGAATCGGCCAGGCGGGCGCTGAATGGTAAGGAACCGGTTCGTCAGGAAATCAGGATGGCCAGCGTCGACGGCGGCTGGCGCCGCATGGAGCTGGTACTGGCGAAGGCACCGGGGCGAGACGTTGAGGACCGGTCGACCATCACCGGTGCCGCCATTGATATCGAGGAACATTGGCAGGTCACTCAGTCCATTATGCTCGCCAAACAGCAGGCGGAGGAATTATCCCAGGCACGCACCCGCTTTGTCGCCAATATGTCCCATGAAATCCGCACGCCCCTGAATGCCATCATTGGCATGACCTCGGTTCTGGAAACCACGACACTCAATGAGCAACAGCAGCTATGTCTGGACACGATCCGTAACGGTGGCAAGACATTACTTTCGGTGGTAAACGATATCCTGGATTTTGCCAAGCTCGATCAAGGCGAGGTCGAACTTGACGTAACCAAATTCTCCTGGAGCGATCTGTTCGAGGAGGTGGCCGATCTAGTGGCAGCCGAGGTTGATGATAAGGGGCTTAGTCTCACACTTCACGGCTCTGACAAAATGCCGCCGGCAATGCGTGGCGACCTGCACCGGTTACGCCAGATTTTACTTAACACGCTCTCTAACGCCGTTAAATTTACAGCCCGAGGCAGTATTGAGGTTTGGACGGACTGGCTGGCTGATGGGGCTGAAACCGGCAATTCAAGTGATTCGCAAGGGCTGCTTTGTTTTACAGTAACCGATACAGGAACTGGCATTGCCGAGGATCGACTGGCGACACTGTTCAACCCCTTTACCCAAGCGGATGGCTCTATCACACGGAATTTCGGTGGCACCGGACTGGGGCTGGCCATCTGCAAACAGCTTTGCAATCAGCTCGGCGGTGTCATTGAGGCCACCAGTGAGCTAGGCCGTGGGACCGTTATGAAGGTACAGATACCCGTCACGG
Organism: Marinobacter sp. B-12; assembly: GCF_056857915.1. Classification (NCBI taxonomy): domain Bacteria; kingdom Pseudomonadati; phylum Pseudomonadota; class Gammaproteobacteria; order Pseudomonadales; family Marinobacteraceae; genus Marinobacter; species Marinobacter sp. B-12. The sequence goes on along the minus strand of NZ_JBSXOB010000052.1, from coordinate 192,002 downwards.
GAACCACCGCCAGCGCCTTGGCCCCGGCACAAGGAAAAACCGACGCTGATACGCAGAACGGTCCCAGTGTTGCCGAAACCCGGATTCTTGTGGCCGAAGATTCCCTGGCCAATCAGCTCGTAATTGAAGCAATGCTGAATCAACTCGGGTACACCAATGTCACCATTGTGAGCGATGGTCAACAGGCACTGAATGTCATGGGCGCCCAGGTGGTGGATCTTGTGCTGCTTGATATTCATATGCCCGTCATGGATGGTTTCACCGCGGCGCGCAGCATTCGTGACAATAGCGACATCGCCCAGCCGGTGATCTTCGCGTTAACGGCCGACGTTACCACCGATGCAATAAACACTGCGAACGATGTCGGAATTGACCTGTGGGTCAGTAAACCTATCACCGGCGCCGCCCTAAAGGAGGCTTTCGCAAAGCTTCCGGAAATCAAAGCGAACCCAGGGGCAGCAACAAGGAGCAAAACCCCGTTTCTCAAAGGTGCGCAGCTGTGAAGTAGGCCTTAAGTGGCAAGCCCCGACTATTCAAGCCTCTTCCTTCCGAATCCGCTCACATCGCCCTTGCAAACAACCCAAAAGGCAGGGCCTTCAACACATAGCTGAGCGGCGTCCAGGGCCACCAGGGCACATAGGCGCGGCGTTTCTCGGACTCAATGGCTTTCACCAGTGCCTTGACGCCGGTCTCCAGATCCACCCGGAAGGGCGCGTTCTTCGTATCGCGGTTGATGTCCGTAAGGATGTAGCCGGGCAGAATGTTACTGACGTTTATGGGCTTGCCCTTGGTGTCCAGTTGCAACCCCTCGGCCAGCGAAGCTACGGCGGCTTTGGTGGCGGCGTAGACATTCAGAGGACCACGGAAACCCCGAACGCCGCTGACCGACGACATCAACACCAGATGCCCACTGTTCTGTTCCCGGAAAATCTCCATCGCAGCCTCGCTCTGGGCAATGGCGGCGATAAAGTTGGTTTCCGCCGTCTGCCGGTTGGCGGCAAAGTGCCCACGCCCAATCGGCTGGGAGCTGCCAATACCCGCATTCACCACCACGCGGTCAAGACTGCCCAGCTCCTCCTGGAAGCCGCGGAACACCTCGAACACCTGATCGTAGTCGCACACATCCAGGCCGCGGACCAGTACCCGAATATCGGGGTGGGCCTGCTGTAATTCCCGCTGCAACGCCTCCAGCTTATCCGCCCGCCTCGCACAGAGCGCAAGATTACAGCCCTTGGCGGCCCATTCGCGGGCCATGCCTTCACCGAGGCCGGTGCTGGCCCCGGTAATCAGAATGTTCTTTCTCATTGGTTATGCCTTGGCTGGTTCAGGTTGTTTGAGGTCAGCCTAGCATGATTGGGTGAGTTTGGAATTGGATGACGCGCCTTAATCTACGGCCCCCGTTAGCCCCGACTCATGCAGCGCCTTGCCAACCGCCTGATAGGCCCTTTCCGCTTCCGACAGTGTTGCATAATCGCGTGCGCATACCGCGACGATAACTGCCTCATCGGGTGCCTGGGGATTGAGCAGGCCGATGTCGCAGGAGCGAGCCACCTGGGTGCCGGTTTTGTGGGCAAACTGGGTGCCTGCCGGCAATCCCCCTGCAATACGGTGATCGCCCGTGGTGATTTCGGAAAGATAACCCAGCAATCGAGCCGTGTGGGCGTCATTCAACAGTTCGCCCCTGGCCAGTTGTTCCAGCAATGCCCCGAAAGCTTCGAGACTGCCTGAGTTGATGCCCCGCTGGTAATAGCCCTCAAAGGCTTCACGTACGCCTTTGGCTTCCGCCTCACTCGCAGTGATGTTTAGTTTTTTCAACAACATATCGTACCGCGCCTGGTAGGTGTGGGCGGTTTTCAGGTCGATGAAATCACGATTGGTCAGCACCGAAACACTGGGGTGAACTTCTCTGTAAGCGTCGTAGCGCACCTGAAGGATCGTGGTGATCGGCCCCAGCCCTTCGGGAACCAGCCGTGCCACATCCTCCGCGAACGATTTCTCGCCGAGAAAACGTATCAACATGTCGGTTGCCGTGCTGTCACTGTCGACAATAGAACGTCTGTTGAGCTCTTCCAGGCTGTAACGAGCCCCGGGGTCCACCCAGAGCAGATCCCCGGTGCCATCCACATAATCCGCAGCCCGGAGAGTGAGTTTCTGCTTCAGGTCCAGGCCTTCGTTCTCGGCCCGTTGCATCAACACGATGGCCAGCGGGATTTTGACGGTAGAGGCCAGATACCAGTCCTGATCGATGTTGTGGGAGACCTTCTGGCCCGTCCCCAGATGACGGATGTAGACCCCGAGATCGCCGGAGAAGGCTCGGTCAATGCGTTCGATTTCTTTCTGCAGCGCCGGGGACCAGTCATCGGCCTGGGCTACAGAACCTATGCCGAGAGCGAAGAGGGCCAACAGTGCCGCACCGGCCTGCGAGAAGAAAGGTTGCAGATTCATGGGGCTCCCTGTTTGCGCCGTGTTACGAATGCTGAGGGTTCCAATGCTGCGTGCACAGTCCGAGGGCTGTCAACGCACCGCCAGTTACGATCCGGTAGCCTTCAAGCGATATTCATCTATTACCGCTAAACATGATATGCGAAGGTGGCTACTAACGATGGAAAGAACCCAACCGGCGGCCGCAGGGAGGACACGACATGGCGAGCAGTGGCGAACGGATTGATAGTCTGGATGCCCTCCGGGGCTTTGCCATCTTCGGTATCCTGCTGATCAATATTCAAGTGTTCTCGGGTTGGGGATTCGTCTCCGTTGACACAAGGCAAGCGTTAACCTGGTCGGAATGGGACGAACCCATTGCTACCTGGCTGGACATCCTGGTGCGGGCCAAGTTCTACAGCCTGTTCTCCCTGCTGTTTGGTTACAGCTTCATGATGCTGGCCCAGCGGGTACAGCACGGCCCCGTCCGCTACCATTTGCGGCGAATGCTGGGGCTGTTGGTTATTGGCACAGCCCATTCCCTGTTCCTTTCTCCATGGGACATTCTCATGCTGTATGGGGTGATGGGAATCGTCCTTGGCGCCTTCCTGAGCGTTGGCGCCCAAACACTGGCTGCCTGTGGCATTGGGCTGTTGGTATTAACGGGTGTGGGGCTCTGGTTCGCGCCCCAATTAGGGTTGGCGGACCTGGGGAGCGGCCTTTCACTGCGCCTTCTGCAGGACAATGTACCGGCCCTGAGTGGCGGGAGTTACCTGGAGGTGGTGGAAGCCAATGCCTACCTCAGCGTCAGCGTGTTTCTGGATCGAATTGAACACCTGCGCCCCCTTCGGGTGATGGCGATGTTTCTGTTCGGCGCCGCGGCTGCCCGCCTGCACCTGGCGGAGCGCGATTCGGGGCATGTCCGGCTATTGTGTACGGTGGCACTGGTCGGGCTGGTGGTGGGCATCGCCCTGGCCATGGCCGAGGTCAAACTGGGTGAAGAGAGCCTGGCCCACAGGGTTGTAAATTTGCTGGGTAGGGTAGGCGCTCCACCTTTGCTTGCCATGGGGTACGGGGCCATTCTGCTGCTTTGGTGGCGGGGCAGTGGGCGCTTGACCGGGGCGGTCCGCTCCGCCCTTGCGCCAACCGGTCGTATGGCACTCACCAACTACATTCTGCAGTCCGCCGTCTGCATCAGCGTATTCTACGGCATGTGGGGCGACCGCTTCGCCTCACTCTCCCTCGCCGCACTGATGCTGTATTCCGCAGGGCTCTTTGTTGCCCAGATGATGTTCAGCGCTGTCTGGCTCCGGCTATTCACCCAGGGCCCCCTGGAATGGCTCTGGCGCTGGCAGATAAAGCGCAAGCGGCCGAGGCTGCTTAGATAAGCGGGTGGGCACGTAGCAGGCGCCGGCAAAATGCATGCAGGCGAGCAACCTGATTGGTACTGACGTATAAACCGACGGCTAGTGCTCCGTATACGCGAGCGGGGTGGAGTGAGTAGGCAGAGGATAAAATCCAGGCTGGTGAATCGCAAAATAGCTGAACGAGCCTGTCAGTTTCCGTCGGCTGAAAACTCAGCTGCTCTGCGCACAGCATTGATATCTTCCTGAAGTCCCATCGCCAGCTCTGAGCGGGTTAATGCCATCCTTGAGTGGTTTCTGGCGGCGGCGCCCATCGCCTGATCATTGGTTTCTGCCAGCGCACAGAACGCTTTCTGCAGTCTGATGGCAACTTCAGCCATACCCGCGCCGTCACGGGCAATGACCGTAAAGGCATCGTCGAACATATCGTCGGTCACCAGCTCCGGAACCGACACGCGGTTATAGCAGAGCGCCTGCAAACGGTTCTTTTCGAGTGGGGATTGCCAGAGCGTGAACAATCGTACCAGCGTGCCAATGACGTCGATCGCGGTCCCTGGGTCGTTGATGCCGGGCGACAGGGCCTTGCCGGCGATCTCCGAAAGCGCGAGCAGCCCAAAGCGAGGATCATCCTCGAAACTGCGGTTAATATTAATCGTGAACGCGCTGGCAAAGGCGTCTGGTTTGAAAACCTCTGTGTCCTCACTTTTCTCAAGGTCCTGCTGAGGGTCCCGCTCAACATAGAGCAGGGGACGCGATGTGCTCACAAATGTGCCTGGCAGCGCGGTTACGACTATCCGGCAATTAAGCGTTTCGGCACAGGATTGCAACGTCTCCAAATCAATATGCTGAACATAGCCAACCGTCGAGGAACATACGGGAACTCCCATGTGCCCGGGCTGCTGCCTGGAGACTGCCATAGCGCCCAGCGTAGGAGCGTGGCGGCGACGATCCAGCGCATCACCAGCAGCCTTTTCCGCTTTCTCAATGGTGTTCACCACCTGTCCCAGTCGGGCTATTCTGTCCACCCAGCGAACGAACGTAATGATGACAATGGCGAATACAAGAAGGGTGAGTATGAAGATTGCAAACAGGCCTGCAGAGTCAAATATGTCATTTTTGACGGCAATCAACGAAACAATACTGAAAATAAAAGCCCCTATAAACGCAGACAGTGCGTTCTGGGTGACATCGTCTGCAATCACCAACGGCAGGGAACGAGGGGTGGCACCGGTACTGGCGGACGCATAAGCGGCAACCATGGAACCTACAGCAAACGTCGCGATAACTAGCATGCTGGAAGCCATAATCGACAGCAGCGATTCAACAGATGCCCTATTAATTCGTGGCACAGTGCCGGCAAGCCCAAGATCGTCGGCCAGCATGGCCAAGAATGTACCGCAGACCGAGAGTACGCAAAGTACCAGCGGCTTGACCCACAAACGCTCTTTCATCCGGCTGAAAGCAAAGCGCAGCCTGTCAAAGGTCAACTGTGGTAATTGGGGCATGATTCCTCTCCGCAGGCGAAAGCGCTGAACACTCGTTTACAAACTACTGCCAGGGGACCTGCGGGGCATCCGGTACCTTTCCGGGCAATGGGCCAGCGACAGCGAGTTGGCTGCTGGCACCGACACCCGGATTTTTGGCTCAGTGCTTTAAGCTCGGTTTAGAAATTGTAACCCAGCCCCACTGAATAAGCCCACGCGCCGTCATCCTGGAACGAGTCGGACGCATCGTCGGCGTTATCGAAGAAAAACTGATACTCAACCCGTGCGATGAAATACGTCTTCGTCTGCACGTAATACTTCATGCCTGTTTCCAGGCCAGCGAAGGCGCTGTCATTGACGCCGTCGCCATAGATGCCGCCCAGGCTTCCGCCCACGAACGGACGAGCGCGCTGGTCAAGGAATTGATAGTTGAGGTATCCCCGAGTTGAACCGTTCCAGAAGTCATCCTCAATCCCTTCGCCTTCAATGCTTGCGTAGTTGACACTTTGCCGAATACCGGTAACCAGGTCATTTTTCAGATACCAACCCAAATCGCCAGTCACACCAAAACTGCCGCTATCGACATTCTGGTCACTGGAACCGGTACCGGAGATGGAGAATTCCCGTTCGCCCTGATCCGGGCCGAACTGTGAAGACTGAGCGACTGCAGCCATTGGTAGTGCACCCAGAAAACACAGGGCGATTGTCGCAGTGTTAACTTTGATCATGATAGTTTCCCCAACCGAATTTCAAGCTCACTCCGAAATGCGCCATTACCGCACTGGCGCGGACTGCGCCGCACCGGGTGCCTGTTATATAAGCAGACGAAGCAGACGCGAACGCACGGTCTCAGGTTCGGTTATCGGGCAACAGCGTGTCTGTTCGTAAGCACACACAAGGCTGAAAAAGGCTTCAGGGGTTTCGATCAGTCCAAGCCAGACGGCGCTGGTCAGCGTGGTTCCTCGAGTTTCTTCGTCTGGGTGATATCCACCACGTTATCGAGTCGGCGGCAGAGTGTCAGAAACCGGGGAAAATACCATCAGTATGCAGTCTTCTGACTCAAGCCGTCGGGCCCTTACATGCACACGCAACGGCTCTGTCTTTCCGGCATCAGCGCGCTCGGGCAGTTCCGCCAGAAACTCAACGCCTGCGCCGGGTCGCTCAAGCGCCTCAATCGCACCGGCCAGGGCGGCACCGCTTGCAGGGGTTAACAGCTCTGCAACTGAGTGATCGAGCAACTGATATGCTGAACATCCAAACAGCGGGCCCGCCGCCTGATTGCTTCTAATGACTCCACCGTCGCTGGCAACGATCAGATAGGCCATGGGTGCGCATTCGTACAGTGACCTGTAGTGGGCGAGATCTTCGGCAATTTCGTCTTCGTCGTATTGAAGCTGTTGAAACAGAATGTCAAGTTCCACTTGATGAGTCTGCAGTTCGTGGAGAAGTTTCAACACGTCGGGAGCTGACTCGGGATTAATGGCACGCCGATATAGGAGCTCCAGTGTATCCGGGTTCAGGCGGCCTCCATTTGCCGAGGGCGCTGTCCCTTTACCCATCAATGTCTCGGCCCGGGTGCGCAGTGAGGCGTGGAGCTCTGTATCAGTGCGACCGTCTCTGTTTTTCATAGGCTTGTCAGCGTTCGTTCAGATCAGAATACGCCTTATGCTACGCCGATTAATCCACTTTATATATACCGCACAACCTGTCGTCCCTGGCTTGGATAGCTCCCGCAACAAGGAGAAAATCAGACTGCCGGGGCAGCAGTCGCGGGTTTACGGTTTGACCGAGATGGACCCCAGTCGGTCCGTTTCGCGTTTCACCACGGCGTAGCATTCGCAGCACAGCCCCTCCAGCCTCGCGCGGTCTACGACAGTGATTTGGCCGCGCCTGTACTGAATAATGCCCGCTTTCTGCAGCCTGCCTGCGGCTTCGGTCACGCCTTCACGCCTCACGCCAAGCATATTGGCGATCAGCTCCTGGGTCATCGCGAGTTCGTTGCCACGTAAACGGTCAAGTGACAACAGTAGCCAACGGCACAGTTGTTGATCGATGGAATGATGCCGGTTACACGCGGCTGTTTGCGACATCTGGGTAATCAACGCCTGGGTATAACGAAGCGTCAATACCCATACGTCGGTGCGGGCCTCAAGCTCTTTTTTAAGTTCAGCCACCCGTAGGCGATAGGCATAGCCCTTGCTCTGCACAACAGCACGGCTTGGTGTGCTGTCGCTGCCCATGACGACCGAGACGCCCAGCATACCCTCGTTTCCAATGACGGCTATTTCGGCCGATGCCCCGCTGGTCATGACATTAAGCAGTGAAATGATACAGTTGGTCGGAAAATAAACGAACTCAATGGGTTGGCCGGACTCGTAGATAACATCACCCAGTTGCAGTTCCACCAGGGCAAGGCTTGGAAAGTACTCTAACTTGGATCTTTTCAGGATCGTTGCCAGTAACTGGTTCTGTTTTGGGCTGGCGGCGCCGGATATTTGGCGTCCGTCGGCAACACGTTCATCAATGACAATCACTTTGATCTCCTTGTCAGCCAACGGTCTGATGGATCAATGTGGCTGTTGCGCTGAAAAGCAGTATAGACACACTTACAACATGTTACATATGTCCTTTTTGGTGACGGAAGCCCCGGTTTCGTGGTGTTAAACACCCGGCTCAAGTGGGTTCGGTAGCGCACGGACATCGGTTGGATACAGATCAATAATGTTTTGGCGGCGACACTGTTATGTACTGCGCGGGTCTCCGCCAAATCAACCCACCAGCGGATCGCAAGGCCGAGGAAAAGACCGATGAACAAGGACACAATTAAAGGCAACTGGAAAGAGCTCCGGGGCAAAGTAAAAGAGCAGTGGGGCAAGCTGACTGATGATCAGCTTGACGAAATTGCCGGTAGACGGGATCAGCTGGCAGGCGAGATTCAGCAGGCCTATGGCATTACCAGGGATGAAGCCGATAAGCAGGTCAAAGAGTTCGAAGAGACCACCAGGAACTGATCCGGTGTTTCTGCCAGAACAAGAATGAAGCCCGCGGGTTGTGTTCAGAACTCTACGTAATTTCTTTAGGCTGACTCAAAAAGAGATGACGTATGAACGAACCAACCTTCGATATGGATGCAGGGAGAGCTAGACACTCAGCAAGCCCTACATTGTTAAGCGGCCAATAATTGGAAGGGGGCCTTCAGACTCATCGGTCTTCTTCCTTCAAAACCAGACTGACCAGCTTGTGAACCACTGGCGACACCGCAATGATGGTGGGAAAGGCGAACGCAAACGCAAAAAGCCAGGCATTCAGCCAGATCGACACGATATTGCTGACCCAGCCGACGTTAAAAACACTGATCACCAGCGACATGATGCAGGACATCAACAGTGACATGAAAAACGAAAACACGATTCTGTGATATTTGCGGTCAATCATTCTTTATCTCTTCAAGACATTCGTAGAGCCTGGGAAGGACTTCTCAGGGCAGTTCAGACTCTTTATCGTTTTTTCCTTCAGCCAAATCGTATCACTCTGATACGGATGTTCTCTCCAGTCTTCTGTCACCTCTATACAAAAGCCGGGCAAATCAGGAAGGCGCTTGATGAAGGTTTTTGGATAACCTTCGGGCTTTTCACCAATGATGGCAGAATCCGGGTTGTTCAGATTGACGGCTGGTTGCTGCGATGCGCAACCACTAAGGCCGATACCCAAAAGTACGGTGAGAACGCATTTCATAGCGTGGACCCATGCAGGTCTTTCTTCTTCTTTGCGGTGGCTATTGCTGCTGACTTCCTGGCCCGGAGCGCTGCATCGAACGCCAGAGCCGCCCATTCCTTCGCCTGTTCAAAATCCTCGAAAATGCTCTCAGGTGCCATGTAGTAAGACATCTTAATTTTAGCGCCATTTTTCTCGTATTCGAATGGCTCCAGCCCAAGATCGATGAACCGATCAACCGATTCCCCATCGACCTTCAAATACAGTACATCGTCTGCAACAAGGCCGAACATAAGGCCATCGTGGTACACACCATAGCCACCGCATACCGAGCCTCACAAGCAAAGAAAGCGCTCAAGGCGTACTCGCTCGTCCTGCAACGCTGGCTTGAACGCGGCATCGCTTGGGGCATGTCCGCGCACATACCCTGGCTCTAGCTCCAACTGCCCATCACGTACGGCAGCATTTGCCCAGCCGATAACGTGACCGCGCCACAGCATAGGCAGTGCATAGTAACCACGCACCCGCTTCGGTGCCGGAGTGTAGGCCTCGAAACGGTAGGCCCAGCCCCAGAAGTGCTCAAAGCGATCGCGGTCCCAAACGAGCGGGTCGAACGGCGCCAGTAGGCGCAGGTCGTCATCCAGCACATCGTCACTCGCAAAGCGGCGGCTGCCAGGATTCTCGCCGATGGGCCAAAACCAGCGACAGCCATCCACGGTAGCCTGGGGCAGCCGAGCCTTTGCGCGCTCGAGTACTTTACGACGACGCTCGCGCCACTGTGGGACCGCTGAAGAACTCACGCCCGTTACCAGGCGGCTGAGCGTTGCCGCAGGCAGCGGGGCATATTTTGCGACTGCCACGTCGATCAATGCGTCCAGTGTGGTATCCGGGTCCATCGAGTCGCGCTCATCAGCGAGCGGCGGCGCATACAGGCGTACCCCAGCTTCGCGCCTCGCCACACGCAGCAGCCCGCGATAATGCATGCCGTCCAAGAGCTGCGTACTGGCACGGCTATTACCGCCGAACCAATTCTTGGTGGTGCCATGCTCGAAGGCTGAGTCCACCTCGCGCGGGTGAACGACACCACGGCTTTGCACAAATTCCTGCACCGCCTGCGCCTGTTCCCAGCGTGAGCGTGGCCACTCGGTGCGCGCCGTGCGCGGGTGCATAAGGCGCTGCGTGGTGCGGGGCAGAACCCCGTAGTTGATAAAGAAATCCTCTTCGACCGCCAGGCGCGGGTAGTGAGCCTCGAGATCACCTGCCCGGTAGTCGATAACACGATGGCGGAGCGTCAAATCCTGCGCCCGGGCCGGCGCCCGTATTGGGTCGAGCTGGACAAAACCCAGTTTATTAATCGCACGTGACAAAGTGGTCGGCTTGAAGAGACTGCGCGAGATGGCGTAACGGCGCAAATGATCGATGGTGAGGGCAGTTGTCATCGTAATCAGTTGCCTTACTTGTATGGCTGAATCGATATGTGGCGGTCCGGCGGCGGCAGTTTCAGTAGCATGGCTTCCATCATAGGCTAGGGGTGCCTACTGTACCGAGGTAAGTCCACTATTGAGACTGAAAAAGGCGTCTAGGCATCGGCTTCATAACTGATCAAATCCACCTCTGCTGCCTGCATACGCAGAGGGACCAGTGCCTGATACGCGGCGGAGTTGTGCCATTCGGCCACGGCCTCCATGCTTGGGAAGCGGATAACCACGGTATCTGTATGAGGGTGTTGCCCGCTCAAGACTTTTGCTTGCGTGCCGCGAAGCACAAGCTCGGCACCCCAGGGCACCAGGGTATCGGGGACCTGGCGGCGGTATTCCGCCCAATTTTCTGGGTCTTTTACGGTGATTTGGCCGATTACGTAAGCTGTCATTTCTTGTTTGCCTTGGTTCTTGCTGCTGGTTTCCTGGCACGGAGCGCCGCATCGAACGCCAGGGCCGCCCATTCCTTTGCCTGTTCAGGGTCCTCGAAAATACTCTCCGGTGCCATGTAGTAAGACATCTTAATCTTAGCGCCATTTTTCTCGTATTCGAACGGCTCCAAATCAAGCTCTTTAAACCGACCCATCGATTCCCCATCGACCTTCAAATACAGTACATCGTCTGCGACAAGGCCAAACATCAAGCCATCGTGGTACACACCGTAGCCACCGAACATACGCCGAACGGAAACCGGGCCAAACTGGCAAAACACATCGTTGAGGTTTTCGACGAATTCGCTCATACAGTCCCATGCGTTGCCATGTTGACGCCGGTGAAAAGGACCGACGCAGGTTGATGGGTCTTGGGGTGAATGGGCTCGCGCATCTCCAGCAATCGAAACCCGTTTCCCGAGAACAGGGCGACCCAGCTCTCGAGCGTTCTGAAGTACCAAGGGGCCGGGTCAACAAACTCTGAGCCAAAACCCGCCCAGGAACCGTCCCTCCAACCATCGATATAGGGTAGGTCTCCCGCTAGCAAAGGGTGGGGTGTTTGCACGATAAAAGCCCCGCCCGGTTTCAGGCGAGCTGGTACAGCTTCGAACAACGCCTCGACCGATGCCTTTCCGAGGAGCGAAAAATTACACACCACAACATCGAATAAACCCTCAACTGCACCAGCGGCGATACCTTCATAGGATGCGACCAGAAAATGCCCACCGCCGGCATCTTTGGCCTGTTCAATAAGATCAGGCACTACATCGACCCCGACTAGATGAGGTACCTGAGCAGCAAGCTCACGGATAAGCCATCCCTCGCCGCAACCTATATCCAGGACCGATGCAGGAGAACGACTCAACACAGCCTCGACAATCGCCTTATCCGTTACCAGCTCGCGGCTCTCGATGTGGCCACCTCGTACGGCCGAAGACCACTGAGAGGCATTCTTCTTCCACGAGTCGACTATCTTTTCATCACTGTGCGGGTTCATAGAGCAATCTGTTTAACGTTCGAACGCCTTGGCTTTACTGTGCACTGGAGCGCCCGTGCAGGTGCAGCCGACGACAGCCTCTTGGTAATAGACTGGCGTTCATGGGTTCACGAATGCTTGGCAAAAAGTTGCTGAAACAAGCGCTCAGATTCTTCCCGTCCTTTGTCTGTGAACACCACTGACTTTGCCTTGCCGACCGGATTTTGAATGAGACCTTTTTCTTCATCTATCTCCATGGCTCCAGCCTCTGATGCTATACCTTTTAACGCCGGCGTTAGGCATCATCTTCCGTACGTTTCTGTGGCTGCCGAGCATAGCTCTCCGTCAGTGCTTCCCATACGTGGCCGTCAGGCTCGTTCCAGTACACGATTCGTCCACCTTGTTGCGTGTTGATCTCCATATCTACTGGACCATGGGGCGTACTTCTGTACTCGATTCCCCGAGCTCTGATTCTGGCCATGATCCCGTCGAACTCTTCCTCGCTTACACGAAAACAATAGTGTTGGACAGGGTAGGAGCCCTCGGCCTGGTCGAAATCTAGGGTCAGCCCGTCGTTCACGTAAACGGGGGAAAACGGTCCAGCTCCCGACTCCGCCCACGGAACCTCCAGAAGGTAGCCGAGCAACTCGGCCGCAGCCCTTTTATCCCGAACTGGAATTATCGCGTGGTCAAGTTGAACACTCATTGTCAGCACCCTATGCAAAACCCATTGATGCCCAGACGTTGTGACTTCCCACTAGAGGGCTGCCTCCACCCCGTGGGTTAGTCTCAGCCCGAGCCATAATTTACGTGTTTACATGCGTAAAATGGGGGGCAGCACCATGGAAAAAACATAGCACACTGTTTATTGGCCTGGATACGCATTTCAGGCGGCGGGGTGTGAAGCAATCCTCGACGATTACTGGCCTCAGCGTCTGTCCTGATCCGCCCTTTAACTGCGGGAAAGTAGGTCTGAAAAACGGGCCTGGACGGGTGCATGCCGGTTGACGTGGGGAGTCATATCAACGCCGAAGCACAGCGGCGGCCATCGGCCGTGTACTGCTGCGACTTGTTATAAATCAGTAACTTTGGTGCTCATGAGAGCACTATTTCCAGAGAAGCCAAACTTCTCGTACAACCCTTGAGCATCGCGGGTTTGCAACACCATTTGAGTTTCCTTTATGGCCGGGTGCGCAACCAAGCATTCCATGATCCATTGTCCTAGGCCAGCACCTCGAAACTCCGGCTCAACCACAATGTCCGCCACCCAAGTAAACGTAGCACTATCGGTGACTGCACGTCCAAATCCAATTTGCGTGGCACCACGGTATAGGCTGAAGCAGATGGAGCCAGCAACCATGCGCTCTACGGTTTCTCGGGGGCGGCGGCCCCCCCAATAGGTTGCCGCAAGCAAGCGGTGAACGATATCCAGTTGCACCTTGGATTTATCGTCAGTGATTAGGTAACCGTCCTTGCGCCATTCCATCGATGGCTACTCCCTGATTTATAACGCCCGGCTCACGCGCCGGTTTGGAGCTGCGAAGCGGCGGAAAACCAGTCGCTGTGCAGCCGATGGTTAGATTCAGACAAGATCAAATGGAAGCTTTTCACCGCTAAGCTCCGAAAGAGTTTTCCCAAAAGAGGGATTGTATTTTCGAGCATACTCGAGAGAAACCATCGGTATTCTGAATTTTTTGGTGTGTATTCTTCCAAAGGTATCAGCAAGCTTCACCTTAACCTCGACCTCTTCCTTGTTCGCTCTAGGAAAGCAACCACCCCAACTATCTGGTTGTTCGAAATAAACGACTCCATTCGTTGATTGCCCAACATTTAGGTAGGTTTCTGTTTTGTTGAAGCCCAAACTGGTGTTCTGAAAAAGAAACGGATATACCTTCGTGGATTCACCAATTCTTGCCTGAAAATCCTCCAAAGCGACAGCTTGCTGATTTAGCCAGAACCATCCTATTGAGTGTTTTAGCCATAGTAGACTGAAAGGTTTTAGATTCCAGTGGTAGCCCACCGAAAGAGCTTCCAGGCTGGATGGCGAAGATCCAACATTAGAAACGCTGAGATACAGAGCTATACAGGTACGATGAACCTCAAATTGCCCCCTATTCTTCCCTGTAGGGAACGTGCACGCGAAAGTCGGCCCATCAATAACTCTGAGAGCAAACTTAGGTTTTCGTCTAAGAGCTGAAAATATTCCGCTAACCCAACCCAGCAGGATCGTGGCCAAGAATATTGATAGCGTCAGAACACCTTGATTGTTGTTCAGCCAACTTGTGAGCTCTGTATATATGGCCATAGAAATCTAACGCGGAAGTAACCGGCGCCGGAGCGCAGCGGAGGGAACCGAAAAAGCGGCACGCTTTTTTGGCGTCCGGTTGACTGATTTTTTAGGCCAAACGACCCTTCCAGTACTCGTCTGCTTCATCGCATGCCTGCAAAAGCCTAAACACCTCGTTCTTCCACCACATTACGGCTTCCATCGCATGCCGCAAATCTTCATCGCTATTTTCAAGATTGGAAGCGGATTTCGGGTGCTCCAAGCCGTTGCGAATAGAAACGAACTTTTGCATTGATTCGTAGCCATGATTTTTAGTGTCCGGCTCAAAAGTAGCACCATGGACCTTTGCATAGCACCGCATGGAAAAGAAAATATTTGGTAGTAGTTTCTGGAAATCCGCACTCGCCTTTGGTGTGCCCTTATTATCGAGCTTGTACTTTTCCTCTTTGAGCAATGAAACCTCAGCGGTGGTCAAAAGCTGGGGCATGGCAGCTGCGCAAGCTAATGACACGCTCCTGAATTGAAAAGATAAACCCTCAATCAACGCAAATGTGGCACGAAACAAGCTTCGATGAGCAAAACCTGACGGATTTGTTTGGCCGTAGGTGCGCGCCTCCTCAACATCCTCTGCAAGAATGCTGTAGACCTTTTTCAACTCGACGCTGGCGGTAACCACCTTTGCATTCATCTCTTAGGGCCTAACGCCGCCATCACCGGTGGCAAAACCGGAGCGAAGCGGAGGTTTTGGCATCCGGTGCATGGCTTGGTTATGTGCTGCTTTAGGCCGCAACAAGTTTTTTCACGTTGAGCTCTTTGCGATGCTGTTCGGCGTGCCAGAGCTCATATTGGGACTGCTGATTAAGCCAGCTCTCTGCCGAGGTATCAAAAGCAATAGAGAGCCGGATAGCCATTTCGGGACTGATACCGGCCTTGCCGTTCAGAACCGCACTGAGAGTTTTACGGCTAACGCCCAACGCCTCTGCCGCCGCTGTTACAGAGAGACCGAGGGGCTCAAGACAAAGCTCTCGCAATACTTCGCCCGGGTGTGGAGGGTTGTGCATCAACATTGGCGGTACCTCAGTGATAATCTTCGTAGTTTACAATCTCAGCATCTCCGTCCTCGAATCGGAAGGTTACTCGCCAGTTACCGCTGACCGTCACTGACCAGATTCCGGCGCGATTGCCAGATAGCTCATGCAACCGAAGACCTGGTAAGTCCATATCTTTGGCATCTGACGCTGCATTTAATCTACCGAGAATCAGCCGAAGCCTCTTTACATGAGCGGCCTGTATCCCTGCGGTGCTGCCGGACTTGAAGAATTTGGCCAAGCCCTTGTGTTTGAAGCTTCGAATCATTCCTTGAATGTACCCTGTAACGTATCAGGTGTCAAAGCACATAACGCCCGGCTCACGCGCCGGTTTGGAGCCGCGAAGCGGCGGAAAATCGGTCGCTGTGCAGCCGATTGTTATGCCAAAAGTTCTGCGAAATCAACGGCAAACTCCTGCTCCAAAAACTTTACAGTTTCCGGCTGGCCATCCAGCGAGGCTCGGATGAGCTGCGAAGTAAACAACCCACTCTTTGACTTCCATCTTGCCTCGTTTCGCGGAACAGTCCTGATCCAATCTACGAGTGCGACATACTCCGAGTTATCGAGATCGTTCGAGTTTTCCGCAATATTTGGGCATGCCAGCTCTTTCTGCAAAAGTGGGATACCACCTACCAGAACGTCACGCACCGGGCGCGCACTTTGAGTAATTTGCCCAACCCCAACAAAACCGTGGCGCTTAAGATATGCTGCGACAAAATCCCCTGTCTGCAAACCCAGCATTGCATCCCGAAATCTTGGTGCCTGACCTGCGGAGATAAACCCGTAGGTAACGTAGTCATCCCAGTTTCGATGCACACCTTCCCCTACGTTGTAGTAATACAGCCCATTTTGAAAATCGAATCCCGAAAGGTGTTTGTGCAGGGAATCGTGCGGACGGAAATTGTTTGCGTAGTGGCCCGAGGATATATTCGTTAGCTGCTTGCCCAACTTCCAGAGTAGCGTCTTCTCAACCAGCAGCGCATCGTGTTCAGATAGATTGCGAGCGATAACCCTGATGATTGGCTCCAATCCTTCTTTCTTGATGGCTTCTATCCGCCGGGATTTTTCGCTATCTGAGTCGTCATTCAGGTGAGCATGCTTACGGGAACCTTTACCTTTTCCAAAGTAAAACTCCTCAAAATTCCTAGGATCAATGTACACGTAGACGTAATAGTTACTCATAGCACCGTAGGGCATAACAGCAGTTAGATCGACGTCTCAATGATCGCGAAAATGCGACCGCTTCGTTATTACATTTCACGATCTCACCAATCCTTTGAATACTCGGTAAAACTAGCCGTAAATCCAATAGCTTGCAAAGCGAAACAGCCAAGTCGGTAATTTTTTTACTGCGCAATCATGACGCAGTCGCATTTTCGCAATCGTAAAACGGTCAAATGATTCCACCGACCCAAAACAAAAAAGGCCCGAGGTTTTTACACCCCAGGCCTTCTTATCATTCATCGCAGTCAATCACCTCAACCGCACTTGCTGTCGCCACAAGACAGGCAAGTCGCGCACCCGTCCATCACAATCACCGCCTTGGTGCTGCACTTGCCGCACATGGTGGCGTTGGGTGGGTAGTCGCCGGCTTTGTCGTCGTTTGTGGCCGTGGTGTGGCTGGCTTCGAATTCGGCGCGTTTTTCGGCGAGAATGCGTTTGGTAACTTCGCTCATTTCTTCGCTTTCAATCAGGCCGATGGCCTTGAGGTGCTTCTCGATCACGGCGCCAATTTCGGCGACGAGAGAGGGCATGAATACGCCGCCTTTCTTGAAGTAGCCACCGTTGGGGTCGTACACGCTGCGCAGTTCTTCCACCAGGAAGGTCACGTCGCCGCCTTTGCGGAATACGGCGGAAACAACGCGGGTGAGGGCGATGACCCACTGGAAGTGTTCCATCGACTTGGAATTGATGAACACTTCGTACGGCTGCCGGCTTTCGTGGTCGGTGCCTTCGTTCAGCAGGATGTCATTGATGGTGATGTACATCGCGTGCTCGGCCACCGGCGGCTTGATCTTGTAAGTGGTGCCCAGCAGGAAGTCCGGCCGCTCGATGTATTCGTTCATCTCAACCGGCTTGTGCTCCGGCTGTGCGGCTGGCTGTGCTGCTTCAGGGTCGGCTTTCTTTACGCGGTAGCCGACGATTTTGTTGCTGATTTTAACGGTCATGGTCGTTGTCCTGTGTCGGTTCCCGGGATCAGTATTTGCCGTAGGTGCCTTCTTTAAGCGCATCAAACAGGTTGGCGGCGTTATGGAGCTCGCCGTCGTACTCCACCTGTTCGTTGCCCTTGAGGGTCACCTTGCTGCCGTCGTCCAGGGTGAATTCGTACAGTGTGTTTTCCAGGTCTTTCTCCTGAACCAGCACGCCCTGGAAGGCTTCCGGGTTAAAGCGGAAGGTGGTGCAACCCTTCAGGCCTTTGTCGTAGGCGTACATGTAGATGTCTTTGAAGTCCGTGTACGCGAAGTCCTGGGGCACGTTGGCGGTCTTGGAGATGGATGAGTCCACCCACAGTTGGGCCGCGGCCTGGATGTCCACGTGCTGCGCCGGCGTCACATCTTCAGACGTAGTGAAGTAGTGGGGCAGGCGCTTGTCTTCTTCTTCGGAGAAGGGCATGGCACCGGGGTTGATCATGTGGCGGTAAGCCAGCAGCTCGAAGGAGAATACGTCGACTTTTTCCTTGGTCTTGCGCCCCTCGCGAATGATGTTGCGCGCGTAGTGGTGCGAGAAACTCGGCTCGATGCCGTTACTGGCGTTGTTGGCCAGCGACAGGCTGATGGTGCCGGTAGGCGCGATGGAGGTGTGGTGCGTGAAGCGGCCACCTTTCTCGGCCAGTTGCTTGATCAGCTCCGGCTCCACGCCGGCGATCTGCTGCATGTACTTGCTGTACCTGGCGTGCAGTACCTTGCCCTTGAGCTTGTCTCCCAGCTTGTAGCCATCCTGGGACAGCTGTGGGCACTTGGTTAGCATCTTGGGGGTAACTTCAAACTCGTCGTTCATGATCGGCGCCGGGCCTTTCTCGTCGGCCAGGGCCAGGGACTGGCGCCAGCCTTCCACGGCCATTTCACGTACGACTTCCTCGGTGAACTGCACGGATTCAGACGAGCCGTAAGGCATGCGCAGCATGGCGAGGGTGGAGCCCAGGCCGAGGATGCCCATGCCGTGGCGGCGCTTGTAGGTGATTTCGTGGCGCTGCTCTTCCAACGGCAGGCCGTTGATTTCCACGACGTTGTCCAGCATGCGCGTGAAGATACCCACCACCTTGCGGTACTTCTCATAGTTGAAGCTGGCCTTGTCGGTGAACGGGTAGTCCACGAACATGGTCAGGTTCACAGAGCCCAGCAGGCAGCTGCCATAAGGGGGCAGGGGCTGCTCGCCACAGGGGTTGGTGGCGCGGATGTCTTCGCAGAACCAGTTGTTGTTCATCTGGTTGACCTTGTCGATCAGGATGAACCCTGGCTCGGCGTAGTCGTAGGTGCTGGTCATGATGGTGTCCCAGATGAACTGGGCTTTCAGGGTACGGTAGATGCGGCAGGCTACCTTGCCTTCACCATTGACCACGTAGCCTTTCTGGATCGGGAAGTCGCGGTATACGAACTGGGTGGTGTCGGACAGGTCCAGTTCCTCATCGGCCACCTCTTTCTCGGTGACGGGGAATGACAGGTGCCAGTCGTCGCCATTGCGCACGGCTTCGATGAAGTCTTCGGTGATCAGCAGGGACAGGTTGAACTGGCGCAGGCGGCCATCTTCACGCTTGGCCTGGATAAAGTCGATCACGTCCGGGTGGTGCACGTCGAAGGTGGCCATCTGGGCGCCTCGGCGGCCACCGGCGGAAGACACGGTGAAGCACATGCGGTCAAAGATATCCATGAACGACAGCGGGCCGGAGGTGGTAGCACCTGCGCCGGCCACATAGGCGCCGCGGGGGCGCAGGGTGGAGAACTCATAACCAATACCGCAGCCGGCTTTGAGGGTAAGGCCGGCTTCGTGGTTTTTCTCCAGAATGTCGTTCATGGAGTCCTGAACGGAGCCAGACACGGTGCAGTTGATGGTGGACGTGGCTGGTTTGTGGGCTTCCGCGCCGGCGTTGGAGGTAATACGGCCAGCAGGGATGGCACCGTGGCGCAGGGCCCAGACGAATTCTTTCTTGTGCTTGGCACGGTTGGCTTTGTTTTCCACTTCGGCAAGGGCAGTGGCAACGCGCTCGTAAGTTGCTTCGATGTCTTTATCGACGGGTTCGCCGGTTTTGGTTTTGAGTTGGTACTTGCTGTTCCAGATGTCCAGCGAAGCTTCCTGCATTGGGATCGTTGTTACCACTGCCTGTGCTTTAGCGTTCATTGCCACCCTCGGATGTCCGGTATGTCTTTTGATGACCGCTGCAAACCACAGCCGGCCATATCCCATGTGTCGTTAAGATGTCTCGGCCTGGAAGGCCGTTGTGCTTCAGATCTGGTGGAACACTAGATCTGGTGTTTTTCTAACCCGCCGTCCGCTCTGAAAAGGGCGCAACAGCGGGTTTTCAGGAAAGATGGTCACCCGCGTGGTCCACTGGTGCGCCGCCTGTGGTTGGTCGGCCGAGCAAACCCTATATATGGGTGAATGTGGAATGAGTATAACAGGATATAGTGGTCTGTGAATAAGAAGACAACTATAGATTGCGGCCCATCGCGAAAGAAAATCAATGGGTGAATGCTTGAAAATCATGAAATGCCCATAGAAACGCCGTCTTGAGGCGTTTTTCTTAAAACCACTAGATGTTGTGGTCAAAAACTATGCAGCAAAAAACCTGAAAAAAGTTCAAAAGGTCCGTTAAATGTGACCGGTGCACGTACCCGTTTTATACCTGTCGCTAAAGTAGTGATGTGGAGTCGTAAGAGGTAGTGGCCCACAGGAAGTGAAAACGACTATAAAAGGAACATAATAATGAAAGGCCTGAAACGAACACTGCTTGCGCTGGGCGTCGCAGGGTTGCCTGCTGCCGCTATGGCAGACATTGTGATGCTGGAAGACAGCGCAATGGGGAATATCACCGGCCAGGCCGGTGTGTCCATTGAGCTGGAAACCAAGATCAATATGGACCGCTTTATCTATACCGATGAAGGGTCGCTGACGATCAGCGATATCAGCATCGGCGGCGCGGAACGGACTGATTTTTTTGGTTTCAATGGCCTGGGCGGGCCGGATTCCAATGACCTGCTGGACAACATCCGTATCGATATCGACGTGCTCGCCGACGGCGATGCGGCCATCAATATCCGCCCCCAATACTTCAATGCCATTGATTTCCGGGTGACGTCCGGTGCGTGGGAATTGTGGGGGCAGGGCGGCCAGAACACGGCACTTATGGACAATCTGTTTATTGAAGGTGTGTTGGGGCGTGGCTCTATCCACATCGATACAGATACCGACGTTATGCGGCTGCGTTCGGCGTTCGCCATTGAAGTGATGGACTTCGATGTGCCGTTTGCGGCCGTGGGAATTCGGGGCCTTTCACTGACCGGTGCGGACTACGACCAGACCTTCCCGAGCGTGTTGGACCTGTTCGCGGAAGTGGACCTGTACATCTACAACGGCCAGCGTGCAGACGGTGGTTCCTCCCTCGCGATCGATATGCCCAGCTTTGCGGCGGACATCGGTATGCAGGAGGTGATTGTGGGGCAGGCCTCGATCGGCCAGATCTTCATCGATGACCTGGCGATTACCAATACCCAGATGCGGGTGTACGGTCACTAGTGACCAGACTGTCTACGGGGCATGCAAGGTGCCCCGTAGACGAGTTTGCCGGCGAGTGTGATTAGCCCAACAATAAGCTGTCGTCGTCCACTTCCAGCCCGCGCTGCTTCTCGAACAGTTCCAGCAGATCTTTCACTTCCAGTCCTTCCCGGTCCTGGCCAGCAATATCAAACACCACTTGGCCCTGGTGCAGCATCACGGTACGGTCGCCCACTTCCAGCGCCTGTTTCATGCTGTGGGTGACCATCAGCGCGGTGAGCTTCTGCTCTTCGATGATCTGTGTAGTCAGGTCCAACACGAAGGAGGCGGTTTTCGGGTCCAGCGCGGCGGTGTGTTCGTCCAGCAGCAGGATGGCAGAGGGTGTCAGGCTGGCCATCAACAGGCTGACAGCCTGGCGTTGGCCGCCGGAAAGCAGGCCCATCTTGTCGCCCAGACGATTTTCCAGGCCCAGGTTGAGGGAGGTCAGGCTGGTTTTGAACTGGTCCGTGTAGCGGGCTTTTACGGCAGCGCTCAATCCACGGCGTTGGCCGCGCTTGATGGCCAGGGCGAGGTTTTCCTCGATGGACAGGCCTTCGCAGGTGCCCGCCAGAGGGTCCTGGAATACGCGGGCTACCCGGCCGGCGCGCTTGTGGGTGGGCAGCTTTGTCACGTCCTGGTTGTCGACGATGATATTGCCGCTGTCCACCATGACCTCGCCGGCGAGGGCGTTGAGGAAGGTGGATTTGCCGGCACCGTTGCTGCCGATCACGGTGACGAATTCGCCCTGGTTGACGGTCAGGCTCATGCCCCGGAGGGCCGGGTTTTCGAGCGGTGTGCCCTTGCCAAAGGTCAGGGTCAGGTCGGTTGCTGTAATCATGCTTCCTCCTCAGGCCTTTTTGCGGGTAAACCGCGCGGCAACGGACGTGCGAACACCGGGCAGCACAATGGCCAGGGTAACCAGCACGGCAGTGATCAGGTTCAGGTCCTGGGCCTGTAGCCCCAGGAAATCAGCGTTCAACGCCAGGGCAATGGCCAGGCGGTAGACAATAGCGCCGATCACGCAGGCAATCAGGGCTCGGAGAACAGTAGACGGCGTGAGCACGGCTTCACCACCGATCAGTGAGGCCAGGCCGATCACGATCACGCCCACACCCATGGTCACGTCCGCAGCGCCCTGGCTCTGGGCGAACAGGGCACCGGCGAGGCCCACCAGGCCATTGGAGACGGCAACCCCCAGCACAATCATCGCACCGGTGGCGATACCTTGTGCCCGGGCCATTCGAGGGTTGGCGCCGGTGGCGCGCATGGCCAGCCCGGTTTCGGATTTCATGAACCGCCACAGCAGCAACAGGCTCGCCATCACCACGATGATGAATAACAGTACCGGCACCTGATGGTAGGCCAGGCCAAGGTCGTACCAGGGTGTGAGTACGGTTTCCTCGGTGAGCAGGGCAATGTTGGGCCGGCCCATGATGCGCAGGTTGACCGAATACAGCGCGATCATGGTGAGGATGGACGCCAGCAGGTTGAGAATGTTGAGCTTGACGTTCAGCAGCGCGGTTACCGCACCGGCGCCCATGCCGGCGATAACGGCAGCACCCGTGGCCAGCCAGGGGTTCACGCCCTCAATAATGAGGACGGCTGCCACGGCGGCGCCCAGGGGAAAGCTGCCGTCTACGGTCAGGTCCGGGAAGTCGAGTACGCGAAACGAAAGGTAGATACCGAAGGCGACCAGCCCGTAGATCAGGCCGGTTTCGATGGCGCCATAAAAGGCAATGTTACTAAGCATGGGATAGGGTCACCGTAAATGAAAACGGGCAGCCCTTGTGAGGCCGCCCGCTAACAGTGGGTTACTTGTCGCTGTTTACGACTTTTTTCGCATCGCTGATCAGGTCGTCGGACAGGGTAATGCCCATGCGCTCTGCGGCAGCGGGGTTCACGAACAGTTCCAGGGTGTCCACGGATTCCACGTCCATGTCACCGGGGTTGGCACCTTCCAGGATACGGGCCACCATGGCGCCGGTCTGGCGGCCGTGGTCGTAGTAGTCGAAGCCCAGTGCCGCAGCGGCGCCACGGCCGACGGTGGCGGTATCAGCGGCGAAGACCGGAATACTGGCGCGCTCGCCCACGGAAATGACGGCTTCCACGGCGCTGATGACGGTGTTGTCGGTGGTCAGGTAAATAGCGTCCGCTTTGCCCACCAGGGAGCGAGCAGCACCGAGCACTTCCGAGGTCTTGGTGGCGGCGGCTTTAACCAGTTCCATGTCACGGGCCTGCAGGCGCTCCTCAAGCAGCTCCACCAGCGCCACGGCGTTGGCTTCTCCGGGGTTGTAGACGGTGCCGATGCGTTTGGCGTCTGGCACCACCCGCTCGAGCAGGTCGAGGTGGCGTTCGATGGGCAGCATGTCGGTCACGCCGGTGATGTTGGCTCCCGGAGCCTTCAGGCTTTTCACCAGTTTGGCGCCGACTGGGTCGGTCACTGCGGAGAAGACTACTGGAGTCTGGCGGGCGGCGGCTGCCATGGTCTGGGCCGATGGCGTGGCGATGGCGACGATCACATCCGGGCCTTCACCCACGAATTTGCGGGCAATCTGTGACGCGATAGCGGCGTTACCCTGGGCGCTTTCGTGCATGATGCGAACCTGTTCGCCGTCGTTGTATCCCTGTGCTTCCAGTTCGTCTCTGACGCCCTGATAGACAGCATCTAGTGCCGGATGCTCCACAATCTGGGTGATGGCGACTACCCGCTGTTCGTCGCTCTGTGCAATGGCGGGTGCCATGGCCGCCATTGCCAGCAGGGCGGTGCCGATCAGCGTACGCAGAATCTTGTTGGCCATAAACCGGTCTCCGGGTCTGTTCAGACTGTTTGGCGCGCCGGGAGATCGAACGCGCGTTTAATAATGGGGCGGGAGTTTATCACAGGCTATTGGATTGATGGGTAAGGGAAGGTACCTTTTACAGGGATTCGCGCGGGGGTATGCCAGCCAAAAGTACATGTGAAGTGGAATAGTTTTAGTTCCGTCACGTTTTGACGGTGATGGCTGTGGTGAAATAGGCTACTAAAGTCTAATGCACTGTAGCCCTTACATACTAAAAACACCGATAATTCAAAAATAACACAACGCAAGGAAGGTCCATGGACACTACTGACAAACTCCCCCTGGATATGGTTTATCACTGGGAACACGCCAAGGCGGATTCCCTGTACCTGACTCAGCCCATTGGCGACGGCAAGGTTGTTGAATACACCTGGAAGCGCGCGGTGGACGAAGCCCGCAGGATGGCCTCGTACCTGAAATCCCTGAACCTGCCGGAGAAGAGCCGGGTCGGGATCATTTCCAAGAACTGTGCGCAGTGGATTATGTCGGACTGGGCCATCTGGATGGCTGGCCATGTTTCCGTGCCGCTGTATCCCACCTTGAATGCCGATACTGTGAACTACATCCTCAACCACAGCGAATGCGAGGTTCTGTTCGTTGGCAAGCTGGATGACTGGGACCTGATGAAGTCAGGCGTGCCGGAGTCCGTGCGCTGTATTTCTTACCCACTGAGCCCGCCCAACGACTTTGAAACCTGGGATGACCTTGTTGGCAAGTACCCTCCGTTGGAGGAAAACATCCAGCGAGATGCGGATGAGCTGGCGACGATCGTGTATACGTCCGGTAGTACCGGTCGGCCAAAGGGCGTCATGCTGAGTTTCCACAATATGGCGTTTGCGGCAGTTGGCGGCACTCAGGTGCTGGGTGTGGGTGCGGACGAGCGTATGCTGTCCTACCTGCCGCTGGCGCATGTTTTCGAGCGCACGTTTGTAGAATTGGGCTCGCTGTATTCCGGTTTTCAGCTGTTCTTCGCCGAGTCGTTGGATACCTTTGTTCAGGATCTGCAGCGCGCGCAGCCCACATTGTTCCTGTCAGTGCCCCGCCTATGGGTGAAGTTCCAGCATGGCGTTCTGCAGAAGCTGCCCAAGGAGAAGCTGGAAAAGCTGCTGAAGGTTCCGCTGCTGAACAAGGTGATCAAGAAGAAGGTGCTAAAGGGGCTGGGCCTGAACAAGGTCAAACTGGCGGGCAGTGGCTCCGCACCCCTGTCCAACGATGTACTGGACTGGTACCGCAACCTGGGGCTGGAACTGCTGGAAGGCTATGGCATGTCCGAGAACTTTGCCTATTCCCACATGAACAAGCCTGGCCGTTCCCGTACCGGCTACGTGGGTGAAGCGTTACCCGGCGTGGAAATGAAGATCAGCGACGAGGGCGAAGTGCTGGTGAAGAGCCCCGCAACGATGATGGGCTACTACAAGGATGAGGAAAAAACCCGCGAGACCTTCTCGGACGATAACTTCCTCAGAACCGGAGATAAAGGCGAGATTGATGAGATGGGCCGCCTGAAGCTGACTGGCCGCATCAAGGAAATCTTCAAGACCAGCAAGGGTAAGTACATCGCCCCCGCGCCGATCGAGAACCGCCTGATGTCCCATGAGGCCATCGAGATGGTGTGCGTGTCGGGTGCCAATCAGACGCAACCTCACGCGCTGGTAATGCTGGGCGAGGAGATTCGTCCGAAGATGGCCGATGAAGCATTCCGCAATGACATCGAGGCCAGCTTCACGCAGTTGATCGCGGACGTGAACAAGACCGTGGACCCTCACGAGCAACTGGCGTTCATTACCGTGGTGAGCGATGAATGGTCCATCGAGAACAGCTTCCTGACCCCCACACTGAAACTGAAGCGCAATGTGGTGGAGGATGCCTACCAGGAAAATGTGGACACCTGGTACGCGAAGCGGCAGCCGGTCATCTGGCAGTAGAAAAAACCGACGTAAGTCGCATAGGGAAAGCGCTGAAACGGGCCTAAACTGAAGACATATTCAGGAGGGAATATGACTCAGTTAGCCCGGTTTCAGAAACGCATTCATGACATGATTCCGCTCTCGGAAGCGTTGGGTGTGGAGCTGGTTTCCTATGACGGACACACGTTGTTGGTCAGTGCTCCGCTGGCTCCCAATCACAACCATCAGGGTACTGGCTTCGGAGGTAGTGTGTACTCCGTTGCGGTGATCTCCGCCTGGGGGTTGGTTGAGCTGGTATTGACCGACCTGGGGTTGGCCGGAAACGTAGTGATCCAGATGGGTGAAATCGAGCACATTGAACCGGTAGACACCAACTTCTTCGCCCTTTGCCGCCTTCCCGGCGGTGAAGTCCCTGCCCGGTTCCGAAAGAGCCTGGCCCGCCATGGTAAAGGCCGTCTTTCCCTGATTGCTGAAGTGTACTGCGGCGAACCCACCACGGAGCCTGTCAGAGAACCCGTTGCGGTTTTCCAGGGCCGCTTTGTGGTTCAGGGCGCGCATTCCCGTTCGGTGATCTGAACGGAATTCCCGGCTGCAGGCCTGACGATGGCGAACGTCAGCTAATGGCCCGGGTGTCGGAAATGGACTTGCTCATCAGGATGATCGGAATGATGCCGGCCAGCACGATGATCAATGCCGGCAGGGCGCTGTGGGCCAGCTTCTCGTCCGAGGCAAACTGATACACGTAGGTGGCCAGGGTTTCAAAATTAAAGGGCCGCAGGATTAACGTCGCCGGCAGTTCCTTCATACAGTCCACGAACACCACCAACGCTGCCGTAATCAAGGTGCCCCGCAACATCGGTAAGTGAACCTTCAGCAGTGTGTTGCCCGGTGAATGGCCGAGGGACCGGGAGGCCATGTCCATGTTGGGGGTGATCTTCTGCAGGGCGCTTTCCACACTGCCGGCGGAGACCGCCAGGAAGCGTACGGTATAGGCGAACACCAGCGCAAAGGCACTACCACTAAGCAGCAGCCCGCTGCTGACACCAAAGCTGTCCCTCAGGATATCATCCACCCAATTGTCGAAACCTGCCAACGGCACAATCACACCCACTGCAAGCACGGCGCCGGGCATGGCGTAGCCCAGGCTGGACAGCCGCATCATCACGCGCATACCCCGGGTATCGTGCAGGCGGCGGCTGTAGGCGAGGGTGACACCAATAATCAGCGTGGTCAGCGCGGCGGTTCCCGAGAGGAACAGGCTATTCAGGGTGTTACGGACGAAGTCCGGGTTCCAGCTCTCGTCGAAGTATTCCCAGGCATAGTGGCCAAGAGTGGCGGCTGGCAGCAGGAAACCGAAGATCACTGGAACGGCGCAGACGGCCACGCAGACCCACTGGCGCGGGCGTGACAGCGAGAAGCGGCGGATTGGCTCGCGGTTGTCCCGCGCCGCGAACTGTTGCTGTTTGCGACGGGAATAGCGCTCCAGAGTCACCAGGATGACGACGAAGGCCAGCATGGTTGTGGCGATCTGCGCAGCACCTCCCAGATTACCCAGGTTCATCCAGGTGTCGAACAGGCCGGCGGTCAGGGTTTGTACCGCGAAGAAATCCACCGTACCGAAGTCGTTCAGCGTTTCCATCAATACCAGCGACAGGCCAACGGCAACGGCTGGCCGGGCGATCGGCAGCACCACCCGGAAGAAGGTGCTGATGGCGGAATGCCCCAGGCTACGGCTGACCGCAAACAGGGAAGGGGATTGCTCCAGGAACGCGGCCCGTGCCAGCAGGTAAACATAGGGATAGAGCACCAGGCCGATCATCAGGGTGGCGCCTTCCAGGCTGCGAATTTCGGGGAACCAGTAGTCGGCGGCGTTGCGCCAGCCAAACCAGTCCCGCATGGCTGTCTGAACCGGCCCGGCGTAATCCAGAAGGCTGGTATAGACATAAGCGATGACATAGGCAGGCACTGCAAAGGGCAGCAGCATGGCCCATTCAAAAAACTTGCGGCCGGGAAAGTCGCACATGGTGACTGCCCAGGCGGTGGCGAGGCCGATAACCAGTGTGATGAAAGCCACGCCGGCCATGAGTTGGAGTGTGGTGACCAGATAGCGGGGAAGCGTGGTGTCCAGCAGGTGAGGCCAGATATTTTCTTCCGGAAACAACGCCAGGATAAGCACCGACAGTACCGGAAGCGCCACGATGGCGGTGGTCACTGCGGCGGTGATCAGCCAGCGTTTCGAGGTCCGTTTTGCCAGCAGGGGGTAGCTCGCCCCGGTCTGTTCAATGGCCTCGGACATAGGTTTCCTTTGAGTGAATTGGGAATAGGGTGCGGATTGTACAAAAAAGCCGGGACCTGAGTCCCGGCTTTTTCAACACATGGCTGGTTTAGTTGTCGTAATCGACGCGATCAACCATTTTCACCGCTGCACTGCGGTTCTCCGCGATTTCCTGGAGAGACAGGTCGTCTGGATTGATCTCACCCCATTCGGCCACCATGCCGGAGGGCTTTACGTCGGGGTTGGCTGGGTATTCGGTGTTGGCCTCGGCATAAATCTGCTGTGCCTTGGGCTCTGACAGGAACTCCATCAGGCGAATGGCGTTGTCCCGGTTGGGCGCACTTTTGGTCAGGGCGATGCCGCTGATGTTGATATGCGTGCCACGGCCAGCTGCGTTGGGGAACACCAGGCGGACAGACTCGGCGGCCTCGCGCTGGTTCTCGTCGTTCAGCATGTTGCCGTAGTAATAGCTGTTACCGATGGCAATGTCGCACTCGCCGGCATGAATGGCCTTGATCTGGTCACGGTCACCGCCCTGGGGCTTGCGTGCCAGGTTGTCTTTAAGACCTTCCAGCCACTCTTCAGTGGCTTCTTCGCCATGGTGGGCGATCATGGAGGAGAACAGGGCAATGTTGTAAGGGTGCTTGCCACTGCGGGTACAGATGCGATCATCCCACTTTTCGTCGGCCAGCTGCTCATAGGTGGTGATCTCACCTTCCTCAACACGCTCCTTGGAGGCGTAGATGAGGCGGCCGCGGGTGGTAAGTGCGAACCACTTGCCGTCCGGGTGGCGTAGGTTTTCAGGAATGTTTTCCTGGAGAGTGTCGTTCTCGACACCCTCTACCAGGTCGCGTTCAACCAGCTCGTTGATGCGGGAAATATCCACCGTCATCACCAGGTCCGCTGGGCTGTTGCGGCCTTCGCGCTCCAGGCGCTCGGCCAGGCCTTTTTTGGCGAAGACTACGTTGGCTTCGATGCCGGTTTCTTCCTGGAACGCATTCAGCAGCGGTTCCAGCAGGTAAGCCTGACGGTAGGAGTAGATGTTGACCTCGCCGTCGGCGCTGGCCTGCAGGGGCAGTGCGCAGGCTGCTGCGATGGCAGTCGCCGCAAGTTTCATCTTCATGGTAGGACTTCCTTTTTGGTTTTGGGTAAGAGGTGATTTTTTGAAGTGTAGTGAGACGTAATGGTAGTTAACAATGCCAACTATTCTTATTTGTGTTGCGCTGACTGTCAATACACCGTTGCCAACTTATCGCGGAAATGGTGTTATGCTTCGGAAGACTATAAAAACTATGTAAAAAGTGGTGGGCTTACTGACTATGGCTGGGAATGATCGAAGAGTACACGGTCGCACGGCAATGAGTGCGAAGGTTCGGGTTACTCATGAAGAGCTTGGCGAATTCGTGTTCTCAACCAGGGACATTTCCGATGGCGGCGTTTTTATTGTCGTCGACACCGAACCCTTCGAACCGTCGATCGGTGACAGTGTGCAGGTTCAAGTGCAGGGCCTGCCGGTGCCTGCTCCCGTGCTGGACATGGTGGTGGTGCGCAAGACCAACGACGGTTTTGGCCTACAGTTCGCGGATCAATAAACAGTTTTGGCCGGCATGACGTTCAACAAACCTTTTTTCCTTGTGCGGCTTATGGTTGCCGTTATTCCACTAGCGGTGAGTGGCTGCGCATCCTACTACACACACTATGCGGTATTCCCCGCCGAGAATTCGATGGGCGAGGAGCGCCAGGTCAAGTTGACGTGGCAGACTGCCGAATACCCTGGCTGGTGGGTGGCGGATAACCAGTCCACACCCATTACCGTTGAAACCCAATGCAGCGCCCGTGAATGGCGTTTGGTGGATGACAGTCATCAAGATGCCGCCGTCGAATCCTGCGGTGAGGGTATCCGGGCCTGTGGTCGCGAGGGGCTGGACCGTGTCGCCAGCACGGGGTTGCCCGCGGCTGACAAGCGCTGCATAATGATAAACGCCGTTGATCCAGAGGCTCGCATCGCAGACATTGACTCTTCGCTGGATCTGCTGGTGTCCTGCGAGCCCTTCAAAACCGTTCGTGGCAGTAGCGATGATGCTGAAAACATCGACTATATCCGCGCTTCGACAGTGCCTTACACCATCTATAGCCGTAAATCTCCCCGTGGATCACTCAACGCCCGACCGCCGGAACTGGACGATTCGGTTTGTGACGATGAATAGCCCGGCTAACACACGTCAGTAATGTGAGTGGTGTCACATTGCTACACTTTGTTGCCTGTTGATAGTTTTCGTTACTCCCTGTCGCGTTCCGGTTACTTCGCACTACAAAAATGTAATGGACTCTTTCTGAGCGGGCGTCACAATAGTGATTATCGATTCGTGCACGTGTAGAGGTGTCCCGTGGGAGTCCGCCAAAAGAAAATTGCTGTACACGATCTGCAGATCGGCATGTTTGTGTCCGATCTTGATCGCCCGTGGCATCAGACACCTTTCCCCATCCAGGGCTTTCATATCCGCTCGCAGGATGACGTGCGTTCACTGGTGACTCATTGCAAGTGGGTGATTATCGATGAGGCCGAAGTTCGTGAGGCCATCGAACAGACCAAACCGGGAACGCGCGCCTTCAGCCGTCCGGCCAAACGCCTCGGACATGAGCGCGAATCGGTCCAGTTACCGCCGCTCAACATCAAGGAGCCGGTCAAGTACGAATCCTTAACGACCATGCGTAGAGAACTGAAGGTGTCCAGGAAGCTGATGGTCGATGCGGAAGCGTCGCTGAATCAGGTTTTTGAGGCCATCCGTCAGGACGAAACGCCTGACCTCCGGGGGGTGGCTATCGTCACCCAGAAAATGGTCTCCAGTGTTATCCGCAACCCGGATGCCATGCTGTGGCTCAGCCGCACCCGGCATCACGATAACTACACCTATCGTCATTCCCTCAATATGGCTGTATGGGCGCTGGTTTGTGGTCGTCAGTTGGGCCTGAATGAAGGCCTTCTGAACCATCTTGGGCTGGGCTGCTTGCTGTCCCAGGTTGGTAAGCTGGATCTTCCCGCCCGTATCCTCACCAATGAGGGTAAGCTGGACTCAGACGATTTCGCCGTGTACCGCACTTATGTCGAGCGCAGTGTTGTGAAGCTTGCAGACAGCGGCTTGTCCCGGGCTGTTCTAAGTGTTGTGCAGGGCCACCGTGAACGGCATAACGGGTCCGGTTTCCCGGAGGGTGTCCGGGGCGACCGGATTCCGCTACTGGCCAAGGTGGCGGGGCTGTCGGAGTATTTCGAGACACTGATCAGCCCACGGTATTCAGCGGACGCAATGACGCCGGCCCGCGCGGTGACACTGTTGTACGAGATGCGCAACATTGAATTTCAGGAAGACCTGGTGGAGCAGTTTATCCAGGCGATTGGCATTTACCCCACCGGCAGCCTGGTAGAGCTGAACGACGGGCAGCGCGGCATTGTGGTTTCCCATGCGCCGGAGCGTCGGTTGTGGCCGAAGGTTATGGTGATGACGGACCGTGATCACCGGCCGTTGAAGTCCGCCCGGATTGTGGACCTTGCAAAATACAACGAAGGCCGGGGCGTGCACGATACCCTGACAGTGGCCGAGTGCCTGCCCCATGGCACGGAAGGGCTGAATCCGGAGCACTACGATGTGACTGGTGCGGAATCCCGGTGGAGCCTGGCACGCATTGTGGGCGGCTGATACGGCTCCGATGATTGAGCAATTATTGAATAAGCACCCTGAGCTGTTTCTTCACCCATCGGTAGTTTCCTTCGGGACGGAAGTTCACCAACAGCTCGGATTCCCCGCCAGATTCTCCCGCAACAAAATACTCCACCGACGCTGACTGCCAACCAAAAGAATGTACCACCACATCCTGATCGCGGGTGCTGATGGCTTCGATGGTATCCAGTTGAGGTTGGTCTGCGATCTTGCGTACCTGAACGGTTTTGATGGTGGTATCCGAAGCGGGGAACTCTGCCACATAGTCGTCCAGATAATAACGGTTGCCCAGCCGGGTGGTGATTGTATCCAGCTCCCGCGTGAGATAACCCTCAGCGTCCTCGACGTCGACATCCTCAAGGCTGCGGACAGCGTTGAGGATGCGATCACGTTTGCTCTGCAGGTCTTCCCGATACTCCACGTTTTCGTCACGGTCCTCTTCTTCGTCCGGGCGAGGGTCCGCGTTGGCGATTTCTGATTCGCTGGGTGGATCTTCGCAGAGCTCATCGTCGGCCGGGTAGAAGCAGATGCTTTGAAGCAACTGGTTGGCGGGAGACAGAGAGTCGCCACCTTTGGCGAAGTCGCTTTCGGGGACGTTGAAATCGATAGGTGTGCTCAGATTGGGTAGTGCAGCGTTCAGTTGGGTAATAACCCGGTCGCGAATGTCGATACCCTGCCCGTTGGAAAGGTTCAGGCTCCAGTTGAGCGCCAGAAGAAACCGTGTCAGGTTGATCAGGGTGACGTGGTTCTGGATCAGTTGCTGCTCTGTCAGACGGTGGCTCTGCAATCCTTCGTCGGTGGTGCCTGGTATCTCCAGTGCAGCCCGCACGTCCGGGAAGAACTCCAGTGGGGTGACAACGGGCCGAGCTGGAACCCCCTCCGCCAGTTGCAGGTTGCCGACGCGAAAGCTGAGCCGTTCACCGGGGTAGTAGTTAAAGTGTCCGTTGACGTCGGTGGTGCCGTTGCGGCTGGCTGTGGAATAGGTCAGCCCTGAGATACCCGCCGGCATGATCTGTCCCGAGCGTGAGTCGTCATCTCCGTCGCTGCCGCCGCCACCGAGGCACCCGGCCAAAAACACCGTTAATGCTATCGGGCAAATCAGAGACGGTAATGCGGATGTGAAGTGAACGGATTTCATGGTGGCGCGTACATTCCCTGGCGTTCGGTCGGTGGTACAAGACCTTTTGTAAATTGTTGTAACCGGCATTATAAGGAGCGCGTTGGTGCCATATCGGGAAACCTGTCGCAGTTTGGGGTTTTAGTGGGCGTGGCGGGATCGCGTTGCACTACTTGAATTTCTCTTTCGGGGCCACCACTTATAGTTTTTGTTTTCTATTCCACAATCGGCTGCCGTAACAGGATTGCTGGTAGCCCCTGCAGCTCCGGATTCACTATGACCAACGCACTTGAGATCGAAGGTCTGGTCAAGACCTATGGCGACGGCTTCCAGGCCCTGAAAGGGATTGACCTGCATGTTGCCGAAGGTGATTTTTTTGCCCTGCTCGGACCTAACGGGGCGGGGAAGTCCACCACCCTTGGCATTGTTTGCTCACTGGTGAACAAAAGCTCGGGAAAGGTTCGGGTATTCGGATCTGACATCGATACTCATCTATCGGACGCCAAACTGAACCTGGGCGTTGTGCCTCAGGAGTTCAACTTTAACCAGTTTGAGAAGGTGTTCGACATCGTGACCACCCAGGCGGGCTATTACGGCATTCCCCTGAAGAAGGCATCGGAGTCCGCCGAAAAATACCTGCGCCAGCTTGGGCTTTGGGACAAGCGCAACACGCCGGCCATGATGCTGTCGGGGGGCATGAAGCGGCGACTGATGATTGCTCGGGCGCTGGTGCACGAACCCAAACTACTGATCCTGGATGAGCCCACGGCCGGGGTGGACATTGAATTGCGCCGCTCGATGTGGACGTTCCTGGAGGAAATGAACCGACAGGGCACCACCATTATCCTGACCACTCACTACCTGGAAGAAGCGGAGGCCCTGTGCCGCAATATTGCCATCATCGACCACGGCAAAATCCTGCGTCACACCAGTAAGCGGGCGTTGCTACAGCAGTTGAGCTCTGAAACATTCGTGCTGGACACCGCCGAGCCGTTGACGGAAGCACCGGTGCTCGACGGTTTCTTCAGTCATATGGATGACGAGGGCGCCCTGGTGGTGGATGTGGAAAAAGGCCAGAGCCTGAACGGCATGTTCGTCCAGCTGGAGGCGCAGGGCGTGCGTGTGGTCAGCATGCGCACCAAGGCCAACCGACTCGAAGAGCTGTTTATCCGCATGGTTGAGGACAACAACCCCCGTAACACCAAACAGGGAGAGACCGCATGAGAACGGATGCGATGCTGACCGCGTATAAAACCATCGTCACCCGTGAAATCCGTCGCTTCATGCGGATATGGCCACAAACCCTGTTGCCACCGGCGGTCACCATGACGCTGTACTTTATTATTTTCGGGAACCTCATTGGCTCCCGTATCGGGGCGATGGGTGGCTTCGATTATATGGCGTTCATTGTTCCGGGGCTGATCATGATGTCGGTGATCACCAGTTCCTACGCCAACGTGGTGTCGTCGTTTTTCTCCATGAAATTCCAGCGCAGCATTGAGGAGTTGCTGGTATCACCCGTACCCAACTGGGTGATCCTCGCCGGCTATGTGACCGGAGGCATGTCCCGCGGTTTGGGCATTGGTTTTATCGTCACGCTGCTATCCCTGGGCTTTACACAGTTGTCGATTCATCATCTGCCGATGGTGATCCTGACGGTGTTCCTGACATCGGCGCTGTTTTCGTTGGGTGGCTTCATCAACGCCATGCTGGCGACCAAGTTCGATGATATTTCCATTGTGCCGACGTTTGTTCTGACACCGTTGACATACCTGGGCGGGGTATTCTACTCCATCGACCTGCTGCCGGGGTTCTGGCAAGGGGTGTCGATGATCAACCCGATACTCTACATGGTGAATGCCTTCCGCTACGGTATTCTGGGCGTGTCGGATGTGAATCCCTACCTTGCCCTTGGTATGATTCTGCTGTTTATTGCCATTCTGTCTGCCATTTCCCTGCGCATGTTGGCGCGCGGTAAGGGCATACGTCACTGATGAACGCTTCCCAGGATTGATCATGGCCCTTATTGATGCCCCGCTGGGCAAGTCCAGCGACTACCCGGATGCCTACGATCCGCAATTGTTGTTTCCCGTGGCGCGGGAGGAAAACCGTCGTCGCATTGGTCTGGAGGACGGTCGCTGGCCCTGGTTCGGGGAAGACCTGTGGCAGGCCTGGGAAATTTCGTGGTTGCGCACCGGGGGCGTTCCCGCGGTGGCCTGGGCGGAAATCCGGGTACCTTCGGCGTCGCCGTCCATCATTGAGTCCAAGTCCCTCAAACTGTACCTGAACTCCCTGAACCAGACGGTGTTTTCCTCTGCCGACCAGGTCCGGGACGTGATTGCCCGCGACCTGTCCAGCGCGAGTGGCGCCGCGGTGCAGGTAGACCTGCACAGTGTTGATCAAGGGGCGAGGGCGGTCGGTCGGCCGGAAGGCTTCGTGTTGATCGACGACGAGGTTGTGGAGTCCTTGGGCTACGACTACAACCCGGACAGTCTGCAGGCCGGTGGTGATGTGGTATCGGAGAAACTATGTTCGCACCTGCTGAAAAGCAACTGCCCGGTGACCGGCCAACCGGACTGGGCAACGGTGCTGATCGATTACACCGGCCCGGCGATGGACCGGGCAGGGCTACTGCGATACATAGTGAGCTTTCGCCAGAAACAGGACTTCCATGAGCATTGCGTGGAAACGATGTTTACCGACCTGATGGCCCGTTGCCAGCCGCAAAAGCTGTCGGTTTGCGCCCGTTATACAAGGAGGGGTGGTTTGGATATCAATCCATGGCGCAGCACCGACCCGGAAGAGGCAGTGGGGCCGCGGTTAATCAGGCAGTAGACTAAAGCCGGGGGTGGTCAGGAATCCTCTTCCTGACGCAGCCGCTCGGCGGCATCCTCAAGAGCAGACAGGATAGACTCCCGCTCCCTTTCGGTGATTTTTTCCGAATCCAGGTACATGGCAAAGCCGCTGCGTTCGTGCTCAAGGAAACTGCGATTGGGGCCCATGTCGCGGCGGAAATCCACCACTTCGTAGATGGACACCGGGCGGCCGAAGCCTTTCACGGTGATCTCGCCCTTGTCGCGGCACATGATGCGGTCCTTGATCAGCGAGAAGGTTTCGTAGGAGATCAGAATTTCACCGGGTTCTGCCAGGGACTCCAGGCGGCTGGCCAGGTTTACCTCTTTGCCGATGATGGTGTAGTCCATGCGGTTCTCAGCACCGAAGTTGCCGACGGTGGTGTAGCCGGTGCTGATACCCATCCGGATCTCCAGCGGTGTCTTGATGCCCTGGCTGCGCCATTTCTGCCGCATGATCTTCATGTGTTTGCGCATTTCTACAGCCATGGACACGCAGGCGAAGGCGTCTTCCTTCTGGCCCCGGCTGGTGGGGTCGCCGAAGAAAATCATGATGGAGTCGCCAACGAATTTATCGATGGTGCCGCCATATTTGAGGGCGACTTCCGACATTTCGTTGAAGTAGTGGTTCAGCAGTTCCGTCAGCGCTTCCGGCTCCATCTCCTCTGACAGTTCCGTAAAGCCCTTGATGTCGGAGAAGAACACCGCCAGTTTCTTGCGTTGCGTTTCCAGCCGCACGTCCCTTTCGCCGGTAAAGATGGACTGCCACACCTGCGGAGAGAGGTACTTGGACAGTTTGTGGGACAGGGCAATGGATTGCTCGCGTTGATTCTGGATCTGGGTTTTTGCCATCATCAGGGCACGTGCCTGCTGATGGGAATAGAACGCGGTCACACAGATATAGAGGCCAGTGGCGCTGATCGCAATAATACTGGTGATCATCGGCGACTGCAGCGACTCGGCGGGGCCCACAATGGCAACGCCGATGGCACCACAAGCCGCCATGATCATGGTGCCAA
Organism: Marinobacter sp. B-12; assembly: GCF_056857915.1. NCBI lineage: Bacteria > Pseudomonadati > Pseudomonadota > Gammaproteobacteria > Pseudomonadales > Marinobacteraceae > Marinobacter > Marinobacter sp. B-12. The sequence continues at coordinate 155,285 of NZ_JBSXOB010000052.1, read as the reverse complement.
ACAGCCACTGGCGGATGCCGCCCACGATCAGGCAACTAAACATCAGCATCAGCGCGACGGCGACCGAGGGTATGGCAATCAATCCAATGCAGCCGACGAATCCGCCCCCGATGGCACAGTCCGTTAACAGCATTTTCTGGCGAATACGGGAAGAGTTACGGAGAAAGGTGCGCCGGGTAAGTTGGTGGGCTATGTGAGGCCAGGTCAGGGCGCCTGAAAGCAACCACAGCATCCACAGGCCGAAGACGTCTTGAAGTACGCCCGAAACAATAATGCCGGCAGTCGCCGTGTACGCCAGTATCCTGCCGTTGTAGTCCGGCATGGGCGGGATGGCAATCGGATGGCTCGGCGCGTCAAGCAAGGTGGACTTGCTGGCACTGGTACTGGCGTTACGCAGGTCAATCGGTGCGCTCATCATTCAGAAACGGATCCGCCCGATGAGCATATCCCTGAACATCACCCAATCGCCCATAAGGCTGTACAGTGGATGTTTGAAAGTGGCGGGTCGGTTTTTCTCAAAACCATAGTGGCCAATCCAGGCAAACCCATAGCCGATAACGGGAAGAAGCAACAAATAGAGGAACTTGGCCGTTACAATGGCATAGAGTGCAACGAGGATGACCAGTAGGCTACCTATGAAGTGGAGTCTGCGGCAGTTTGTATCGCTATGTTCCTCGAGGTAGTACGGGTAGAACTCCGCGAAATTGCGGAATGTTTGCTGTTGGCTCATAAGGCGTCTACCGGCTCATTTATTCGTTTTTAAAGGTAGAGAGTACTTTTATGTCGTGGAAAGTACTTAGACTAAAGACTAACAGTAAACCATTTGTCCCACAATTCATACGGGCGTTTGGGCCCGAACTGACGTGACCACACCAACCACAGCGAGATGTTATGACAGCCGTAATGGATGCCTTGTTGAAACGGTCTTCGGAACCACGCCTGGTAGCGCCTGCGCCGGATCAGTCCACACTGGATAAAGCCTTTGCCTGTGCCGCCCGGGCACCCGACCATGCGCTGCTAAGGCCCTGGCGGTACCTGGTTATTGAAGGAGAGGAGGCATTGGATGCTTTGGGCGAACTGTTTGCCGCGACCTGTGGCGATGATGGTACGGATAAAGAGCGCAGCAAACTCCACAAGAAGGCATTGCGGGCGCCAATGGTGATTGTCGGTATTGCGTCCTACCAGACCCATCCCAAAGTGCCTGAGATCGAGCAGTCCATGTCGGCCGCTGTGGGTATGGGTTATTTGTTGCTGGCTCTGGAATCCGCCGGGTTCGGCGTTATGTGGCGTACCGGCGCCATGGCCTACAATCCAATGATCGCCCGTGGCTTGGGGCTGGACGACAACGAGGTCATAACCGGGTTCTTGTATACGGGTAGCGTAAATGAGAACAAGCCCGGCGTGCCAAGGCCTGAGCAGAAAGACTTTGTCAGGCGCTGGCCTGACTAGTTGCCGCCATGTTGCCCCCGCCACTGTCGCGGGGGAAACCCCTTGCCGCTTTACGCCCTTTATTGGCTTATCGAATGCCGCCGTACCTTCCCCAGCCCGCATCCCGCAACAACTTCTTAAAACTGGCATTGTGATTGCAGTATCTCTGTAAGAACGCACAAGCGGCAAAACGACCAACGCCGTGTGCAGGAATCGGAGGCACTATGGCAATTTCTCTGGACAAAGCATTAGGCATTCATCAGCACGCCCTGGAAGGCCGGGTAAGGCGTGCGGAGGTGCTGGCCAACAATCTCGCCAACGCTGATACCCCGGGCTATAAGGCTCGGGATGTGGACTTCCAGGCGATGATGCAGAAGGCTCAGGACAGCATGAGTGGTTTCGGCATGACCCGTACCCACGAGTCCCACATGGACACTTCGTCCATGGGCGCCGACAGCGAATTGCTCTATCGGGTACCTCATCAGCCGTCCGTGGACGGCAACACGGTGGATGCCCAGCAGGAGCAGACCCGCTTCATGCGTAACGCCATGGATTACCAGGCCAGTTTCCAGTTCCTGGACGGAAAGGTTTCAGGCATCAAAAAGGCACTCTCTGGCCAGTAAATCTGGGCGCAGCCATTAACTGAGGAGCACCATCATGTCCCTGGGTAATATTTTCGACATCGCCGGGTCCGGTATGACAGCCCAGTCGCTGCGGCTGAACACCACTGCGTCCAACATCGCCAATGCAGAGACGGCCAGTTCCAGTACGGACCAGACCTATCGCGCCCGCAAGCCTGTTTTCGCGGCGATACAGCAGTCCATGTTGAACCCTTCTCAGCAGGGCATGGCGTTTGGCAATGACGACGGCCCAGGCGCAGGTGTGCGGGTTGAAGGCATCGTCGAGAGCAATGCCGATTTGCAGATGCGCTACGAGCCCGATCATCCTGCCGCGAACGAGGATGGGTACGTGTTCTATCCCAACGTCAACGTGGTTGAAGAGATGGCGGACATGATGTCGTCGTCACGCAGCTTCCAGATGAACGTGGACATTATGAACAGCGCCAAATCCATGATGCAGCGTATCCTGACCCTGGGTCAGCAGTAACCGAGCGAGGATTGAATCATGAGCGTAGTGAATAACACCACAGACGCTTCGGATGTGCTGAGCCAGTTTCGAGTGCAGCAAGACCAGGCTAAGAGCGGAAGTGAGCTCGGTAAGAACGAGTTCATGGAATTGATGATCGCTCAGCTCAAGAACCAGAACCCTCTCGAGCCCCAGGACAACGGCGAATTTATATCCCAACTGGCGCAGTTCAGTTCCCTGGAGGAAATGCAGAGCCTGTCCGGCAGTGTCGACGATATGGCCAGTCAGTTCCGCTCCACCCAGGCACTGCAGGCCTCCGCAATGGTCGGGCGCACGGTGTTGGCGCCGTCATCCATTGGTGTGCTTGGCGCGGACGGTGAGATATCCGGTAACGTTTCCGTTCCGGCGACCACATCCGGGCTGAGAATCACCATTGAGAATGAATCCGGTGAGCAGGTTCGGCAGATTGATATGGGAGAGCAGCAGCCTGGCCAGACAGCGTTCAGCTGGGACGGCAAGGATGGCAACGGCAACAGTTTGCCACCTGGACGCTATAAGGTGGTGGCAGAAGCGTCATACCCCGGCGGGCTCGAGCAACTGGGCACCATGGTCAGCGCCAATGTCGACAGTGTGTCGCTGGGGCAGGGTGGCAGCATTACTCTGAACCTGGCCGGCATGGGCTCCATCGCGCTGCAAGATGTTCAGCAGATTAATTGATACTGGTGAAACAGTAAGAGGTGAAGTATGGCTTTTAACACAGGTCTTAGCGGCTTAAGGGCGTCATCGGTGGATCTGGATGTCACCGGTAACAACATTGCCAACGCGAGTACAGTCGGCTTCAAAAGCAGTCAGGCGCAGTTTGGCGACTTGTACGCCAGTGGCTTCCTGAGTGCCGGCACCAATCCGATTGGGGATGGTGTACGGGTACAGGATGTGAAACAGAACTTCGGGCAGGGCAATATCAGCTTTACCGACAACGGCCTGGACCTTGCCATCAACGGCGACGGTTTCTTTGTGCTGAATAACGGCGGTGAAGTGCGGTACTCCCGTGCTGGCCAGTTCGGTATCGACAAAGACGGCTTTGTCACCAACAACCAGAACATGCGGGTTCAGGGTTTCGTTGCTGATGACGACGGTAACCTTTCCGGTATTCGTGGTGATCTGCAGGTTGAAACCGATAATCTGGCGCCTCGCCGCACCACCAATCTGCGCTCGGACCTGAATCTGGATTCCCGGGAAACCGTGTTGGAGCGTCGGGTTGCTGATATGGGCGACTATACGGCCCCAGCCGGAGCCACCGGTTTTCCCTCTGAAACCTTCGAAATCACCTACGCAGATGGCAGTGTGGTGAGCGTACCCATCAACGCAGCGGGATCGACTGATTTCTCAGCGGCTGACGTCGTCGATGTGCTCAATGGGCAGGACGGTCTCTCTGCCTCCGCGACCACTACCTATGAGGGGATGTCTGAAGCGGATTTGAACGCCGCCATTGCGGCTGGCAACTTCAGCTTTGACCTTGCGGTAGGCGGGGTCACTGTTCCCGTGGACACGACGGGTGTGACCGATGCAGCTTCCCTGGTCAGTGCCATCAACAACGCCCAGGCGCCGACGATCTCGGCATCACTCACGGGCGGCAACCTGAGGTTGATCGACAATCGCGGCAACAACGTCACCGCCGGTTTTACCAGCGATGGCCCGAACCAGGCACCGGAGACAACCGTTGGCACGGTGAGGCCGCAGGCCGATCGTGAGATTACCGATATTGCATCAACCAGCGGTGCCACGAACCTCACGGACTCGTGGAACGCGCGTAACATCGAGATTACCAACCAGTTCAATCCACTGGATCAGCGTACTTACAACCACGCAACATCGACCACCGTTTACGACAGCCTGGGTAACTCTCACGAGATGACCCAGTTCTACGTGAAGCAACCGGCCCCAGGTAATGGTGTGGGTGTGAGTGAATGGTCCGTATACCTGCAGATCGACGGTGAATTCGTGGCCGGAACCGATCAGAACCCCTACCAGGCTCGTTTTGACCAGGACGGGGAGTTGCAATCGGTGAACGGTGACCCCAATGGCGAGATTCTGATCAGCGACTGGACGCCGAAGGATGCCGACGGCACTCCGAACGGCGCAGATGGCCCTCCGGGGCCGGGTGAAAATATCACCACGCCCATTCCAGAGCCTCCGACCACCTCGGCCTTTGTGCTGGACCTTGGCAATACCACCCAGTACGGCAGCAACTTTGGGGTAAACGACCAGCGTCAGAACGGCTATGCCACCGGTAGGCTGTCGGGTCTGGATGTGTCGGACCAGGGTGTTCTGTTTGCCCGGTACACCAATGGTCAATCCCAGTCCCTGGGCCAGGTCGCGTTGGCTTCGTTCAACAATACCAACGGTCTGTCGCCGGTGGGCGAAACCTCTTGGGTTGAAACCTTCGAGTCCGGCCAGCCGATTATTGGTGCGCCTGATACCGGAACCCTGGGGGCGATCAAGGCCAGCTCCATTGAGGAGTCCAACGTGGACCTGTCGGCGGAACTGGTAAACCTGATCATTGCCCAGCGGAACTACCAGGCCAACGCCAAGACGATTGAGACTTCCGATGCGGTTACCCAGACCATCATCAACCTCCGCTAGTTCTAAAATGTGAACATGGCACAACTCCTGCTTGAACATAGGAAAGACTGGAAACAGTCAATATTCCGGCAGGAGTTTTCCCATGGACAAAGCCCTCTATCTAGGAATGTCCGGCGCCAAGCAGAACATGCTTTCCCAGCGCGCCCACGCCAATAACCTGGCAAACGTCAGTACCACCGGTTTCAAGGCGGATTTCGCCCAGGCCCGCAGCATGCCGGTGTTTGGTGAGCACCATCCCACACGTGCCTATGCCATGGCCGAGAGGCCTGGAACAGACCTTTCCGCCGGTGCGTTGATGGACACTGGCCGCAAACTGGACGTCGCCGTTGAGGGCGATGGTTGGCTGGCCGTGCAGAATCAGCAGGGCGAGGAAGTGTTCACCCGGTCCGGCGGCATGCAGATCGACGTCAACGGCCTGATGCGTCTCTCCAGCGGAGAGATGGTGATGGGCAATGGCGGGCCGGTAGCGCTGCCGCCATTCGATAACGTGCAGATTGGCGCGGACGGAACCATTTCCGTGGTACCCGTCGGCGGCCCGCCGGATCAGCTGGTTGAGGTGGATCGACTGAAGCTGGTGAACCCACCACGGGACGCGCTGGAAAAAGGCGTAGATGGCTTTATTCGTCGCAAGGCAGATCAGGCGCTGAATGGCCCTGAGCCGCCCGATGCCACTATGCGCGTTGCGTCGGGGTTTCTGGAAAGCTCCAACGTGAACGCGGTGGAAGAGATGATCTCCAATCTGCAATTGTCCCGTCAGTACGAAATGCAGGTGAAGATAATGACCACCGCCAACGAGAATGCCGAAGCGTCGGCACGACTGTTGCAGAACCTCTGATAAACCCTATGAACATCGACCGGGTGAGCGCAGAAGCGGCAAAAATCGACCGCATTGAAAACGCCCCCGGCAAGGAGTAGACGACATGCATCCAGCACTTTGGGTCAGCAAAACCGGGTTGAGCGCGCAGGACACCAATATGTCCACGATCTCCAACAACCTGGCTAACGTGAACACCACCGGTTTCAAACGCGACCGCGCAGTGTTCCAGGATCTGCTGTACCAGATTGACCGGCAACCCGGTGGTCTGAATACCCAGAACTCGGAGCTGCCGTCCGGTCTCCAACTGGGTACCGGTGTTCGCATCGTCGGCACGGCCAAGCAGTTTTCCCAGGGCAACCTGGAAGTCACCGAGCAGCCCCTGGACATGGCAGTGAACGGCCGCGGATTCATGCAGATCCTGCTCCCGGACGGGCAGATTGCCTATACCCGCGATGGCCAGTTCCAGTTGAACTCCAACGGCGACATCGTCAACCCCGATGGCTACACCCTGGAGCCGAACATCAACGTTCCTGAAAACGCCACTAACATCACCATTGGCAAGGACGGCACAGTAACGGCTGTTACCGATGACCAGGCGGCTCCGGTGAACCTGGGCGAAATTACCCTGGTGGATTTCATTAACCCCCAGGGCTTGCAGGCAATTGGTCATAACCTTTTCAAAGCGACCAACGCCAGTGGTGATCCGGCGGAAGGTGTGCCAGGTCTCTTAGGCCTAGGGTCTCTGGAGCAGGGCATGGTGGAGTCCTCCAATGTGGAAGTTGTGGAAGAATTGGTTAACATGATTACCACCCAAAGAGCTTATGAGATGAACTCAAAAGTGGTCTCCGCGACTGACCAGATGCTCCAGTTTATTACGAATAATATAGGCTAACCATGAGAGGGCGCTGGGAGAAGAGTTATGATGCGTGCACGTCATGAAAACAGCAGATTGAGCCAGATCAGCTCGGTATTGATGGTCGCTGGACTGGTGATACTTCAGGGATGTACGGCGCTGAGCCGAGAACGTCCTGTGCCGGACGACCCCGCCTATACACCGGTTCGAGCGGATAAAATGATGCAGCGTGACCCCAACTCTGGCGCCATCTATCAGTCGGCCCGCAACTACAGTCTTTACGGAGATACTGTGGCTCTGAACATTGGTGATGTGCTCACAGTTAATCTGGAGGAGTCTACCCGCGCTAGCAAGAATGCCGACACCCGTATTATCAAAGACAATGAAATCACATTGCCCGAGCCAAACATTCTGGGCAAGAATAACTTCGGGATCGGTACTTCACTTAACAAAGAGCGTGATTTTAAAACCAGAGCCGATGCTGATCAGAGCAACAGTCTTGCTGGCAGCATTACAGTCTCGGTGACTGAGGTGCTGCCTAACGGCGTGCTGAGAGTAAGAGGCGAGAAGTGGCTGTCGCTGACCAATGGTGACGAGTATATACGCCTGACCGGTCTTGTTCGTCCAGAGGACATCTCGCCGGACAACACCGTGGCGTCCAATCGTATTGCTGATGCCCGTATCGCCTACGGCGGTACCGGTGATTTCGACCAGGCCAACCAGATGGGCTGGCTGGCGAGGTTCTTCAACAGTGAGTGGTTCCCGCTATGAAAATGCTGAGGTTTGGGATACTGATGATTGCGCTCTCCGTGATCGCAGCGCCTGTGCTGGCGGACCGCCTGAAGGACCTGGCGCGCATCAAGGGCGTGCGTAACAACCAGCTGGTCGGTTACGGACTGGTGGTTGGCCTGGATGGTACTGGTGATAAAGCGCCGTTTACCAACCAGACCTTTCGTAACATGATGACCCAGTTCGGCATTACCCTGCCGCCGGGCGTAAATCCCAAGCTTGCCAACGTAGCTGCGGTGACCATTACTGCGACTCTGCCGCCCTTCGCCAAGCCGGGTCAGGAGCTGGACATTACGGTATCGTCCATCGGCAACGCCGACAGCCTGCGTGGCGGTACCCTGTTGATGTCGCCGTTAAAGGGGGCCGACGACCAGGTTTATGCCATGGCCCAGGGTAGCCTGGTGGTGGGTGGCTTCGGTGCCCAGGGCGCCGACGGTTCGCGGATTACCGTAAACGTTCCCAGTGTTGGCCGGATTCCCAATGGTGCCACCATTGAGCGGGAAGTGATGTCGCCCTTTACCCGTGGCGATACCATTACGTTCAACCTGTTGCGGGCTGATTTCACAACGGCTCGCCGGGTTGTGGAGGCGATTAATGGTCAATTGGGCCCGGACATGGCGTACGCCCACGATGCCACCTCGGTCTCCGTCAAGGCGCCACGGGATCCATCCCAGCGGGTGAGCTTCCTGTCGATTCTGGAAAACATTGAGGTTAACCCGGCTGAAGATGCCGCCAAGGTGGTGATTAACAGCCGCACCGGCACCATTGTGGTCGGGCAGAACGTCAAGGTCAGCCCGGCGGCGGTGACCCACGGCAACCTGACCGTCACCATCGAAGAGAACCCCGAAGCCAATCAGCCAAACCCGTTCACCGATGGTGAAACGGTTATAGAACCCAATTCCCAGATAGCCATCACCGAAGACCCGGCCCGGATGTTCCAGTTTGGCCCGGCGGTCACCCTGAACGAAATTGTCCAGGCTGTGAACCAGGTAGGTGCCGCGCCCGGTGACGTGATGGCGGTGCTGGAAGCCCTCAAACAGGCTGGCGCCTTGCGCGCCGAGCTGATTGTGATTTAGGGGGGGGCGTGATGCAGGATTCCAGTCTCCAGAAAGCTCAGGTTTATACCGATTTTGGCGGTCTGAACGCGTTGAAGGCCCAGGCCAGGACCGACAAAGAAGCGGCGCTTGAGGAAGTGGCCAAGCAGTTTGAGGGCCTGTTCCTGTCGGAAATGGTCAAGGCTATGCGTAAGGCCGGTGATGTATTTGCGGAGGGTAACTATCTCAACAGCCAGCAGTCGGAGTTCTATCGCGAAATGTTCGATAGCCAGTTGAGCCTGACGCTGTCGCAAAAGCAGGGTACGGGGATTTCCGATGCCCTGGTGCGCCAGCTAAGCCGGCAGATTCCTGGCATGGATGAGAAGGGTGAACCGATGGCGGCCCATAAGACCGCGCTGGCGGATTATGACCGTAGTGTGCCGGTACTGTCGCCGCGCCTGCCTGAGCAGATGGACAAGGTAAATCAGGTGGCTGATGTCACCGCCAGCCGAGAGCCGGCGCCGGAAGCCAATACCGTCATGCCAAGCCGGTTCGACTCGCCGGAACAGTTTGTCCGTGAACTCTTGCCCGTCGCGGAAAAGGTAGCGGCGCAAAGCGGTATCAACCCACGAGTAATGATTGCACAGGCGGCACTGGAAACCGGTTGGGGCAGGCACATGATTGAAGGTGATGGTGGCTCGCCCAGCTTTAACCTGTTCGGCATCAAGGCAGACACCCGCTGGCAGGGTGAGTCGGTGAACATTGCCACCACAGAATTCCGCGAAGGTGTGCCGATGAACGAACGGGCCGCATTCCGGGCCTACCCGGACTATGAATCCAGCTTCCGGGATTATGTTTCATTCCTCGAATCCAATCCTCGCTATCGGGATGTACTGGCGGCGGCGGATGATCCAGAGTTGTTTGCAAACCGGCTTCAGGAAGCGGGGTACGCCACCGATCCGAACTACGGTGCGAAGATTCGCCGTATTATGAACAATGACTCCATGACAACCTTGTCCATGGGTACGCGTGGGGCTGAGGAGTAAGCATTATGGCAGGGCTTATCAATATTGGTCTGACCGGCATCCTCGGAAACCAGGCGGCTTTGAACACCACCGGTAACAACATCACCAATGCCAACACGCCTGGCTACAGCCGGCAGGAAGTGCAGTTTGAAACCCAGTCGGCGCAACGCACCGGCGCGGGCTCTATCGGTACCGGTGTCAGCATCACCGACATCCGTCGCCTGGCGAACGAATACCTGACGCAACAGGTGCGTGAAGACAGCTCGCTGTTTGGTGAGCAGGAAGCACTGAACTCGGAATTGTCGCGCCTGGACAACCTGCTTGGTGGCGAATCCACCGGCCTGAGCAATGCGCTGAACAATTTCTTTGCCAGCCTGCAGAATGCTGCTGAAGATCCGGCATCGTTGCCCCAGCGGCAATTGGTGTTGAGCGAAGCGCAGCAGGTGGTGAACCGGTTTGAAGCCCTGAATCAGGAATTCATTCAACAGCGGGAATCCGTGAAGACGCAAATGGAGCAGGGCGTCAAGGATGCCAATACGCTTTTGAAAAGCATTGCTGAACTGAATCTGGCGATCTCCGAATCGCCCGGTTTGGCCCAGGGCCGTGAACCCAATGAGCTGCTGGACAAGCGCGACGAAAAGCTGCGTGAGTTGTCTGAACTGGTCAACATCAGTGTGGTGCAGGCGGAAGGCAGCCAGGTCAATGTGTCGCTGCGCAATGGTCAGGCCCTGGTTGTTGGTGACAAAGCTGCACAGCTTGGAACCCGCGACAACGCGGAAGACCCGACCAGATTGGAGTTCATCCTGACGACGGGTGGCCGGACCCTGAATGTGGACAGCCAGGTCAACGGCGGCAAACTCGGCGGCTTGCAACGCTTTGAGTCAGAGGCTCTGCAGCCGGCCTTCGCCGAACTTGGCAGGGTTGCAATTGCCTTGTCCGAAACCCTCAACCAGCAGCATGAAATTGGCATGGACCTTGAGGGCGACCTGGGTGGTCTGTTTTTCAGCGACATCAATTCCCAGGCAGCCCAGCGTGGCCGGGTAATCGCCAATACCAATAACGGAGCGCCGCGGGACGCGCAACTTGCGGTCGAGATTATCGACAGCTCCCAGTTGCCTGCGGGCAGTTGGTCGTTGCGGTTTGGCGGCGACGGTCGGAATTTCGAGTTGGTGGATCGTGCCACGGGTGAGGTGGTTAACCAAGGTCGCCTGCCGGACCCGGTTCAGTCCGAAATATCCATGCCGGGGTTCAATATTCGTATTGAAGGGGGCACCTTCAATGCCGGTGACAGTTTCCTGATCGAGCCGACCCGAAACGCGGCCGCCAGTATCGGACTGGAAGTCAATCGTGAAGAGGATCTGGCATTTGCGAGCCCGGTAAGGGCGGAAGGTTCCGCCAATAATACCGGTGATGCCACTATCAACCAGGGCAAGATGCTGGATGTCAGAGACCCGTTTACCAATTCGTTGCTGAGCAATTTCCGGCAGGACGGGCAACTGGACCCGCCGCTGGACATCCAGTTCCGTGACGATGGCGGCCAGCTGGTCTATGACATTGTCGATGCCAACACGAACACAGTGCTGCAGGCCGGTGATGCCGCGGCAGTGCCTCCGGTCAATGTGTTCCAGGCCGGCCAGTCCAATAAGCTGTTCACTGAGGATCCGCGCTCGCCGGATTATCTGGGCTTTCAGTTCGAGATCTCCGGCAACCCAAGGCCCGGGGATTCGTTCAGCATCGATTACAACACCAACGGTGTGTCGGACAACCGCAATGCTGAGTTCCTGGCGGCGTTGGGAACCGAGAATACCCTTAACAACGGCAGCCAGAGTTTCGCCGAGGGCTACGCAGGGTTGGTGGAAGATATTGGTGTGAAAACCCGGCAGAGCCAGCTGGATAAAGACGCTGGCAGCACGCTGCTGGAGCAGTCGACCAATCAGCGGGAATCCGTCTCAGGCGTCAACCTGGACGAAGAGGCCGGCAAACTGATCCAGTATCAGGCGGCCTACAACGCGTCCGCCCAGGTGGTGAGCGTGGCCCAGGATTTGTTCAATACCCTGTTACAGAGTTTCCGGTAGCAGTGCGAGGTGATGTGACATGATCAGAATTTCATCACAACAGATATTCTCCGGCGGTATAAACCGGCTGCAGGAGCTGAATAGCAGCCTGAACCAGACCCAGGAGCAGATTTCGACCGGCAAGCGGGTCAATAAGCCGTCGGACGACCCGGTTGCGGCGGCGCGTATCCTGAAGCTTGATCAGGAGCTGTCCCGGATCGAGACCTACCAGCGCAACGCAGGGCTCGCAGAAAACCGGTTGCAGCAGGAGGAGAGCGCTCTGGCCAGTTCGGTGGATGTTATCCAGCGGATCCGGGAGCTGACCGTCCAGGCTGGTAACGGCTCGCTGTCACCGAATGATCGCAAATCCATCTCCTCGGAAATGAAAGAGCGCATCGGGCAGTTGGCCAACATCGCCAATACCCGTGATGCGTCCGGCGAATACATTTTCAGTGGCTTCCAGGGTTCCACGGCCGCCTTTGGGAAAGATGCGTCCGGTAGTTGGGTGTATCAGGGTGATGAGGGCCAGCGCGTGCTGGAGATTGATGACGGCGTCACGGTGCCTATCAGCGACCATGGTAAAGGCATCTATTCATCCATTCCCGCGGCGGTGTTTGCAGAGAGTGACCCCGGTAACGCGGCAGCGGCGCGAATAGACGGCATCGAGGTGGTTGACGAAGGGGGGCTTTCCACTGTCTCGCCTGATGATATTACCATTACCGTAGACACCGGGACCGGAACGGTCAGCGCGGTAAATAGCCGCACGGGGGCGTCGCTGACGGTTACACCAGCAGCGTACACCAGTGGTGAGCCATTTGAAGTTGCCGGGGTACAGGCGACAATCACTGACGCGGGCAATGGTGATGAATTCACTCTTCGCGCTGGTGAAAAACAGTCGGTATTCGCTACCATCGAGAACCTGATTGACGGCCTCGACAACATCGACAAGAGTTCACCGGCAGGGCAGGCCGCCTATGACGACCTGATCGCGGCCTCTCTGCAGAACCTGGACAGTGCGCAGGAAAGCATTGTCCAGAAGCAAACCGAGCTTGGCGGACGTCTGAACGCGGTGGACTCCACTAAATCGTTCCTGGAAGACTCGTCTGTGTACAGTGAGGACATCCGTTCGCAACTGCGTGACGTGGACTACGCCGAGGCTATCAGCAATCTGAGCTTCCAGAGCTTTGTGCTGCAGGCTGCGCAGCAGTCGTTTGCCCAGGTTTCCCAGTTGTCGTTGTTCGATCGCCTGTAAAAAGCCTGCCGGAACAAGGAAGTCCGGCACTTGTTATTGCTTTCAGATTCAACCTCAGTATAATCCCCAGCACTCTCCGATGGCGGCGTGGTGAAATTGGTAGACACGACGGATTCAAAATCCGTTGGGGTAAAACCCGTGGCGGTTCGAGTCCGCCCGCCGCTACCATTTAAGATCCGCTCAACGCGGTGTAAACAGTCCATCCAATGAACGTCTCTGATTTTCACTTTGATCTACCGGATGAACTTATTGCCCGGTATCCCCTCAAAGAGCGCAGTGCGTCCCGTTTGCTCAGTCTCGATGGGCTGTCCGGTGACATCAGGCACTTACGGTTTACCGATCTTCCAGGCCTGCTTCAGCCGGGCGACCTACTGGTCTTCAACGACACACGGGTGATTCCCGCTCGCCTTTTTGGCCGCAAGGAAACCGGTGGCCAGGTGGAAGTTCTGGTTGAGCGTGTCCTTGGAGAGCAGGATATTCTCGCTCACGTACGGGCCTCCAAAGCTCTAAAAGAAGGCCAGAAAGTGCTGCTTGAAGATGGCACGTCGTTACGCATGAGCGGTCGGGATGATGCGTTGTTTCATCTGCACTGTGACAGCAACGAGCCGGTCCTTGATGTTCTTGAGCGCATTGGCCACATGCCGCTGCCTCCTTATGTTGACCGCCCGGATGAATCCTCGGACCGCGAACGCTACCAGACGGTGTACGCCCGGGAAGCGGGTGCTGTGGCGGCTCCGACCGCAGGTCTGCATTTTGATGACCGGATTCTGACTGAGCTTGAAGCACTGGGCGTTGAAACCGCGTTTGTGACCTTGCACGTAGGCGCTGGTACATTTCAGCCGGTGCGGGTGGAAGGTATTGAAGACCATGTCATGCACAGCGAAGTGGCCCATGTACCGCAAGCCACGGTTGATGCGGTGAATGCGGCTCGTGCCCGGGGCGGTCGTGTCATTGCCGTTGGTACTACCTCGGTGCGATCCCTGGAATCGGCCAGTCGTGGCGGGGTGGTTCGACCTTTTCGGGGCGAAACCGACATTTTTATTTACCCCGGCTACCGTTTCCAGGCCGTGGACGCCATGGTGACGAACTTTCACCTGCCGGAGTCGACGTTGATCATGTTGGTCAGCGCCTTTGCCGGCTATCAGAACGTGATGTCGGCCTATCAAGCGGCTGTCGCCGAGCGTTATCGCTTTTTCAGTTACGGTGATGCGATGTTTATCACCGCGCAGGAGCCAAGCCTGGGCGCCCTTTCATCCTGTTCAGGCAAGGGCAGCCGGAATCCGGAGAACAATGATGAGTGACCAGTGTTATATGTCCTTTGAAAAACTCGGGGACGATGGCCGTGCGCGACGCGGACGCCTGACGTTTCCCCGGGGCACGGTGGAAACCCCGGCTTTCATGCCTGTGGGCACCTACGGCACCGTCAAGGGTATGCTGCCGAGGGACATCAAGGATATCGGGGCCGAGATCATTCTTGGCAACACCTTCCACCTGATGCTGCGGCCGGGTACGGAAGTGGTGAAGGCCCACGGCGATTTGCATGACTTTACCCAGTGGCAAGGCCCGATCCTCACCGACTCCGGTGGCTTTCAGGTCTTCAGCCTTGGTGAGATGCGAAAGATCACCGAAGCGGGCGTGACGTTCCGGTCGCCAATAGACGGCTCTCCGGTAGAGCTGTCACCGGAGATTGCCATGCAGGTGCAGCGGGATCTCGGGTCGGACATCGTGATGATTTTTGATGAGTGTACGCCGTACCCGGCCACCGAGAAGCAGGCGAGTGAGTCCATGGAGCTGTCGCTGCGTTGGGCGGCGCGGAGCAAGCAGGCACATGCTGATAACCCGGCCGCGCTGTTCGGCATCGTTCAGGGTGGGATGTACGAATCGCTGCGGGACCGATCACTGGAAGGGTTAACGGAGATTGGATTTGACGGCTACGCCATTGGCGGATTGTCGGTGGGCGAACCCAAAGAGGATATGATCCGTATCCTCGACTACCTGCCACCAAGAATGCCGGAAGACCGCCCGCGCTACCTGATGGGCGTAGGCCGGCCCGAGGATCTTGTGGAAGCTGTGCGCCGTGGCGTAGACATGTTTGACTGCGTAATGCCCACGAGAAACGCCCGCAACGGTTACCTGTTTACCTCCACCGGCATCATCAAGATCCGCAATGCCAGGCATCGGCACGATACCGCGCCGCTGGACGACCAGTGTGACTGCTACACCTGTGAGAATTTTTCGAGAAGTTACCTGCATCATCTCGATAAATGTGGAGAAATGCTCGGCTCGCAACTCAATACGATCCACAATCTGCGTTACTACCAGAACGTGATGGCTGGATTGCGTGGCGCAATTGAAGCAGGTACATTGTCGGACTTTATTAGCGACTTCTATGCCCGCCGGGGTGAAACCGTGCCGCCAATGGCGCAGTGACTGCGGGATAAGCCGATTCTGAACCGCTACCTGAACTTTTCTTAAAAACGGAGATAATCAATGAAATCGATCAAGTTACTTGTTGCTGCACTCTTTGCTGCGATGCCGGCACTGGCCATGGCACAGGACGCGGGTGCCCAGGGCATGGGAGTGATGGGGCAGGTGATCTTCTTTGCCGGCTTTATCCTGATTTTCTATTTCCTGATCTGGCGCCCTCAGTCCAAGCGAGCAAAGGAGCACAAGGCGCTGATGGCCGGCCTGGACAAAGGCGATGAAGTGGTTACCTCTGGCGGCGTAGCTGGCAAGATCACCAAGGTTGCCGATGACTTTATCGTGGTTGAAATCGCCGACAACGTTGAAGTCAAGGTTCAGAAAGTTGCTGTTGCAGCGGCACTTCCGAAAGGAACTCTGAAGGACATCTGATCGACCGGTTTTCGACTCAGGTCTGAATTTGCCACGCTGAAACATCACCGCCGGTCCATTGGCCGGCTTAAAGGGACCTCATGCTGAACAAGTATCCGCTCTGGAAAAACCTGGTTATCGTGATCGCGCTGGTGATCGGGTTCGTCTATGCCTTGCCTAACGTCTTTCCCGACGATTTCGCCGTACAGATCACTGGTGCCCGGAGCAGTACCGAAGTCGATCAGCGGATTCTCGACAGGGCTGTTGATGCGCTCGAAGCTGACGGAATCCAGGTTAAGGAATCCGAGTTGCAGGAGCGCGACGCACTGATCCGCCTGAACGATGCCGAATCCCAACTGAGAGCTCGGCCGATTGTGCAAGAGGCGCTTGGCAGGGACTATCTGGTGGCGCTGAATATGGCCCCTTCCACGCCGGAATGGCTGGAAAGCGTTGGTGCCGGCCCGATGAAGCTTGGCCTTGACCTTCGGGGTGGTGTTCATTTCCTGCTGGAAGTGGATATGGAAACAGCCGTCGACCAGCGCCTTGAGGCCATGTCTGGTCAGATCAAGCGTGAGTTACGTGAAGAGCGTGTTCGCTACCGTGGTGGCGATGTGGAAGGCAACCGTTCCATTGTTCTGAGTTTCCGCGACGAAAGTTCCCGCAGCGAAGCGTTTGACCTGATCCGCGACCAGTACAACCAGTTCCTGTTAGACGAGCGGACTGAGGAAGGTGAGTATCTTCTGGTTCTGTCGATGTCGGAAGCCGAGGTGAAGTCCATACAGGACTACGCGCTGGAGCAAAACCTGACCACCATCCGCAACCGGGTGAACGAGCTTGGTGTGGCGGAGCCTTTGGTGCAGCGCCAGGGAGCGGACCGCATTATTGTGGAATTGCCCGGTGTGCAGGATACCGCTGCGGCCAAGCGTGTACTGGGTGCTACGGCCAACCTGGAATTCCGTCTTGAGGCCCGTCAGGATGCCTCATCCGCCGATATCGAGACGTTCCCGTTCCGTGACAACCCCAACCGTGAAGCCCGTCTCGAGCGGGAGGTGATCGTCACCGGTGACAATGTCTCTAACGCACAGCAGGCGTTCGACGAGAACGGCCAGCCACAGGTCAACATCACCATGGACTCGGTGGGCGGCGACTTGATGAACCGCTCAACCCGCAACGCCATTGGGCGTCGCATGGCGGTCCTCTTTATCGAATACCGGACAGAAACGGAAGAAGTGGTTGTGGATGGTGAAACCCGCACGGTCGACAACCGCGTTGTCGAGAAGGGTATCATCAGCCTGGCGACGATCCAGTCTGCGCTGGGAAGCAGTTTCCGGATTACCGGACTGGATTCCATCCCTGAAGCAGCGGAGTTGGCCTTGCTGCTGCGGGCCGGTTCGTTGGCCGCGCCAATGTACTTTGTCCAGGAGCGGACGATTGGTCCCAGCCTTGGGCAGAAGAACATTGATGCCGGCATGATGTCGGTCCTGCTCGGCTTTGTGTTGGTCCTCTGCTACATGGTGGTGTACTACCGTGGCTTTGGCGTTATCGCCAACGTTGCGCTGACGCTTAACCTGATGCTGCTGATCGCCTGTATGTCGATTCTCTCCGCAACCCTGACGTTGCCGGGTATTGCCGGTATCGTGCTGACAGTGGGTATGGCGGTTGACGCCAATGTGCTTATTTTCGAGCGCATAAAGGAAGAGTTGAAATCGGGCATACCGCCGCAGTCGGCGATAAACTCCGGTTACTCCCGGGCCTTCGTTTCGATTTTCGATGCCAACATCACCACCCTGTTGGTGGCGGTGATCCTGTTCGCCATGGGGTCCGGCCCCGTGAAAGGGTTCGCGGTGACACTGTCGATCGGTATTCTTACGTCGATGTTCTCCGGGCTGATGGTCAGTCGCAGCATCGTAAATCTTGTATACGGCGGTCGACAGGTTGAAAAGCTGTCGATTGGGGGGAAGCTGGCCAATGTCTGAAGTAGAGAAGAAACCTATCGATTTTATGGGCTTTCGGAAGATAGCTTCCGTTGTGTCCATTGCGCTGGTTGTTGCGGCCATTGCGTTGCTGGCAGTGCGCGGCCTGAACCTCGGGCTGGATTTTACCGGTGGTACCTCCGTTGAGCTGGAATACCAGCAGGCACCCGCCTTGGACAATGTTCGCCAAACCCTGGAGAGCGCGGGATACGAGCAGTTCGTGGTCCAGAACTTCGGTTCGGATACCACGGTGCTGGTGCGAATGGCAGAGTCCGAGAACGACCAGTTGGCCGCTGAAGTCACGGCCGCGCTGTCGGCTGGTGGTAACGAGCTTGAACTGGTGAGCTCCGAATTTGTCGGCTCCCAGGTTGGCGACGAGCTGAAGGAAGACAGTGGCCTGGGTATGCTCATCGCGCTGGCAGTTGTGCTGATTTACGTTGGCATGCGGTTCCAGTTCAAATTTGGCATTGCCTCTGTTGTGCCCCTGGCCCACGACGTCATCATCGTGTTGGGTGTGTTTGCGCTGTTCCAGTGGACGTTTGACCTCAGTGTCCTGGCGGCGTTGCTGGCGGTTATCGGTTATTCCCTCAACGACACCATCGTGGTGGCAGACCGGATTCGCGAGAACTTTCGCAAGATGCGTGAAGGGGGCTCCGAGCACATCATCAACGAGTCCATTCATCAAACCATCAGCCGGACCATCAACACTTCAGGTACGACATTGGTGGTTCTGTTCGCCTTGTATTTCCTGGGTGGTGAAGCGATCAACAACTTTGCGCTTGCTCTGATCATCGGTGTGGTGGTGGGTACCTACTCATCCATCTATGTGTCAGCAAACCTGCTGGTTGCCCTGGGTGTTGCACGGGAAGACCTGATCGTTCCGCCGAAGGAAGGTCTTGCGGGGCAGGAAGAGGAAGAAGAGCAGCCGCCCGAGTGGCTGAATCGGATGTAAGCCGTCGGTCAGCCATAAAAAAGCCGCAACCCCCATTGGGTGTTGCGGCTTTTTTGTGCCCGGCTTTTGGCCTTTATGCCTAGCGAGGCAGTCGGCCCCGGAACGGGTGAAGTGTTTTGAGCACTTCCCGGAACAGCTTGGGGTTTGCGACGATCAACTGCTTTGCTTTTTCCGTCGAAGGATTTCCGGAGAAGTCGCCGGTCAGGGCGCCGGACTCCAGTGCCAACGTGACGCCGATGGCCAGGTCAGCCGGCTCAGGGCGGAAAATGACTGCGGCGTCCAGATGGCCGGATGCCACCCGGGCGATATCAAGGGCTACACAACCAGCGGTTCGAAACAGGCTGCTGTCACGTGCAAGCAAGGATGCCATCTCGCCCCACATCAGTGGGTCGTCAGAAGAGCGGGTCTGGTCGAGAAGGTTGCTGACCACGGCTGCTCGGTCGGCATGCTTGACGTCGCTGGTACGCACTCGCCGGCTGTTGAGCGCGGCCCCATGGCCACGGCTGGCGGAGTATTCTTCACCGGTAACCGGGTTGATCAGCAGCAGGTTCTCGGTGCGGTTGTTCTTCTTTTGCAGCAACGCAACGGCGAAGTCAGGAATGCCGCGCAAAAAATTCTCACGCCCGAGTACCGGGAAAATATGCCAGCTCTTGTCATTGCCGTCGGCGTCCGCCTCGTTCAAAGGAGCGATGGCGTGGTCCTTGTATGCTTTATCGAGCTGTTCGGAAAAATTGTCGTAAATGGACTGTTCGACCCGCTCCAGTTGCTTGCGGCGGTCTTCGCTGTCGCCGTTGGGTTCCTGGCGTTCGAAGTGTGCTTTCAGATAGTCGGACCCCTGACGCGCGACGCGCAGGGCCATTTTGATTGCTGGTTGCATCTGAGTGTTCATTATCCGGGTGTGTGAAGGCCGCATAGCATATCAAAAACTGACCCGCCTTGTATGTTTTTCCAATCCGCAATGTCACGGATGGCGCTGTATCAGAGCATATCCGGAGAGGCGGGGAAGGGGGTGGATCTGTTATCATGCGTACCTTTCCAGTTTTTACAGAGATTCTACCGCCATGCACAAGCCAGCTAAGCCCCTGGAGGGTCCTGACACCTACAACGACCAGATCAGGATTGTCCTGGTTGAGACCTCCCATTCCGGCAACATCGGTGCGGTCGCCAGGGCCATGAAAAACATGGGTATGGGAAATTTGTGGCTGGTGAACCCTGTGTCCTTTCCCGATGAGGCCTCCTACGCCCGTGCGGCGGGCGCCTCCGATATACTCGACAAAGCCACGGTTGTCTCTACTCTGGATGACGCCATTGCCGATTGTGTGTGCGTCATGGGTACCAGCGCCAGGGGGCGAAAGGTCCCGTGGCCGGTCATTGCTCCACCAGACGCGGCGGCCAAGGCCTCCCAACAGTCGGAAGCGGGGCAGGTGGCATTGGTCTTCGGGCGTGAGAACCATGGGCTGAGCAATGACGAGTTGCAGCGCTGTCATTTCCACATTCATATTCCCTCAAATCCGGATTACAGCTCCTTGAATCTGGCCATGGCGGTTCAGGTAATGTGCTATGAATTGCGCATGCATTATCTAAGAGGCCTTGAAGGTGGAGGCAGCAGCCCATATCTCAGGCCTATGATGGCGCCTGGGGATGAAGGCTGGGATGTGCCGCCCGCGCCCGTCCGCGATGTAGAGGGTTTTTTCAGTCATCTGGAGCAGGTGCTTGTGGATGTGGACTTTCACCGCCGGGACAACCCCCGCCAGTTGATGACGCGGTTGCGGCGGCTGTTCCAGCGTGCTGGACTGGATCAGATGGAAATCAACATCCTGCGGGGGATACTGACCGCCGTGCAGAAGTCGGCAGGTACTGCGGAAACTGCAAAAAATACGTCAAAGGCTGGTTCAACGGCCGGTGAACAGGAATAGGGTTATGTTTGAACGTCTTAGGGAAGATGTGAACAGTGTGTTTCATCGTGATCCCGCCGCTCGCAATACTTTCGAAGTGCTGACCAATTACCCGGGTTTGCACGCACTGATGTGCCACCGGTTCTCGCATTGGCTTTGGGGCCTCGGTCTGATGTGGGTAGCACGAACGTTTTCCTCGATTGCCCGCTGGCTGACCGGCATTGAAATTCATCCCGGCGCCACGATCGGGCGGCGTTTCTTTATCGATCACGGCATGGGTGTCGTGATTGGTGAGACCACGGTGATCGGTGACGATGTCACTTTATATCAGGGCGTTACCCTGGGTGGTACCAGTTGGAACAAGGGTAAGCGCCATCCGACGCTGGGTGACGGTGTTGTGGTGGGTGCCGGTGCCAAGATCCTCGGGCCGTTTACGGTAGGCGAAGGCGCCAAGATTGGCTCCAACTCCGTGGTGACCAAAGAGGTTCCGCCGGGTGCGACGGTTGTCGGTATTCCTGGCCGGGTGGTGGTGAAGCGCAAAGGGGAAGATGACGCCCGGCGTAAGGAAATGGAAGAGCGCATGGGCTTTGATGCCTATGGCGTGACCGAGGAGATGCCGGACCCGGTAGCCCGGGCGATGCGCAGCCTGCTGGATCATATGCACGTTGTGGATGATCGCATTGAGAACATGTGCAAAGCGCTTCGCAAAGTGAACAGTGAGTACCAGAATGGCGAGTTGCCGCCGCTGCAGGAAGAGGATTTCGACTGTGTGCGGGACGACGAGCCGTCGCAACGGTGAATACTTGACTGTTTTGGTTGGTCAATTCATACTCGGCGTTGTTAAAGCCGAATCAATCCCTGACCGGGGCTGACGTTATGAGACTGACCACCAAAGGCCGCTATGCGGTGACGGCAATGCTGGATCTCGCCCTTCATGGGGATCAGGGGCCGGTGAGTCTGGCTGACATATCTGCCCGGCAGGAGATTTCCCTCTCGTATCTCGAGCAGTTGTTTTCCCGCCTTCGCCGTCACAAGCTGGTGACCAGTATCCGGGGGCCCGGCGGTGGTTATCGCCTGACCCGTGAGGCAGACGCCGTCTTTATCGCGGAAGTCGTCGATGCGGTCAGTGAATCCCTGGATACCACCCGTTGCGGCAACAAGGGTGATTGCCAGAATGGCGAAAAATGCCTGACCCACCACCTGTGGTCTGATCTCAGCGATCAGATCCATCAGTTCCTCAGCGATATCAGTCTTGGGGACCTGATGCGAAAGCGGGAGATTCAGGTGGTTGCCAGCCGGCAGAACAGGCGCCATTCCGACGGCGACTCACAGACGATTAACACCGAGCGCCTCACGGATCAGGCGCCGGCCTGAACGACTATCCTGAAACTTCTATGAAAAAGCCCGTCTATCTGGATTATGCGGCCACCACGCCCGTAGACCCTGCCGTTGCTGAAGAAATGCTCAAATACCTGACACCCGATGGCGTGTTTGGCAACCCTGCATCCCGCTCCCATGGCTTTGGCTGGCAGGCTGAAGCTGCGGTTGAAGGCGCTCGCCGGCAGGTGGCGAATCTGCTTCATGCGGACCCTCGTGAGATCGTGTGGACGTCCGGTGCTACCGAATCCGACAACCTTGCCATCAAGGGTGCGGTCGCAGGTAAGAGCAACCCGCACGTTGTGACGTCGATGATTGAACACAAGGCGGTGCTTGATACCTGCAAGTGGCTTGAAGGGCAGGGGGTTGAGGTGACCTGGCTGAAACCTGGAGCTGACGGACGTGTGTCCTGCCAGCAGGTCGAAGGTGCGCTTCGGAATAATACTGCTTTGGTCAGCCTGATGATGGTCAACAATGAACTGGGTAGCCAGACAGATATCGCTGCCATCGGTGCCATGCTTCGCGAACGCGGTGTGTTGTTTCATGTGGACGCAGCTCAGGCGGCTGGGAAGACAGAGGTGAATGTGGGGGGCATGCCGGTGGACCTGTTATCACTGTCCGGGCACAAGGTTTATGGGCCCAAGGGTATTGGAGCCCTCTATGTGCGGCGTTCGCCGGACGTGCGAATTGAATCCCAGATTCATGGGGGTGGCCATGAACGGGGTATGCGTTCCGGGACACTGCCCACGCATCAGATAGTCGGCATGGGCAAAGCCTTTGATCTGGCCGGTGAAAAACTGGAGCAGGAGAAGGCGCGACTGGAATTGCTGCGCAAGCGCTTCCTGTCAGGCCTTGAAGGGCTTGAAGGTGTGACGCTCAACGGCAGTGCCGAGCATCGGGTCCCGGGTATCATCAACCTCTCATTTGCAGGTGTCGATGCCGAATCCCTGATGCTGGGCTTGCGGGAACTGGCGGTTTCGTCCGGTTCAGCCTGCTCGTCGGCCACCATTGAGCCTTCGTTTGTGCTCAAGGGTATTGGTCTGGATGATGAGCAGGCGCATCGGGCGCTCCGGTTTTCCTTTGGACGCTTTTCAACGGAAGAGGAAATTGACTTCGCAGCGGCGCAAATCGTTGACGTTGTTACCCGTCTCCGTTCAGTGCGGTAGGCAGTTGCCTCCGGACTGCGTATAATCCCAACCCTGAAATTTTTCTGAACCTTAATGGAGATAGATCATGGCAAACGAGCGCACGCTCTCGATTATCAAGCCCGATGCAGTCGCAAAAAATGTGATCGGCGAAATCTACTCACGCTTCGAAAAAGCGGACCTGACCATTGTCGCCGCGAAGATGATGCACCTGACCCAGGAGCAGGCAGAAGGGTTTTACGCCGAGCACAAGGAGCGCCCGTTTTTCAATGATCTGGTTGCGTTCATGACCTCTGGCCCAGTTGTTGTTCAGGTTCTGGAAGGCAACGGTGCTATCCTGAAGAATCGTGACCTGATGGGAGCAACCAATCCCAAGGAAGCGGAAGCGGGCACCATCCGTGCCGACTTTGCATCTTCAATTGATGCCAACGCTGTTCATGGTTCAGATTCTGCTGCGTCAGCTGAGCGCGAAATTGCGTATTTTTTCAATGACAGTGAGATCTGCCCGCGCGGCTGATCAGGCTGTACCGGGCCGGGCATACGTCCGGCCCGTATTGGTTATTTGATTGAGGTTATGAAATGACAGCTGTTGCTGAGAAAACCAACCTTTTGGGAATGCCCAAGGCCAAAATGGAGGCCTTTTTTGAGTCCCTGGGGGAGAAACGTTTCCGCGCAACACAGGTGCTGCAATGGATTCACCAGCGCGGGGCCGATGACTTCGACCAAATGACCAATATGAGTAAGGTGCTGCGGGAAAAGCTGAAGGCCGTTGCGGAAATTCGTGGGCCAGAGGTGGTGTACGACGAGTCCTCCAAAGACGGTACCCGCAAATGGGTCATGCGCATGGACAACGGCAACAGTGTTGAAACCGTGCTCATACCTGACGGTGAGCGCGGAACGTTGTGCGTGTCGTCGCAGATTGGCTGCAGCCTCGATTGCACGTTTTGTTCGACGGGCAAGCGTGGATTTAACCGCAACCTTACCGCTGCTGAGATCATTGGGCAGGTCTGGGTTGCGCGTAAGGCGTTCATGCCCTTTGAGCCCGGTCCGGATCGCCCGATTACCAACGTGGTGATGATGGGAATGGGCGAGCCGCTGCTGAACTTCGACAACGTTGTCGATGCCATGAACCTGATGATGGAGGACCTGGCCTACGGCATTTCCAAGCGACGTGTCACCGTCAGTACCTCTGGTGTGGTTCCGGCACTGGATAAATTGGGTGAAGTTACCGATGTTTCACTGGCCATTTCGCTCCATGCCCCCAATGATGAGTTGCGTAACCAATTGGTGCCGTTGAATAAAAAGTACCCGATTGCGGAATTGCTTGCAGCAACGCGTCGTTACCTGGCACGTCTGCCGGACAAGCGAAAGGCAACCATCGAATACACTGTAATCGAGGGCGTTAACGACCAGCCTGAGCACGCAAGGGAATTGGCAGTGGTACTTCGCGGTCTTCCGTGCAAGATCAACCTGATTCCGTTCAATCCGTTCCCGGAGAGCGATTTCCGGCGTCCAAGTATGAACGCCACCCGCCGTTTCCAGTCAGTTCTGAATGAGGCAGGGTACATCGCCACGGTGAGAACCACCCGCGGTGACGATATCGACGCTGCCTGTGGCCAACTGGTAGGGATGGTGGAAGACCGCACCAAGCGTAGTCAGCGTTATATCCAGGTGCAGCAGGTCAGTCCGTAAACCCAGTGCTGATATGCACCTTCCAATTCAAGAGGAATTACCGACTGTGACATTTAATTCGGTGAAAAGGATGCAGGCCGCGCTTGTAGTGGTGTTGTTGGCGACGTTTGTCGCGGGGTGCGTGACCAATACCGATAGCCGTTTTGCCCGCGAGGCAGATCGCGACAAGGCCATCAGGAATTATGTCCAGTTGGGGACCGCCTATATTGGCCAGAATAATCTGGAAAGAGCCCGACACCACCTCGAACGGGCGCTTGAATTGGACTCTGATGACCCCGGGGCATTGGCGGCCATGGGGCTGATCTACAATGCCGAGGGTGAGCCGGAGCTGGCTGAGCGATCCTTCAAGGAGTCACTCGACAGTGATCAGGGGTATACCCGTGGGCGCGTTTATTACGGGGCATTCCTGTACGGCGCTGGCCGGTTTGAGGATTCCCGCGAACAGTTCCTCGCGGCCTCCAGGGATACGTCATACAACGACAGGGCCTCCGTGTTCTTCAATCTCGGATTGACCGAAGAAAGAATTGGCAACCTTGAGGGCGCCAAGACGGCGTACCGGCGCGCTGTTGAATTATCCCGTGGTGACGCAAAATCATTGCTTGCACTGTCACGGACATTGGTCGAATCCGGAGAACATCAGGCCGCGTCTCGCTACTACAGCCGCCTGATGACGCTGATGCAACGGAATCAGAATCTCCGCCATTCTCCGGAAAGCCTCTACACAGGTATTCGCATCGCCCGGCATCTGGGCGACAGGAACCGGGAATCAAGCCTCGGACTTCTGCTGAAAAACAATTTTCCAAACTCTGTCGAATACCAACAATACAGGGTGATGACATCCAATGGACAGTGATGATGCACAACAACCGTCGAGCCTGAATGAGCCAACGGGCCATTTGCTCAAACGTGCGCGTGAGCAGAAGGGGCTCAGTGTTTCAGCCGTGGCCGATGCCCAACATCTTCGTCCGGCGGTGATACAGGCGATAGAGGACGGGAAGTATGAACAGATCGACAGTGAACTGTTCCTCAAAGGCTATGTCAGAACTTACGCGCGACAGGTTGACCTTGATCCGGATGCGGTGATTGCGACGCTGGATGAGGAGCTGGAGCCACTGCGGCAGCGAAAAGTGCAGGCAGAAGAAGCCAATCCGTTGATTGATATCGAACGTCGCAGACGGCGGAAACGCCGCGTTGCGAAGTTGCTGCTTCTCCTGTTGGTCATCGCGGTGATCGCATTCCTCGCGTTGCGTTTTATGGGCGAACTGGGTGGTATAGCGGGCGGTACGGAGGAACCGACTGGTTCTCAGGAACCGGACGTTGCCACGCAGAATGAACCGTCCGATCAGGTGGCATCGATGAGCGAAACAGTTAGTACCGAGTCACCAGAGCCCGAAACCGACGAGGCGACCGTTCGTCTTTCCGAGCCGGTTGCTGAAGCGCCGGCCGTTGAGGACAATGACGAATTGACGGCGCTGCCGGAAGAATCCCAGGTGAACGAACAGGCCTCTGATTCCGCGACCCAGACGATCGAGAACGATTCCGCACCTGCTGAGCAGTCGGCTGTGGAGGCGGTTGATGAAAGCCGGGTGCCGGTGGTGACCAGTGAGCCGGAGCCAGCGTTTCAGGAGAGCGCCCAGCCAATGGCCGCCGTCGGCAGTGGTCGCCTGGAAATAACGTTCAGCGATGAATGCTGGGTTCAGGTAACCGATTCGGCTGGCAATCGCCTGGTGGGCTCCCTGCAACGGGATGGCGACCGGGTTAATGTATCAGGCAGACTGCCTATCGACGTTGTTGTCGGCGCAGTCGATGCCATCGAGTCCATAAGATTTGATGGTCAGGCGATTGACCTTTCCGGTTATCGGGTCGTCAACAACCGAGCAGAATTCACACTGGATATCTGAACGTTTCGAACCCTCTTTTGCGGTTAGCAGGCTATATGAACCACGAATCTCCGATCAAAAGACGCAAATCACGCCAGATAATGGTAGGCGATGTTCCCGTGGGCGGGGATGCGCCCATTGCTGTCCAGAGCATGACCAACACCGACACCTGCGACGTGAATGCAACCGTTGGCCAGATCCGTGCCCTGCAGGAGGCGGGAGCGGACATTGTGCGGGTTTCCGTGCCTACGATGGATGCTGCGGAAGCCTTCGGTAAGATTCGCTCAATGGTGTCTTTACCATTGGTGGCCGACATCCACTTTGATCACCGGATTGCTCTGCGGGTGGCTGAATTGGGTGTTGATTGCCTTCGTATCAACCCGGGTAATATCGGTCGGGATGACCGTGTCAGCGCCGTGATCAGCGCCGCACGCGATCGCAATATCCCGATTCGTATTGGCGTCAACGCGGGCTCCCTGGAAAAGGCACTGCAACGCAAGTATGGCGAACCCACACCGGAGGCGTTGGTGGAATCCGCCATGCGCCATATCGATATTCTGGACAAGCACGATTTTCAGGATTTCAAGGTGAGCCTCAAGGCCTCGGAAGTCTTCATGACGGTGGCGGCCTATCGTCAGATCGCCGCACAGATCGAACAGCCGCTGCATCTGGGTATTACCGAGGCTGGTGGCTTCCGCTCCGGGACCGTGAAGTCCTCTGTTGGCCTGGGTATGCTGCTGATGGACGGCATTGGAGACACCATCAGAGTGTCGCTCGCGGCAGACCCGGTGCAGGAAATCAAGGTCGGCTTCGATATTCTCAAAAGTTTGCGCCTGCGCAGTCGGGGTATCAACTTCGTCGCGTGCCCCAGCTGCTCGCGCCAGAATTTCGATGTCATCCAGACCATGAATGATCTTGAAGCTCGCCTGGAGGACGTCAACGAGTCGCTGGATGTTGCCATCATCGGCTGTATTGTAAACGGGCCGGGCGAGGCCAAGGTTGCTGACCTGGGCTTGACCGGCGGCAGCCCCAAGAACCTGTTCTACGCGGCGGGCAAGCCCAATCAGAAACTCGACAATGCCAATCTGACCGACGACCTGGAACGGCTGATCCGCGAGGAATTGGCCCGTCGCAAGGAAAAGGAAGAAACGATCATTACCCGCTCGGCCGACTGAGAGCAGATCGTCAAATCACTGACACAGATAAGGTAGTAACTTGGCTAAGATCCAGGCAATCCGCGGGATGAACGATATCCTGCCAGAGCAGACGCCGGTGTGGCAGTTTGTGGAAGACACGGTTCGGAAAGTGCTGTCTCAGTACGGTTATCAGGAAATCCGCATGCCTGTGGTTGAGCAGACGGACCTGTTCAAGCGTTCCATTGGCGAAGTGACGGATATCGTCGAGAAAGAAATGTACACCTTCGAGGATCGCAATGGCGACAGCCTGACCCTGCGCCCTGAAGGTACGGCCGGCTGTGTTCGTGCCGCGGAGGAGCATGGTCTGCTTTTCAACCAGACCCGTCGTCTGTGGTACACCGGCCCCATGTTCCGTCATGAGCGTCCCCAGAAAGGCCGTTATCGGCAGTTCCACCAGATTGGTGTGGAATGCTTTGGTATGGCCGGCCCCGATATTGATGCCGAACTCCTGGTACTGACCGCCAGGCTATGGCGCGCACTTGGGCTCTCTGAGCATACCCGCCTGGAAATCAATTCCATTGGGACGTCGGCCGCCCGAAAGGAATACCGGGAAGCCCTGGTGGCCTACCTCTCGGATTACCGGGACCAGTTGGACGATGACAGCCAGCGGCGGTTGGGCTCTAACCCGCTGCGCATTCTGGACAGCAAGAACCCGGAGACTCAGAGGCTTCTGGTGGACGCGCCTCGCCTGGACGACTACCTCGACGATGAGTCTCGGGAGCATTTTCGGCAATTGCGCTCGTTGCTGGACGCAGCTGGCATCGAGTATACGGTGAATTCAAAGCTGGTTCGCGGGCTCGACTATTACGGCAAAACCGTGTTCGAGTGGATTACCGACAGTCTTGGTGCTCAGGGCACGATATGCGCCGGTGGTCGCTACGATGGTCTGGTGGAGCAACTGGGAGGCAAGCCAACGGTTGCGGTCGGTTTCGCCATGGGGCTCGAACGGCTGATTCTGCTGCTGGAAACGCTTAACCTTGTGCCAGACAGTGCCAATGGCAATGCCGATGTGTATGTTGCGGCTATGGGCGAATCCACCGTGGCACCCGCATTGGCGCTGGGTGAATCCCTTCGCGATGCCTTGCCGGGCGTGACGGTTATGGGCCACTGCGGTGGCGGCAGTTTTAAGAGTCAGATGAAGAAGGCTGATCGCAGTGGCGCCCGTTACGCAGTCATTCTGGGTGAGAATGAGATTGCCAACGGGACGGCCGGCCTCAAGCCGTTACGTTCGGATGAGGCGCAGCAAGACGTTGCCCAGGGCGACCTGGCAGTGGCACTGAAAGAATTGCTTGGCCGCTGATGGCGCGCCGACGAGCTACAGCATAATAAACATCTATTGCAGGAGTCATCATGGCTGAAATGCGTACTGAGGAAGAAACGGTCCAGGCAATCAAGGACTGGTGGAAAAAGAACGGCAGCTCACTTCTGATCGGTGTCGGTGCGGCTTTGGCAATTGTGTTCGGATGGCAAGCCTGGCAGAACCATCAAATGCAGCAGCGTACTGAAGCGGCCTCCCAATTCGCAGAGCTGATCAATGCCTATAGCGATGAGACCGATGAAAATCGCGCTGATACCGTTGCCTACGTGGCTGAGAGCCTGCGGGAAGAATACAGCGACAGCGCCTTCGCTATCTATGGCATGTTGATGCTTGCTCGCCAGCAGGTTATGGACCAGGGCGACCCGGAAGGTGCGATCGAATCGCTGACCTGGGCACGGGAAAAGGCCGGCGA
Source organism: Marinobacter sp. B-12 (assembly GCF_056857915.1). NCBI lineage: Bacteria > Pseudomonadati > Pseudomonadota > Gammaproteobacteria > Pseudomonadales > Marinobacteraceae > Marinobacter > Marinobacter sp. B-12. The sequence goes on along the minus strand of NZ_JBSXOB010000052.1, from coordinate 125,632 downwards.
AAGCGGAGCGTTGGCGCTGGTTATACGAAACCGCCTGGCCCGCGCTCAGTTCGCGGCGGAACAGTACGAAGATGCTTTGGCGACCATCGAGGGTACGGGCAATACCGGCAGTTTCGGCGCTATTTTTACCGAGCTTAAAGGCGATATTCTACTAGCCCAGGGTAATCGCGAGGGGGCTCGTGAAGCGTATCTGGCCGCCCGTGAAATGAACCAGCAGGGCCGTAGCGGCATTCTTGAGCTCAAGTTATCCGATCTTGGTGTTGAGGAGGGAGTCTGATGCCCTGGTTGGTTAGCGGGCACACAAGGCTCCGTTCGCTTGCGGGTATACTGACACTGGCTGTCCTGGCGGGATGTAGCACCAGTGATACCTTCGAGCAACCTGCACCGGTTCCGGAAATTTCGTCCAGCGTCGGACTTGAGTCTGTCTGGACCATGGACGTTGGGGACGGGCATGATGACAAGTTCCTGTACCTTGCCCCTCTAAATACCGGCGACCGATTGTACGCTGCGTCGGCCGATGGTGAGGTTTATGCCGTTGGTTCGGAGAACGGCGAAGTTTTCTGGTCCCGGGATCTTGACGAGCAAATCAGTGCTGGCGTTGGTGGCGATCAGGGAAACCTGTATGTGGTATCTCGTGATGCTGAGCTGATGGCCCTGTCGCGCGAGGATGGCTCCGCGCTCTGGGAGCAGCCTTTGCCTAACGAGGTGTTGGCATCTCCCCAGTCCAACGGACGCCTGGTGGTGGCCCAGACAATTGATGGCAAGGTGCTGGCATTTGATGCCGCCACCGGGGAGCAGGCATGGCAATATGATAGTGATGTCCCGGTCCTGTCAATACGCGCAGCGGCGTCGCCTCTTGTAGGAGCAGACCTTGTGCTGGCCGCACTGGCCAACGGCAAGCTAATGGCGATCTCCACTGAGACCGGTCAGCCCATTTGGCAGTATGAAGTCGGCCAGCCGCAGGGTCGTACCGAACTTGAACGGCTTGTTGACGTGGCCGGTGAGCCGTTGATTCTGGAAAGTGCAGCGATGATTGTGGGTTATCAGGGCAAGCTTGCGCTGATCGACCTTCAAACCGGCCAGGAAATCTGGAGTCGTCCTGCCTCCAGCCTGCAGTCACCGATGATCGGCAACGGTAATATTTTTGTCGCAGGTGCCAACGGTGATATCACGGCTTACCGAGGTTCCGACCGTCGCGAGTTGTGGGTTCAGGACCGTTTGTCCTGGCGTCAGCCAACGCAGCCGGTTGTTTTTGAGGATTACCTGTTGATTGGTGATTTCGAAGGGTACATTCATATGCTGTCGTTGGAAGACGGCAGCCTGGTGGGCCAGCTTGAGTTCGACGACGAGGGCCTGCGGGTTCCCTTTCAGCGGCTCCAGAACGGTAACCTTCTTGTATATGGCAATAGCGGTAAACTGTCGGTATTGAAACTCCGGACGCTCGACTGAGTGCTCCTTTCCGGCCCTATCGCTGTGAAGCGCGGGCCCTGTTTAATATGTAGCGAAAGACTATGACCCCTGTAATTGCTCTTGTCGGGCGCCCCAACGTGGGAAAATCGACACTGTTTAACCAGATGACGCGGTCCCGGGATGCGCTTGTAGCGGACTTTCCCGGTTTGACGCGCGATCGTAAATACGGTGAGGGCAATTACGAAGGGCAGCGCTTTATCGTGATTGATACCGGTGGCCTGACCGGGGACGAAAAAGGCCTGGACGCCGAAATGGCGCGCCAGTCCATGCAGGCTGTCGAGGAAGCAGACATCGTGCTGTTTCTGGTAGATGGCAAGGCCGGGCTCAATGGCGGCGATGAATTGATCGCTGCCCATCTGCGCAAGACTGGCAAGCGGGCACACCTGGTGGTCAATAAAACCGATGGCCAGGACCCCGATATTGCCGCGTCCGATTTCTACGGTCTGGGTTTCGAGTCCACCTATCTGATAGCGGCTTCCCATAACCGGGGCATTCGCTCCATGCTGGAAGAGCTGCTGCCGTCCGAGGAGGAGCGGGAAGCGCAAGATCGTGCTGATCGCTATCCAGGCATACGCATCGGTATCGTCGGGCGGCCGAACGTGGGCAAGTCTACACTGGTTAATCGTATGCTCGGGGAAGACCGGGTGATTGTCTATGACATGCCCGGTACCACCCGAGACAGCGTTTATATCCCGTTCGAACGCATGGATAACCAGTACACGCTGATCGATACAGCGGGTGTGCGCCGGCGCAAAAACGTCAGTGAAGTGGTGGAGAAGTTCTCCATCATTAAAACCCTTCAGGCCATCGACGATGCCCATGTGGTCATCCTGGTTATCGACGCCAGGGAAGGGCTGGTGGATCAGGACCTGCATCTGATTGGTTTTGTTCTGGATGCAGGCCGTTCCCTGGTGATTGCGGTCAACAAATGGGATGGCATGGACCCGGACGATCGGGCCAAGGTAAAGGAGCAGGTTCAGCGCCGCCTGGATTTTCTTGACTATGCCGACAAGCACTACATATCTGCCCTTCACGGTTCCGGTGTGGGCGTCATGTACGATTCGGTTCACGATTGCTATGAGTCAGCGATGGCCAAGTGGCCCACCAATCGCCTGACAGCCATCCTTCAGGATGCGACCGCACAACATCAGCCGCCACTGGTACAAGGGCGCCGAATAAAACTGCGATACGCCCACCAGGGCGGGTCCAACCCTCCGGTGATCGTGGTGCATGGGAACCAGACCGACGCGTTGCCAGGAGCTTACAAGCGTTATCTGGAAAATACCTTCCGTAAAGTGCTGAAGGTCAACGGTTCGCCCATTCGCTTCGAATTCCGCTCCAGTGAAAACCCGTTTGCTAACAAGGTCAGCCGGCTGACGCCGCGCCAGAAGGTCAAACAGGACAATGACCTGAAGAAAGGGCGGCCGGTGCGCAAGAAAGCGCGAATGAAGAGCAAGAAGCGCTGAGCTGATCCATCGCCAGAGTAGCTTCAGTTGGTGCTGGATCGGACGGCGCGCTGATTGGTCTTCAGCCAGTCCTGAAACTCATTTTCGGGTATGGGCCTGCTGTAGAAATAGCCTTGAGAGTAGTCACAGCCTTCGTGTTGCAGGAAGTGGGTCTGAGCTTCTTCTTCCACGCCTTCGGCAATCACACGCAAGCCAAGACTGTGGGCCATATTGATGATTGCCTTCACCAGTGAGGCGTCCTCCTGCTCCTTCATCACATCCTGAACAAAGGATTTGTCGATTTTCAGGGTATCAAAGGGGTAGCTCTTGAGGTAGCTGAGCGCCGAGTATCCGGTCCCGAAATCGTCGACCGACAGGCGAATGCCGGATTGATCCAGTTGTCGTAAGATGTCGGCGGTTTCTATGGTGTTATCAAGGATCAGCCGCTCAGTGATTTCCAGTTCCAGTTGCTGGGGAGGCAGCCCACTGGCTGCGAGGGCATTCATGACTGTGTCGATAAACCCCGGGTCCCTGAACTGCCTGGGAGACACGTTGACTGAAATGCCAATGTCAGTGCCCGTGGATTCTTTCCAGCGTATGGCCGCCATACAGGCTTCCTGCAACACCCATTCGCCGATCGGTGTTATCAGGCCCGTTTCTTCCGCCAGCGGTATAAACCGATCGGGCATGACCATACCCAAACCGGGGTTGTTCCAGCGCAGCAGAGCTTCGGCAGAACAGAGTTGGCCGGAATCGGTGTGAACAATGGGCTGGTAGTAGAGTTCAAACTCCTTTTGCTCCAGGGCCCGCCGCATCAACGATTCCATCTGCAGCCGTTCGTGGGAGACTTCCGTCATTTCCGGGGCAAAGTGTGCATAGGCACTTTTGCCCTTGCGTTTGGCCTGATACATGGCGGCATCGGCGTGTTGAAGTAGGCTACCGCTGTTGTCGGAATCAGTCGGGAAGATGGAGATGCCGATACTGGTGGTAACGAACACTTCCTGGCCGTTGAGCAGATAAGGAGGGGCAAAGGTTTTCAGGATACGCTCGGCCACCTGGGAAGTCGCCTCGGGCCCGGTCAGGCCGGGAAGTATCACTAGAAATTCGTCACCGCCGAGCCTGGCGACAGTGCTGGTGCCCCGCAGACAGCTGGAAATACGTCGTGCAGCTTCAATCAGAAGATTGTCGCCAGCGTCATGCCCGAGGGTGTCGTTAATGTGCTTGAAGTTGTCCAGGTCGAGAAACATCACACCGACCAGGGAACTTTCGCGCCTCGCCTGTGCAAGAGCCAGTTTCAGGCGGTCCAGAGCGAGCATTCGGTTGGGAAGCCCCGTCAGGATGTCGTAGTTGGCCTGTCTGAGCAGTTGTTGCTCGTAGCGTTTGCGGATGCTGATGTCCTCGCCAAGAATCAGGTAACCCGTGGCCTCGCCCTTCGAATTCTTGATGGGGGTTACGATCAGTTGTTCCCAGAAGCGCTCACCGTTCCTGCGGACACTGTTAATTTCGCCCTGCCAAACACCCACGCGTTGAACCTGAAGCCGGATGGATTTCCACAGTTGGCGGTTTTCTCTGTGAGCCTGGACGTCCTCTGAAAGCACGCCCGGGTGTTTTCCGGTGATGGCGGCAGCGGCATAGCCGGTGAGTTGGCTGAACTTCTGGTTAGCGTATTCGATACGCCATTGGCGATCGCAGATCAGTACCGAGGAGGGGCTTTGCTCAATCGCCTTGGAGAATTTTCGGATTTCCTGAGCATCACGTTCCTGTCGGTCCAGGTCGTCATTCAGCCGTTCGCGCATCTGGTTGATGGCAACGGTGACCTGGGCCAGTTCGTCACTGCGGTTCAAGGGGGTGTTTGGTCGATCAAGCTCAAGTGGGTTTGACAGGTTGCTAAGGGAAAAATTGCGGGCGTAGTTGGCCATTGTGGTCAGATGCCGCGCCACGAAGTGTTGGAAAATCCAGATGATCAGTATCGATACGAAGAACGTTTTCAGGAACTGGGTGGTCAGTACAAGCACAACCTTCTGGCGCATATCAGAGAAGACGCGTCTGAGGTCTGCCGTAATGGTCAACTGGCCAAGGCTGAACATTTCATCACCCTGGTGGTTGAGGTTGAAGGTATGGCTTGTGGTTTTTGCGTCGCGGGGAATTTCCCCCATGATCAGTTCGGAGTCCGGTTCGATCTTGAGCCTGAGATGAACAATGTCCGGCAGGCTGAGTATGCCTTCCAGTTGCGTTTGGAGGAGCTTTTGGTCCAGCGCCCAGAGGCTGCGGGCCAGACTCGAGGTGTACCCGGTTTCAACCACCATCATGCGATTGTCAATCTGTGACAGGTCTTTTCGGTAATCCGAGTATATCTGAATCGCTGAAGCTATCAGCGTGAACGCGGAGCTGAACAACAGAATGTACGCGAGTAGCCTGAAGGACAGGGGAGACCCGGTTCGAAATCGTTGCAGGCGAGTCAACAGTTTTTGCATGTCCTATACTTCAGCCACCCTGGGAGGTTTCAGAGAGAATGGTCAGACGGTGTTCTCAGGACTATAGCAGCAGTTTCTTGCAAACGCCTCGCAAATGCAGGAAAAACCGGGAGAAATGTGTCGCTGTTCAGGATTTGTTAATGTCTTGAGACTGGTCAACGTGCGGGGGTTACGGGACACCTGCGTATGAGGGAGGAGTCATTAAAAAGAAGCTGTGAAATTGGCGTCCCCTAGGGGGTTCGAACCCCTGTTGCCGCCGTGAAAGGGCGGAGTCCTAGGCCACTAGACGAAGGGGACGCATCGCTTCAAAACCTTGCCTCGTCGAGGTGGCGCGTATATTAAGTAAGGCGATACTTGCTGTCAAACAGTTTTTTAAAAAAATCAAAGTCTCCACGAACAAAGTAGGGCCATCGAGGAGATTGTCCGGTACCGTGCCCGGAATGCCTCAATATTTGACCGAATTCGCCAGGGCTGGGCTCAAGTCCGGATACTGGAAATGAAACCCTTCGGTTTCGAGTCTCTCAGGTATGGCCATTTGCCCGGTCAGTAACAAGCGGGACATTTCCCCCAGCGCCAACTTAAGGATGGGGCTCGGTGCCGGGAAAACGGCCGGCCGCCCCAAAACGCCGGCAAAGCACTTTGTAAACTGGCGATTGGTGACCGGATTGGGGCTCACGACGTTGTAGGGGCCTTTGGCCGTCTCGGATTCGATCATCCAGATAAGCGCAGCAACCACGTCGTCCCGATGAACCCAGGGCATGAACTGTTCGCCATCGCCAAGCCGCCCACCGAGACCCAGGCGGAACGGTAGAAGCATACGCTGCAGGAAGCCGCCACCCGGGCCAGCAACAATACCCGTCCGGGACAGGCAAACGCGAACGCCGTCAGCCTCCAGGCTCAGAGCCTCCTGTTCCCAGTCACGGCACATGCGATGGGTGAATTCGTCATGGGGTTGAGTCTGCTCAGTCACGCGTTCACGACCTTGGTCGCCGTAGAAGCCCACTGCGGAGCCGGACACCAACACGCGCGGAAGTGATTCCCAGCTTCTTACGACGCTTGCCAGCAGATTAGTCAGGCGGATACGGCTGTCCCGCAGTTTGTGTTTACGGCTATCGGACCAACGTTTGTCCGCTATGCCTTCGCCAGCCAGGTTGATGACGGCGTCGAACCCCGGGTGATCTCGCAGCAGCTCAAGATCTCCCGCTACCTCCACACGTCCGCAGAGCGCCTGAACGTTTGCCGTGGACTGTCTGCTGAAGACGGTAAGTGCGTAGCCCTTGTGGATCAGTTGTTGGCACAGTGGTTGACCGATGAAACCGGTGCCACCAGTGATCAAAATCCGATTATCCATTGCCGCTCACTCCTATGTCAGTGACTGATATCCGTCGGAGGTGGCTATGCCGGTTGCTTGTGGCTGTCGAGTTCATGGATCACAACGTCACGAATAGCCTTTCCCAGTTCCGGGTTTTCCCCAATTGGTGGTGCAAGCGTAATGCTGACTCCGTGCCGGGTTTGTAGGTCTTCAATCATTGCGGGAACGTCTTTTCTGAGATGACGGCCCGCCGCCAGGAACAGCGGCACGACTGTATACCGTCGAATGCCTTCACTCGATCCCTCGCTGATAACGGTATCGAGGGAGGGCTCAGCCAATTCCATATAGGCAATGCGGGCACCCGGCACAGACTCCAGCGTGGGGGTGGCCAATGCTTCGAATGTCCGGCACCAGCGCTCATCGCTGCTTCCGTGGGCAAGTAGGATTATTCGGGGCGCTTCTCCGCTCATAGTGTCTCCTGGTATGAATAAAAGCAGGGATATTGATGTAAAGTGTAGCAGCCGCGGGCCTGCCACAGTGCTGCTTAATGACGATAGGATGTGTATATGTTCGATTGGAAAGAGATTCTGGATTTCTGGTTCGGTGAACTTGATGAGCACGGCCTGCCGGACAGTTTTCACAGGAATCGTTGGTTCCGTTCCACCCGCGCTTTCGACCAGGAAATCCGGCGACGTTTCCTCTCAATGGTACTTTTCGCTTCAGAGGACGGGTTGCGGCACTGGCGCAAGAAAGCCGGTGGGGCGCTTGCAGAGATCATCCTGCTGGATCAGTTCACCCGAAATATTCATCGGGGCGGTGCATTGGCGTTTTCCAATGACCGTTTGTCGGTAAAGCTCTGCAAGGCAGCCATGCGAGATGGTCGGGATATGGAGTTGCCCCCGGTAAAGCGAGGCTTTCTCTATATGCCGCTACAACATTCAGAGAACCGTGAGGACCAGGAGCTGTCCGTGGAGTGCTATTCACAATTAGCCACCGCCACCGATGGTATTGCCGGAGATTTCATGGACAGTTTCCTGCAATCCGCGCGTGACCATCGGGATATCATCCACCGGTTCGGCCGTTTTCCACACCGTAACCAGGCTTTGAAACGTTCCTCGAGCCCGGAAGAGCAAATCTATCTGACTAACGGTAAGCGCTTCGGCCAGTAAACGTCTTCAAATCCCTTCAACTGGTCGCTACGGCCAAGTGCAGGCACCAGGAGTTCGTGCGGTCATGAATATCCGGATAAAAAAGGCACCGAAAAAGTAGTTGACGAACCAGGATGAATCCGTAGAATACGCGTCCGTTGATCAAGCGGGAATAGCTCAGTTGGTAGAGCACAACCTTGCCAAGGTTGGGGTCGCGAGTTCGAATCTCGTTTCCCGCTCCAGATTCCGGAAACCCGGTCTTTTCGAAAGAAAAGACCGGGTTTTTCATTTTTAGCCAGCAAGCCACAGTCTTCATACCTCGTTCTCGGTTATACTGCCAGGTCATATTGGATGCCTTGTTGTCAGTGTTTCGGGAGCGCCCATGCAGGTACATTCTTTGTATGTCTATCCGGTCAAATCCTTGGCCGGAATACAGGTTTCCTCGTTCGATCTGGACGAGTTCGGCCCGGCCGATGACCGCCGCTGGATGATCGTTGATTCCGAGCGCGAGTTCGTCACCCAGCGAAGCAATCCGGAACTCGCGATGATAAAAACCCGGCTGGAATCGGGGCAGGTCATTGTCGATATACCGGGGGAGGGTGAGTTTCCGTTGTTGCCGGATACCGAGGAGTGCCGTGTCAGGGTCTGGCGGGACTGGGCGAAAGCTGTCTACGAAGGGGGAGGGGCATCCGCTGCACTGTCCCGATACTGCGGCCAGGCATTTCGCTTTGTTTTTATGCCCGAGGAAACCTTCCGCCGCGTTGATACCGGCCGGGTTACCGAGTATCGTCGGGTCAGCTTTGCCGATGGTTTTCCATTCCTGATCGTCAATCTTGCGTCCCTTGAAGAGTTGAATTCACGCCTCGATTCGGCCATCGATATGCGACGGTTCCGACCGAACATTGTCGTTGAGGGCGCGAACGCCTGGGATGAGGACGGCTGGACATCTGCACGCATCGGAGACACGGCATTCACGTTGGTAAAGCCCTGTTCCCGGTGCGTTGTGACCACCGTGGACCCGGATCGAGGCGTAAAGTCAGGAGATCTGCAGCCTTTAAGAACGCTAGGAACCTATAGGCGGACCTCCGACGGCGTCATTTTCGGAATGAACGCCATTCATGAATCGGATGGGGCCATCCACGTCGGCGATCCGATTACCCTGGAAACGACTGCCACAACGGAGAATCAGTAACGTGCCATTGTTAACGCTGGATGCCGTATCCCTTGCTTTTGGCATGCAGCCATTGCTCGACCAAGCCTCTATGACCATCGAGGCGGGTGAACGTGTGTGTCTTCTTGGCAGGAATGGCGAGGGAAAATCCACATTACTGAAGATCGTCAGCGGTGAGGTGACGGCGGACGGCGGCGTTGTCCGGCTGGACGACGGCGCGATCCTGTCGGTGTTGCCCCAGAATCTACCCGTCAATGATACTCGGACCGCCTATGAGGCGGTTTCCGGTGCCTTCCCGGAAACCGGGGAATTGCTCGCGGAGTTTCATCGGCTGTCCCAGACTGCGGATGAAGCCAGTCTGGACCGGCTGATGAAAGTGCAGGAGCGCCTTGAGGCTTTGGATGGCTGGCGCCTGGACCAAAAAGTCGGCGCCATCCTCGAGCAATATGGCATCGACCCGGAGCAGTGTCTGAACACGCTATCCGGGGGTTGGCAGCGACGTGTCCTGTTGGCGCGCGCCCTGGTAACCGAGCCGGATATCCTGTTGCTTGATGAGCCTACCAACCACCTGGATGTGCCCGCTATTGCCTGGCTGGAAGAGGCCCTTGGTCAGTTCCGTGGCGCGATTCTGTTCGTCAGTCACGACCGTGCGTTCATACGCCGTATGGCCACGCGGATCGTGGAACTGGACCGCGGGCATCTGGTGAGTTTCGCTGCCACATACGACCGTTATCTGGACCTCAAGGAAAAGGCCCTGGAGGAGGAGAATCGCCAGAATGCGTTGTTCGACAAGCGGCTAAAACAGGAAGAAGCGTGGATACGCCAGGGGATCAAGGCCCGTAGGACGCGCAATATGGGCCGGGTGAGGGCGCTAAAGGCTATGCGTGAAGAGCGCCAGCAACGTCGCGAACGAGGCGGAACCGCGAGCTTTTCGGTGGAAGACGCTGCCCGTTCCGGGAAACTGGTGGTGGAAGCCAGTGATGCCGGCTTTGCCTATCCTGATGGTACTGCGGTTATTCGCGACATGAATATGACCGTCCTCAGGGGCGACAAAATTGGTCTCGTTGGTGAGAACGGCACCGGGAAGACCACCCTGGTCCGTCTAATGCTGGGAGACCTGAAACCCACGGACGGCAGGATTCGCCTCGGCACCAATTTGCAGATTGCTTATTTCGACCAGCTTCGCGGTGAGCTCGACCTTGAACGCAATGCGCTGGATAACCTGTCCGAGGGGCGGGAGTTCATCGAAATCAATGGCCAGAGCAAGCATGTTCTGGGTTATCTGCAGGAATTTCTGTTCAGTCCCGAGCGGGCGCGCTCTCCTGTGCGTGTCTTTTCTGGTGGTGAGCGTGCACGCTTGCTACTTGCCAAGCTCTTCAGTAAGCCAGCCAATATCCTCGTGCTGGATGAGCCAACCAACGATCTGGACGTGGAAACCCTGGAGTTACTCGAATCCCGGTTGGTGGAATTTGCCGGTACTGTGATCGTTATCAGCCACGACCGCGAGTTTCTCGATAACGTCGCCACTGATACGGTGTTCCTCGACGGCTCCGGTAAAGTCGCTGAGTTTGTCGGTGGCTATACCGACTGGCGGAGGCAGGGTGGTCGGTTTCCTTCCGAGGGTGTAAGCCGGAAGGCCACCAAACCGCCAAAGAACCAGAACCCGGTACCGGAAAAAAAGCCGGAAGCGCCGGCCGTGGCAGATACCAAAAAAACAAAACCCGTAAAACTCAGCTACAAACTCAAGCTTGAACTGGAAAAACTTCCGGGCCAGATTGAAGAGCTGGAGACGGAACTGGAAGAGCTTCGAGCCGAGATTTCTGATCCGGAATTCTACTCCGGGCCCGCTGAGAACGTCTCCTCGACCTTGGCGGAACTGGGGGACAAGGAAGCCCACCTGGAGAAGGTCATCGAGCGCTGGATGGAACTGGAAGAACAGGCGAATCAATGAATGTAACGTATCACTTCAAGCTTGAAGACAAACGTTCAGAAACTTTTAAAGTAACCGATCGGCCGGCCGATCCGACGGGCAACCTGCCGAGCTGGACAAAGTTGGAGCACTGCCAATGCTCCAACTGCCCGCTTAAACCGTCAGAGTCGCCGCGATGTCCCGCCGCAGTTGAAATACTTCCGGTTGTCAACGCCTTTCAGGCAGAAGATGCCTATCAGAGGGTGAATGTAGAGGTGACCGACGACCGTAGGAGTTATTCAAAGGGCACCACACTTGAGGAAGCCCTGAGGTCCTTGCTGGGACTGAAAATGGCGACAAGCGGGTGTCCGGTGCTGTCCGAATTAAAGTCGATGGCTGTGCATCACTTACCGTTTGCCAGCAATGATGAGTTCATCATGAGGAGTGTGTCTCACTACCTTCTGCAGCAGTACCTGGCGAAACGCAATCATCAAGAGCCCGACTGGGAACTGAAAGGACTGGTTGAGAGAAACCAACGTCTGCAATTGGTCAACCAGGCGTTATGGCAGCGCATCCATTCGGTATGCAAGGGGGACAGTAACCTGAAGGCGTTGCTGAACTTCTTCTCAATGGCCTCAAGTGTAAGTTTTTCCCTGGAAAGTCAGCTCCGTAAACTGGAAGCAAAAATGAAAGGCGACGGCGCCGTTTGAGGCGCCGCGACCCTAGTCCGGCTACTGGATACGAACCGCAAGGACATCGCAGACAGTGCCGTGCAATACACCGTTGGCGGTCGATCCCAGAAGCAGCTGGAACCCTTTGCGGCCGTGGCTTCCGACAATCACCAAGTCCACGCTCTGTTCCTCCGACAGCCGATGGATTTCGGATTCCGGGCGTCCCACGGTTACTATTTGATTGTCTTTCCCTACGTCGTACTTTTCACCATACCCGGCGAGCTGTTCCTTCGCGGCCTTGTCCAGTTGGTCCTGAAGTTCCGTCAGATCCATTGGTATGTCGCCCCCATAGGCGTAGCCAACAGGTTCGACCACGTGCACCAGCATCAGTTCGGCACCGTGGGCCTTGCTTATTTCGATAGCCTTGTTGAGTACCTGGGGGGCCTCTTCAGTCAGATCGATTGCCACCAGTATCTTCTTGTAGATCGACATCGCATCGCTCCTTAGCGGATGGGTCAAGCTCTTTGTTTACCAGAGCAATACCTTATACTAAAAGTGTAAACCAATACTGACAGGTATCAATTACTGACCGGAAAGGTGAGAGAGTGCGTTGGCTGGGGTAACAGGCCGCCCCAGCCAGTAGGGATGTCAGGCGTTTTCGCGCAACAGGCCAATGGTTGTCTCCAACCCACGGAGAATGCCTTTGGAATAGCGGTCGATCACAAAAGCAACGTTATTGTCGTTGTAATTGATGTAGGAATTGCGAATAAACTGCCACTTGGAGGTCAGGTCGTCCAGAGCCGTTTTTAGTGGGCCCTGAGCCCCGCCTTCGGTGATTCGGGACAGTAATGCGTCGAACTGCCTTGCCTGCTCGTCAAGAGGGATGTCGTTCGATGAGCCCTGGAAGGTCTGTGCGCTTGAGGAGTGGGTGCGGGCAGAGTACTTGGCCATCATTTGTGCCATAGTGACTGCTGCCGAGCGTGCGGCTTCAACTCTTTGGGCGGTTGCGATTTCGGTGCTTTCTCGGGCGACTGCGTACATCTCTGAAGCCACCTGGTTCATCGATAACGCCTGGTTCGCCATATCAGACACCAGGCGCAGATCGGGATAGCCGGTGTTGCGCACGTCGTTGATGTTGCTCCGCATCAGATCCTTGAACTTGTCGAACTCCACGTTGAGGCTTTCTACCTGCTTTCCGGATAATACGCCGGCAGTACTGTCGGCGACCGAATTCATGGATTCGTTGGCGGCATTGATACTGGCAACAATCTCGTTCAGGGTTTCGGTATCGCCGCTTGCGCTGAACCGATAGTAGGCGTCCAGTGCCATGTAGTTGTTGACCCGGAAATTATGCAGATCCGAAAGGAAGCCGTCGCCTTCCTGGGCGCGGACCGTAAAAGAGGTAATCAGTAACAGCACGAGCGCCGTTACCAGGGAACGTACCCGCAAGCGAGCGTCTTTCATCGGATGGGTCTCCGTTAAGGCTGTTTTATTATTGTGGACTAAAGTCTTAGGCTGAAGGTAAAGTAACTCTGCCGACCAATCAAGTTGTTTTAAGGGGCGTGGCGGGAGTAAATGTAAACAAATTTAAAATTTACGTGATAAAGCTCTCGTTTTGCATCAATACCCTTAACTACGTGCTTGATAAACAACAATTCCATTCGCCTTCTGATGCCGTTCGGCTGTCCATTTGGAGGCTGGTCGGGTTGATTCTTCCAGAAACAAATTGACAAACGAGCCGTTTTTTCTCATCGTGTCACACCACGATTCAAACGACTGTATGAATTTTGGATCGCTTGATCGGGTAGTGATAGAAAACAGTGACCGAAATCTCGCTGCATCAGCGGTCGCCTTGCGAAGCGCTTGTGTGGCTGTTTCAGCAGTTCCAAACACAGACTGGAGATCAGTTGATGATTTACGAAGGTAAAGCCATCACGGTTAAAGAGATCGAAGGCGGGATCGCTCAGTTGAACTTTGACTTGCAGGGCGAGTCAGTGAACAAGTTCAACCGTCTCACGATTGAAGAGCTCCGCGCCGCGACTGACAAACTGGAAGCGCAGAAGGGCCTGAAAGGCCTTGTTGTGACCAGTTCCAAGGACAGCTTTATTGTTGGCGCCGACATCACGGAATTCACCGACCTGTTTGCCGGGCCGGAAGAAGACCTGGTTGCCAACAACCTGAAGGCCAACGAAGTATTCAGTGCGATTGAAGACCTGCCTTTCCCCACGGTTACCGCCATTAACGGAATGGCTCTCGGTGGTGGTTTTGAGATGTGTCTGGCCACCGATTACCGGGTGATGGACAAGAAGGCCAAAGTCGGTCTTCCGGAAGTAAAGCTGGGCATTTTCCCGGGTTTTGGCGGCACTGTGCGTCTGTCCCGTCTGGTCGGTGTTGACTACGCGGTTGAATGGATCTGCGGCGGCACTGAGAACCGTGCCGACAAAGCTCTTAAAGTGGGTGCAGTTGATGCCGTACTTGAGGGTGAGAAGCTGGTAGAAGCAGCCATTAGCATTATCAACCAGTGCAACGACGGCAAGCTCGATTACCAGGCGCGTCGTGAAGAGAAGAAGGGCAAGATCAAGCTGAACGCCATGGAAAGCATGATGGCTTTCGAGATCTCCAAGGCGTTCGTTGCCGGCCAGGCTGGCAAGAACTACCCGGCCCCGGTCGAGGCGATCAAGGTCATGCAGAAGCATGCCGGCCTTACCCGTGACAAAGCGATCGAGGTTGAGGCCAAAGGCTTCGCCAAGATGGCCAAAACCAACGTGGCAGCCTGCCTGGTTGGCCTGTTCCTGAACGATCAGGAACTGAAGAAAAAGGCCAAGGCCTGGGAAAAGGAAGCCAATGACGTGAAACTGGCGGCCGTTCTGGGCGCTGGCATCATGGGGGGCGGTGTGGCCTACCAGTCCGCGTTGAAGGGTACGCCCATCATCATGAAGGACATCGCCCAGGAAGGTATCGCTCTGGGTCTCAAAGAGGCGAAGAAGCTGCTTTCCAAGCGCGTTGACAAGGGTAAGATGGACGCCAGCAAGATGGCTGACGTTCTGAACAGCATCACACCGACCTTGAACTACGGCGACTTCAAGAACGTCGATCTGGTTGTCGAAGCGGTTGTTGAGAACCCGAAGGTTAAAGATGCGGTTCTGCGTGAAACGGAAGATCACATTCGCGAAGACGCGATTCTGACGTCAAACACTTCAACCATCTCCATCGACCTGCTGGCCAAGAACCTGAAGCGCCCTGAAAACTTTTGCGGTATGCACTTCTTCAACCCGGTACACATGATGCCGTTGGTTGAGGTTATACGCGGCGAGAAGACCAGCGACCGGGCGATTGCCACCACAGTTGCCTACGCCAAGGCTATGGGCAAGACACCGATCGTTGTTAAAGATTGCCCCGGCTTTCTGGTCAACCGGGTTCTGTTCCCGTACTTCGGTGGTTTTGTGAACCTGGTGCGTGACGGCGCTGACTTCCAGCACGTCGACAAAGTTATGGAAAAGTTTGGCTGGCCGATGGGCCCTGCCTATCTGCTTGACGTGGTTGGCATGGATACCGGCAAGCACGCCGGCGAAGTCATGGCTGACGGCTTCCCGGACCGCATGAAGCACGAAGGTACTACCGCCATTGACGTGATGTTCGATAACAACCGTTACGGACAGAAGAACGACAAGGGCTTTTACAAGTACGAACTGGACCGCAAGGGCAAGCAGAAAAAGGTTGTCGACGAAGAAACCTACAAGCTGCTTGAGCCGGTTGTTCAGGGTAAGAACGACTTCAGCGACGAGGACATCATCGCCCGTATGATGCTGCCTCTGTGCCTCGAGACCGTTCGCTGCCTGGAAGACGGCATTGTTGAAGACCCGGCAGACGCCGATATGGGCCTGATTTTCGGTATCGGCTTCCCGCCGTTCCGTGGTGGTGCCCTGCGTTATATCGACGACATGGGTGTCGACAAGTTCGTCGAACTGGCAGACAAGTTTGCAGATCTTGGTCCCCTGTACCATCCGACCGAGAAGCTGCGTGAAATGGCCAAGACTGGCGAAAAGTTCTTTGGCTAACCCTGAACGAGATTTCCGAACGGAGAAAGATCTATGAGCCTTAATCCGAGAGACGTTGTCGTCGTCGATTGCGTGCGGACTCCGATGGGGCGTGCCAAAAACGGCTGCTTCCGCAATGTACGTGCGGAGACCCTGTCGGCTGCGCTGATCGAAGCACTGTTTGAGCGCAACCCGAAGCTCGACCCGAAAGAAGTTGAAGATGTGATCTGGGGCTGTGTGAACCAGACCAAGGAGCAGGGCTTCAACGTGGCGCGTCAGATTTCTTTGCTGACCCGTATCCCTCATGAGTCTGCTGCGCAGACCGTGAACCGTTTGTGTGGTTCTGCCATGAGCGCGATCCACACCGCCGCCCAGGCGATCCAGACTGGCAACGGTGACGTGTTCTTCGTGGGCGGTGTTGAGCACATGGGTCACATTCCCATGACCGACGGTTTTGACCACAATCCGGCTGCGTCCAAGTACTCTGCCAAAGCGTCCAATATGATGGGCCTGACCGCGGAAATGCTCGCCAAGATGCACGGCATCACCCGCGAGCAGCAGGACGAGTTTGGCGCACGTTCACACCGTCTGGCTCACGAAGCCACTCAGGAAGGCCGCTTCAAGAACGAAATCGTTCCGATTGAAGGCCATGACGAGAACGGCTTTAAAGTGCTGATCGAGGAAGACGAGACCATTCGTCCCGAAACCACCGTTGAATCACTGGGTCAGCTGAAGCCAGCGTTCGATCCTAAAAACGGTACAGTAACTGCAGGTACGTCCTCGCAGCTGACTGACGGTGCAGCAGCCATGGTGCTGATGTCCGCAGAACGTGCCGAGGCACTGGGCCTGAAGCCGGTCGCCAGGATCCGCAGCATGGCCGTTGCCGGCTGTGATCCCGCGATCATGGGTTACGGTCCGGTTCCGGCCACCAAGAAGGCGTTGAAGCGTGCAGGCCTGAAAGTCGAAGACATCGACTTCTGGGAACTGAACGAAGCCTTTGCGGGTCAGTCCCTGCCGGTCCTGAAAGACCTGAAACTGCTGGGTGTGATGGAAGAGAAAGTGAACCTGAACGGTGGCGCGATTGCCCTTGGGCATCCGCTGGGTTGTTCCGGTGCACGTATCTCCACAACCCTGCTGAACGTCATGCAGGCCAAAGGCGGTAAGCTTGGTGTTTCCACCATGTGTATCGGCCTGGGGCAGGGCATTGCAACGGTGTGGGAGCGTCTCTGATTCATTAACCGTAATCAGTAACGCTGTCTCAGGAGGCCCGGCAAATGCCGGGCTTTCCTGTCTCTGACTGTAGAAAAAGGCGCCTGGAAATAAAAGAATGGGTTGTCTTGCTTTTCTTGACCCTGTAAAACAATGCACCTATACACTTGTGGCGGCTATGGACTGTTTTCTAGCCGACTGATTTTACAGCGAGTTTACGGTTTGCTGATTTTTTAACCGATTATCGCCAAGGACACAGATCTCCGATATGGGTAAAAGCCTCGTTATTGTCGAGTCGCCAGCGAAAGCGAAGACCATCAACAAATACCTGGGGTCCGACTTCATTGTGAAGTCCAGCGTCGGGCACATTCGCGACCTTCCTGTCAGCGGTAGCGGCTCAACGTCAGATCCAAAAGAACGCGCCAGGCAGGCCGCGTTGACCCGCAAGATGAGCCCGGAAGAAAAGGTGATTCACAAGAAGCGGAAATCCAGGGAGCAGCTGGTTGCCCGTATGGGGGTCGACCCTGACCAGGACTGGAGCGCCCGGTACGAGATACTGCCCGGCAAGGAAAAGGTTGTCAGCGAACTCAAGCGGCTGGCGAAATCCGCCGATCATATCTACCTCGCGACGGATTTGGACCGTGAAGGGGAGGCGATCGCCTGGCACCTCCAGCAAACCATTGGCGGTGAGCCGGAAAAATATCGTCGCGTTGTGTTCAATGAGATCACCAAACGTGCCATCCAGGAAGCCTTCAAGGACCCGGGAAACCTCGATAACAACCGCGTGAACGCTCAACAGGCACGCCGATTCCTCGATCGGGTTGTCGGCTATATGGTATCGCCATTGCTGTGGGCCAAGATTGCGCGCGGTCTTTCGGCCGGCCGGGTTCAGTCGGTTGCGGTGCGGCTTATCGTCGAACGTGAGCGGGAAATTCGTAAGTTCGTTCCCGAAGAATTCTGGCAGTTGCATGCAGATCTGGCGTCCAAGCAGGCCGAGCAACCCGTTCGTTTTGAAGTGACCCGGTACGACGATAAAGTCTATCGTCCGGTTAGTGAAAAGCAGAGTACCGATCATGTTGAGCGCCTGGAGAATGGCACGTTCAAGGTTGCCAAACGAGAGGACAAGCCGACACGCTCCCGTCCCTCTGCACCCTTCATTACCTCCACGCTGCAGCAGGCTGCCAGCAACCGGATGGGGTTCAGCGTCAAGAAAACCATGATGTTGGCGCAGCGCCTCTATGAAGCTGGCTTCATTACCTATATGCGTACCGACTCGACCAATCTGAGTCAGGACGCCGTGAGCAGTTGCCGCGAATTTGTCAAAAAGCAGTTCGGCGATAAATTCCTGCCGGAGAAGCCAAGGGTATACGGCAGCAAAGAAGGCGCCCAGGAGGCTCACGAGGCCATCCGACCGACCGATGTGAGTCGTAGGCCAGCTGATATAAGCGGCCTGGAGAAAGACGCTGAAAAACTCTACGACCTGATCTGGCGCCAGTTTATTGCCTGCCAGATGGCGGATGCTGAATTCCTGAGCACGTCCATTGTGGTCGCCAACGGTGATTACGAGCTTCGTACCCGGGGCCGGATCATCAAGTTTGAGGGTTTCCTCAAGGTGGCACCCCAGTCGGGCAAGAAAGATGAAGACGTCGCGCTTCCTGATATCAAGGTCGACGAAACCCTGGCGTTGAAGAAGCTCGACCCCAGCCAGCATTTCACCAAGCCGTCGCCGCGCTACACTGAGGCGAGCCTGGTCAAGGAGCTGGAGAAGCAGGGGATTGGAAGACCATCCACCTACGCATCGATTATCTCCACCATTCAGGACCGCGGCTACGTCCGTTTGCAGAATCGCCGTTTCTACGCCGAAAAGATGGGCGAGATTGTCACTGAGCGGTTGTCGGAATCCTTTCCGAACCTCATGGACTTTGACTTCACCGCCAGAATGGAAGATGAGCTGGACGACATCGCTGGTGGCGAGGTGGACTGGAAAAAGGTTCTCAACGACTTTTACGGTCGTTTCCGCCTGCAACTCGAAACCGCTGAGAGCGGCGAAGACGGGAGTATGCGGGCGAATACCCCGACCGAGACTGACATTCCATGTCCGACGTGCAGTCGCCCGATGCAGATCCGGGTGGCCAGTACCGGCGTCTTCCTGGGATGTTCAGGTTACTCCCTGCCACCCAAAGAACGTTGCAAAACAACCATCAACCTGGTTTCCGGTGACGAAGTCGTCAGCGCCGACGAAGACGTCGACGGTGAAGGTGAAAGCCGTCTTTTGCGCAAGAAGCGACGGTGCCCGAAATGCGGAACTGCCATGGACAGTTACCTGGTGGACGAGGGTCGAAAGCTTCATGTGTGCGGTAACAACCCCGATTGTTCCGGCTATGAAGTGGAGAAAGGCACGTTCCGTATCAAGGGCTATGAAGGTCCGACCCTGGAGTGCGACAAATGCGGCTCTGAAATGCAGCTCAAGACCGGGCGTTTCGGTAAATATTTCGGCTGCACCAACACCGAATGCAAGAACACCCGTAAACTGCTGAAAAGCGGCGAGCCTGCGCCGCCCAAGATGGATCCGGTGCCGATGCCTGAACTGCAGTGCCAGAAAGTGGAAGACACCTACGTGCTTCGTGACGGCGCTTCCGGTTTGTTCCTGGCTGCCAGCAAGTTTCCCAAGAACCGGGAAACGCGTCCGCCGCTGGTGATGGAGATCAAGCCGCATCGTAAGGAAATTGATCCGAAGTACGATTACCTGATGGACGCTCCGGAACGTGATCCGGAAGGAAATCCGACGGTTATCCGTTATAGTCGGAAGAGCAAGGAACAGTACGTGATGTCGGAAAAAGACGGCAAAGCAACGGGTTGGTCTGCGTGGTTTGTGAGCGGCAAGTGGCAGCCGAAAGAGAAGTGAGGAGCTGCTTCATGGCAGGATGGGCTTGATACCCATCCTGCTGGTTGTTTGAAAACGAACCTCAGGATTTCTTGCGTAGCCGTTGTATCAACGAAGAAGTATCCCAGCGGCTACCTCCCATCTGCTGAACATCTCCATAGAACTGGTCGACGATCGCAGCGACCGGGATCCTGGCGCCATTCTTTCGCGCCTCTTCCAGGCAGATCGCCAGGTCCTTGCGCATCCAGTCAACAGCGAAACCGTGTTCGAACTCACCATCAATCATGGTGCCTGAGCGGTTTTCCATCTGCCATGACTGCGCGGCTCCCTTGGATATAACGTCGACGACCTTGCGCACGTCCAGCTCTGCCTGTTCGGCAAAGTGAAGGGCTTCCGACAGCCCCTGAACCAGGCCAGCGATGGCAATCTGGTTTACCATTTTTGTTTTCTGTCCGCTGCCGACCGGACCCATATGGGTCAGGGCCTTGGCGTAACGTTCCATCAGTGGTTTCGCTTGCGAAAAAGCGTCGGCCTCCCCGCCACACATGATGGTAAGCTGGCCGTTTTCCGCGCCTTGTTGACCACCGGATACCGGCGCGTCAACAAACTCAAGGTTGCGGGCCCTGGCGAGCTGACCCAGTTGCTCCGCAATGCCTGCAGAGGCAGTTGTGTGGTCGATTAACACGGCGTTGGGCTTGGCGTTGGCAATGATACCCTCCGGGCCTTCGTAGACTTTTTTCAGGTCAACATCGGCACCCACGCAGGTAAACACAAAGTCTGCTTCACCAACGGCGGCCGCTATGGAGTTGCAGGCCGTTCCGTTGTATTCGCTGGCCCAAGTCTCTGCTTTGCCATGTGTTCGGTTCCATACCCGGACTGAAAAGCCCGCATTTGCCAGGTGGCCCGCCATTGGGTAGCCCATTACGCCGAGACCGATAAATGCTGCCGTTACGTTCATCACTGTTTCTCCGGACGTGGTTGTTGTTTGCGTGAAGGAAATATCAATCATTGCAGAATGTGAGGGCACAAAAAAGGCCGCTGGTATAGCGGCCTTTCGATTACGGCTATCCGAATGCTATTTCTTGGGGTAGCTCCTTGCTTCGGAGCCTGTATACAGCTGGCGCGGCCGGCCAATGCGATAGTCGCCGCTGACCATTTCATTCCAGTGTGAGAACCAGCCAATGGTCCGCGAAAGTGCGAATATGACGGTAAACATGGACGTCGGAATGCCAATGGCCTTGAGAATCAGGCCGGAGTAAAAGTCTACGTTCGGGTAAAGTTTGCGCTGGACGAAATATTCGTCTTCAAGGGCAATTTTCTCGAGACGTTGTGCGATCTTCAGGAGAGGATCATTCTCCAGGCCAAGCTCGGTCAGGACTTCGTGCGCGGTTTCAGCCATCACTTTGGCGCGCGGGTCGAAGTTCTTGTAGACCCGGTGGCCAAAGCCCATTAGGCGGAAGGGGTCATCCTTGTCCTTCGCCTTGGCTATGAATTTCTCGATGTTGGACTCGTCCCCGATTTCCGCAAGCATGTCCAGAACAGCTTCGTTGGCGCCGCCATGGGCGGGGCCCCAGAGAGCCGCGATGCCAGACGCGATGCACGCGTAGGGGTTGGCGCCGGTAGAGCCGGCCAGGCGCACGGTTGAGGTCGACGCGTTCTGTTCGTGATCGGCGTGCAGGATGAAAATCTTGTCCATCGCCTTGGCCAGGATCGGGTTCGGCCTGTATTCCTCGCAGGGAACACCAAACATCATTTGCAGGAAGTTTTCGGAGTAGGTCAGGTCGTTGCGAGGGTACATGAACGGCTGGCCAATGCTGTACTTGTAACACCAGGCTGCAATGGTCGGCATTTTCGCAACCAGGCGGTGGGCGGTGATTTCCCGCTGCTCGACGTTGGTTACGTCCATCTGGTCGTGATAGAAGGCTGACAGGGCTCCAACGACACCACACATGATGGCCATCGGATGCGCATCACGGCGAAAACCCTGGAAGAAGTTGCGCATCTGGTCGTGCAACATCGTGTGGTTTTTGATGGTGTCATGGAAGCGCTTATTCTCTTCCGCGGTCGGCAGCTCGCCGTTAAGCAGAAGGTAGCAGACTTCCAGGTAGTCCGAGTTCTCTGCCAGCTCCTCTATAGGGTAGCCCCGGTGAAGGAGAACGCCCTTGGCTCCGTCAATGTAGGTGATCTGGGATTCGCAGGCTGCGGTGGAAACAAATCCAGGGTCGTACGTAAAAACGCCTTCCTGGACAAGGCCTCTCACGTCAATGACGTCAGGGCCGACGGTGCCTGAGTAAACCGGTAGCTCAATGGACTTGTCACCCACCGAAAGCGTGGCTTTCCTGTCGGTCATGGTGCTCTCCTATTTATCAGCATTTGGAAGCGCTAGAAGGCGCGTATTATCGCAAAACTGGCGGCAAAATATAGGGCGTTGGCTTTTTTTGTCAATGGAGGAGGCAATAAAACCCATTATTTGACGGTTCCTGTAAATCAGGGAAATCCGGAATACGGCCGCTTTCGCGGTCGAATTGGATTTGTCAATCCTCTTTATAGAGGGTCCTGGAGCCTGATTTTACGGGCTCTGGCAGAGTTGCGCGTTTGTAATTGAAAAGGGTACTCCTTATAATCCGTAGCCCGGAATCGGGGATATAACAGGCCGCAGCGCCAGATCTTAGAAGAGCGCATGCCGGTTTTCTCCCTCCTGAACACATCGTGTGCCGGATCCGTCCAGCATGCCGATCGTTACATACCAACCATCCGCATCCGGTTTTTCCGGCCCCGCGGAACCAAGAGAGAGTGTGAGAGCGCTGTGAATAGCAAACGACCAGTAAATCTCGATCTCGGCAAGTTTCATTTTCCGCTGCCAGCC
Source organism: Marinobacter sp. B-12 (assembly GCF_056857915.1). Taxonomy (NCBI): domain Bacteria; kingdom Pseudomonadati; phylum Pseudomonadota; class Gammaproteobacteria; order Pseudomonadales; family Marinobacteraceae; genus Marinobacter; species Marinobacter sp. B-12. The sequence continues at coordinate 103,036 of NZ_JBSXOB010000052.1, read as the reverse complement.
ATCACGTCCATACTGCATCGCGTCAGTGGCATCATCATTTTTGTGGGTGTTGCTTTCATGCTGTACGGGCTTCAGCTTTCCCTTTCCGGGGAAGAGGGCTTCAGTCGGGTTAGTGGCTTGCTGGACAGCTTCCTTGCGAAGCTGATTACCTGGGGCATTCTGTCTGCCTTGCTGTACCACCTGGTTGCGGGTATCAAGCACCTGCTGATGGACATGGGCATCGGCGAAGAGCTGGAAAGTGGCCGGCTCGCGGCGAAAGCCACAGTCGTGATCTCCGTTATTCTCATCCTTCTGGCAGGAGTCTGGGTATGGTGAACAGCGTAACGAATCTCGGGCGCAGCGGCGTTTTCGACTGGATGATCCAGCGTGTTACCGCCTACGTGCTTGCTCTGTATACAGTTTTTCTTTTCGGGTTCATCCTGACCACTGACGTTACTTACGACAGCTGGTCGGCGCTTTTCGACCAGACCTGGTTCCGTATCTTTACCCTGCTTGCACTGCTCTCAATTGGCGCGCACGCCTGGGTGGGGCTCTGGACAGTGACAACGGATTACATCAAAGCGACCTTGCCGCGCTTCCTGGTACAGGCACTGTGTGGTCTGGCCATGTTCGTGTATTTGGTCTGGGGCATTCAGATTCTTTGGGGGCTTTAATTAATGGCTAACATCAAGACCATGTCTTATGACGCGATTGTTATCGGTGGCGGCGGTGCCGGTATGCGTGCCGCCCTGCAACTGACAGAATCTGGCGTCAATACCGCATGTATCACCAAGGTATTTCCGACCCGTTCCCATACTGTGTCTGCCCAAGGTGGTATTACCTGCGCGATCGCCAGCGCCGATCCCAATGATGACTGGCGCTGGCACATGTACGACACTGTTAAGGGTTCTGACTACATCGGTGACCAGGACGCGATAGAGTATATGTGTTCCGTGGGTCCGCAGGCGGTTTTCGAGCTCGAGCATATGGGGCTACCGTTCTCCCGTACCGAGCAGGGCCGTATCTACCAGCGTCCGTTTGGTGGTCAGTCCAAAGGGCCGGACAACCCCGCTCAGGCGGCGCGTACCTGTGCCGCTGCAGACCGTACCGGGCACGCACTCCTGCACACGCTTTATCAGGCCAATCTGAAAGGCGGAACCACCTTCCTGAACGAGTGGTACGCCGTAGACCTGGTCAAGAACAGTAAAAACGAAGTGGTCGGTGTTGTCGCCATCGAAATCGAGAGCGGCGAGGTGGCATACATCAAGTGCAAGGCGACGGTTCTGGCGACCGGCGGAGCAGGGCGCATCTACGCCTCTACCACCAACGCCCTGATCAACACCGGCGACGGTATTGGCATGGCGCTCCGTGCTGGTTTCCCGATGCAGGATATGGAAATGTGGCAATTCCATCCTACGGGCATCCACGGTGCCGGAACTCTGGTGACCGAAGGTTGTCGCGGTGAAGGCGGTTACCTGATCAATTCCGAGGGTGAGCGCTTCATGGAGCGTTATGCACCGAACGCCAAAGATCTGGCTGGACGTGACGTTGTTGCCCGCTCAATGGTTATTGAGATCCTTGAAGGTCGTGGCTGTGGCCCAGAGAAGGATCACGTTCTGTTGAAGCTGGACCACCTCGGGGAGGAAACGTTGAATCTGCGCCTGCCGGGTATTTGTGAGCTTTCACGTACCTTTGCGCATGTGGACCCGGTTAAAGAGCCTGTACCGGTTGTGCCGACCTGTCACTACATGATGGGCGGGATTCCGACCAACGTAGGCGGTCAGGCCCTGACTCAGGATGAAAATGGCAACGATACGCCGATTCCCGGGTTGTTCGCCTGCGGTGAAGCCGCTTGTGTTTCCGTGCACGGGGCGAATCGCCTGGGTGGCAACTCTTTGTTGGATCTGGTGGTGTTCGGTCGTGCTGCTGGCCTGCACATTGAAGAGCAGCTTCGCGGCGGCTTTGAAGTCGATGGCGCCAGTGAGGAAGACATCAAGAACGCCATGGCGCGCCTTGACCGCCTGAACAGCGCATCGGAAGGTGAGAGCGTTGCCGAAGTGCGTAAGGATCTGCAGAACTGCATGCAGCTTTATTTCGGCGTGTTCCGTGACGGCAAGAGCATGGAAGAAGGTCTTGAAAAGCTGGAGGCGATTGGCAAGCGTGTGCGCAATACCAAGCTTGCGGACACCAGCAATGCATTCAACACTGCGCGTATTGAAGCCCTTGAGCTCGACAACCTGTATGAAGTTGCCCTTGCAACGGCTGTTTCAGCCTATGAGCGTAAGGAAAGCCGTGGTGCTCATGCCCGTAACGACTTTACCGAGCGCGATGATGAAAACTGGCTGAAACATTCGCTGTACTTCCCACTGGACAAGCGTGTTGGCAAGCGTGATGTAAACTTCGCTCCGAAAACGGTGGATACATTCCAGCCGAAGATCCGGACTTACTAAGGGGGATTGAGCAATGTTAGTAAGCCTTTACCGTTACAACCCGGAAACCGACAATGCGCCCTATATGCAGGACGTTGAGCTGGATATCCCGGAAGGAAAGGACCTGATGGTTCTGGATGTTCTGAACCTGGTCAAGGAGCAAGACCCCTCAATGGCTTACCGCCGTTCCTGCCGTGAAGGTGTATGCGGGTCGGACGGTATGAACATGAACGGGAAGAACGGTCTTGCCTGTATCACGCCGCTGTCGGAAGTGCTCAAGAACAACAAGCTGGTTGTTCGTCCATTGCCGGGCCTGCCCGTGATTCGTGACCTGGTTGTGGACATGAGCCTGTTCTACAAGCAGTACGAGAAGGTCATGCCGTACCTGGTCAACGACAATCCGGCGCCTGCTATTGAGCGTTACCAGTCACCGGAAGACCGGGAAAAGCTGGACGGCCTGTACGAGTGTATTCTCTGTGCCTGCTGTTCCACGGCTTGCCCCTCATTCTGGTGGAATCCGGACAAGTTCGTTGGTCCGGCCGGATTGCTGCAAGCATACCGGTTTCTGGCCGACAGCCGCGATACCGCACAGGATGAGCGTCTTGCCAATCTGGATGATCCGTTCAGCGTATTCCGCTGTCGGGGCATCATGAACTGTGTCAGCGTTTGTCCAAAAGGCCTCAACCCAACACGGGCGATTGGTCACATTCGGAACCTTCTGCTACAGCGGGCTACATAAGCAGAATCTGAAACAGACGCTATACTGTGCTGACAAGGCTCGCACCCGGAAGGGCTCGCAACGATGCGGGCCCTTCAACCAAAGGCTTATAGTCAAAAGTCTTAGCAGGGTGCACACTACGCAGGCCGTGACGGGAGCTTAAAAGGCTCCTGACGGTTTGCTGAGTATAATAACCACCGGGGAACGGAAAACATCCTTGTTGGATGTGGTGGCCACAGTCGATCCCGTAAAAACCCGTATTGACTCAGATATACCCCTGGCCGACCATAGCCAGCTCCCCGCACCAGCCCAAGGTGAGCTATTCAAAATGCACGAAAGCATAATGGAGCAGTTGTGGCAGACTTCCCACCTACAAGGGGGGAATCTCGCCTATGTTGAACAGCTTTTCGAAACCTACCTGACAGACCCCAATGCCGTTCCCGAAGAGTGGCGCAGCTATTTCGATAAACTTCCCAGCGTGGATGGCTACAAAGGTCGCGATATAGATCATTCGTCCATCCGTCAGCAATTCGAGCACATATCCCGCAATCAGCGCTTCCTCGCCAGCAGTGGTGTACCTGCCAGTGCTACGGTTGATGCAGACAAAAAGCAGATTCGTGTTCTCCAGTTAATTAATGCCTTCCGTTTCCGTGGCCACCAGGAAGCAAAGCTGGATCCACTTGGCGTCTGGAATCGCCCGCAGGTTGAGGATCTTGATCCATCCTTTCACGAGCTGTCGGAAGCCGACTACGATCTGGAGTTTCAGACCGGTTCACTGAATTTCGGCTCTGAAACGATGAAGCTTCGGGACATCGTTGGTGGCCTTCGGCAGACGTACTGTGAAAGCATCGGCGCAGAATACATGCACGTTGTGGACACTCGTATCAAACGTTGGTTCCAGCAACGCATGGAACCGGTTCGGTCGCGCCCCAACTACGAGTCCGGAACCCGCAAGCATTTGCTGGAACGGTTGACCGCAGCCGAAGGCCTTGAAAAATATCTGGGTTCCCGCTATCCAGGCGTGAAACGATTTGGCCTTGAAGGCGCCGAGAGCCTGATTCCTTGTCTGGATGAGCTGATCCAGCGAGCCGGCAGTTACGGCGCCAAGGAAATTGTGTTGGGTATGGCCCACCGGGGCAGATTGAACGTTCTGGTTAATACGCTCGGCAAGAACCCGAAAGAACTGTTTGATGAGTTCGAAGGTAAGAAACTCGCGGATTCCGGTTCCGGTGATGTCAAATACCACCAGGGTTTTTCCTCCAACGTCATGACCGAGGGCGGCGAAATTCACCTTGCACTGGCGTTTAACCCATCGCACCTGGAAATTGTGTCTCCGGTGGTGGAAGGCTCTGTCCGTGCCCGCCAGACCCGGCGCAAAGACCCGAACGGCACCCAGTGTGTACCCATTATTATGCACGGTGACGCAGCGTTCGCCGGGCAGGGTGTGGTGATGGAAACCTTCCAGATGTCCCAGACCCGGGGCTACGGTGTTGGCGGTACCATTCACATTGTCATCAACAATCAGGTCGGTTTTACCACCAGTAAGCAGGAAGACGCCCGTTCAACGGAATACTGCACCGATGTGGCCAAGATGATCCAGGCCCCGATCCTGCACGTGAATGCGGACGATCCCGAGGCCGTCATGTTTGTGACCCAGATGGCCATGGATTACCGCCACGAGTTCAAGAACGATGTGGTGATCGATCTGGTGTGCTATCGCCGCCGTGGACACAACGAAGCGGATGAGCCGGCCGCGACCCAACCGGTGATGTACGAAAAGATTCGCAAACTGACAACCACCCGCAACCTCTATGCGGAAAAGCTGGTTGCCGACGGCGTGATCGGCGAGGAAGAAGCCAAGCAGATCGAGCTGAACTACCGGGACGAACTGGATAAGGGCGACCACGTGGTCAAGTCCCTGGTCAAGGAGCCTAACAAGGATCTGTATGTCGACTGGACGCCGTATCTGGGCCATGAGTGGACTGCAAAGTGCAAATCCAGTGTTGCCCTTAAGACAATCCAGAAGCTGGGCAAAAAGCTGACTCACGTGCCGGAAGGCTTCAGTGTTCAGCGTCAGGTGTCCAAGATTGTCAGCGATCGCGAAAAAATGACCGCCGGCGCGCTGCCGATCAACTGGGGCTACGGTGAGGTAATGGCTTACGCCACCCTTCTGAACGAAGGGCATCCCATCCGGATTACCGGCCAGGACGTTGGTCGTGGCACCTTCTCTCACCGCCACGCGGTACTGCACAACCAGAAGGACGGTGCCCACCATATTGCCCTGGAGCACATTGCCGAGAACCAGCCGAAGTTTGAAATCTACGACTCACTGCTCTCAGAAGAGGCAGTGATGGCGTTCGAGTATGGTTATTCCACCACGGCACCCAATGGTCTTGTGGTCTGGGAAGCCCAGTTCGGTGACTTCGCCAACGGCGCCCAAGTGGTGATTGACCAGTTCCTGACCAGTGGTGAGCACAAGTGGGGTCGTTTGTGCGGCCTTACCCTGCTGTTGCCACATGGCTATGAAGGTCAGGGTCCGGAGCACAGTTCGGCAAGGCTGGAGCGTTTCCTGCAGTTGTCCGCGGAACACAACATTCAGGTTTGCGTGCCAACCACGCCATCCCAGGTGTTCCATATGCTGCGTCGTCAGGTCAAGCGCCCGCTGCGTAAACCTCTGGTTGCGATTACGCCAAAGAGCCTGTTGCGTCATAAGGAAGCCACCTCGGAACTGGACGACCTGACATCGGGTACCTTCAAGACAGTACTGCCGGAGAAAGAACCCTCCGACCCGAAAAAAGTCACTCGTCTGATACTGTGCAGCGGTAAGGTCTACTTCGACCTGCTGGAGCGCAAGAAAGCGGACGAGCGGGATGACGTTGCTATTGTTCGTATCGAACAGCTATACCCATTCCCGGGAGACGATCTGGACGAGCTCCTGAGCCAGCACAGCAAGCTCAAGCACGTGGTCTGGTGCCAGGAAGAGCCCATGAATCAGGGGGCCTGGTATTGCAGCCAGCATCATATGCGCAATGCGCTGCATCGTCATAATCCCAAGCTGTATCTTCAGTATGCCGGTCGTGACGCCTCTGCTGCTCCGGCCTGTGGCCATATGTCGGTTCACATTGAAGAACAGAAAAAACTGGTTAACGACGCGTTTGAAATCTGACGAGCTACCGAACTAAGGATCCGAGATGTCAACTGAAATAAAAGCCCCAGTATTCCCAGAGTCGGTCGCAGAGGGGACAGTCGCGACCTGGCATAAGCAGCCTGGCGAAGCCTGTTCACGTGACGAACTGATTGTCGATATTGAAACCGACAAGGTCGTACTCGAGGTGGTAGCTCCGGCGGATGGTGTTATCGAGGAAGTACTCAAGGGCGAAGGCGACACCGTAGAAAGTGGTGAAGTCGTCGGTAAGTTCAAGGAAGGTGCGGCTGGTGACTCCATGCCTGCAGCCAAGGATGACAGCAAGAAAGAAGAAAGTAAGTCCGAAGCGACTTCGGAAAAGTCCTCCGAAGCACCTGCCAAGTCCTCTGGCGAAGCCATCCTCAGCCCGGCGGCGCGTAAGCTGGCGGAGGAGAACAGCGTTGATCCAGGCGCCGTTGAAGGTACCGGAAAAGACGGTCGAGTGACCAAGGAAGACGTTCAAAATCATATAGATGCTGGGAAATCTTCAGGGTCTACTTCAGCTTCTGAGTCGAAGCCGGCCGGCGATATGCCGCAGGTGGATGTTGGTTCCGGCGAGCGTCCGGAGAAGCGCGTTCCCATGACCCGTCTGCGCGCCAGTATCGCCAAGCGACTGGTCAATGCCCAGCAGACTGCTGCCATGCTTACCACGTTCAACGAAGTGAACATGGGGCCGGTCATGGAGCTGCGTAAACAATACAAGGAAAGCTTCGAGAAGCGTCATGGGGTCAAGCTCGGTTTCATGTCCTTCTTTACCAAGGCGGCGACCGAAGCCCTGAAGCGATTCCCGGCGGTCAATGCCTCCATCGACGGCAACGACATGGTTTACCATGGTTACCAGGATATCGGTATTGCGGTTTCAAGCGATCGCGGTCTGGTCGTGCCCGTGGTTCGTGACACTGATGCGCTCGGCCTGGCCGGCATTGAGAAGAAAATCGTCGAGTACGGAACCAAGGCCAAAGACGGCAAGCTCGGCATCGAGGATATGACCGGTGGCACCTTTACCATCACCAACGGTGGTATCTTCGGTTCACTGATCTCCACGCCGATCCTCAACCCGCCACAGACGGCTATCCTGGGTATGCACAAGATTCAGGAGCGTCCGATGGCTGTGAACGGCAAGGTCGAGATTCAGCCGATGATGTATCTGGCGCTTTCCTACGACCACCGCATGATCGATGGCAAGGAAGCAGTGCAGTTCCTGGTGGCTATCAAGGAAATGCTTGAAGACCCGGCGCGCATTCTGCTGGACGTCTGAGCTGACACTTAACGAATTGGATAACGGGATAAAACATGTCTGACAAGTACGACGTAATCGTCATTGGCGCTGGCCCGGGCGGCTATGTTGCCGCCATCAAAGCGGCTCAGCTGGGCCTGAAAACCGCGTGCATCGAGTCCTGGACCGACAAGGAAGGCAAGAACCGGCTTGGCGGTACCTGCCTGAATGTGGGCTGCATTCCTTCCAAGGCGTTGCTGGAGATTTCCCACAAATATGAGGAGGCCAGCCACGATTTTGCCGAGCAGGGCATTATCGCCAAGGAAGTCGGCTTCGACATCGCCAAGATGATGAAGCGCAAGGAAGGCATCGTGGACCAGCTGACCGGTGGTATCGGTGGCCTGTTCAAGTCCAACGGCGTTACACCGATCTATGGCCACGGGAAACTGTTGGCCAACCGCAACGTGGAAGTTACCGATAAGGATGGTAAGACCAAAACCTACGAGGCGGAAAATGTCATTATTGCGACTGGCTCCAAGCCGATCCAGATTCCGCCCGCACCTTTCGACGGCAAGTACATTGTCGATTCCGAGGGCGCACTGGAATTCACTGAGGTTCCCAAGCGTGTTGGTGTTATTGGCGCCGGCGTTATTGGTTTGGAGCTCGGTAGTGTTTGGGCCCGCCTGGGTGCAGAGGTAACGGTACTTGAAGCTGTTGATACCTTCCTGCCAGTGGTTGACCAGCAGGTTGCCAAGGATGCGTTGAAACAGTTCCAGAAACAGGGCCTTAACATTGTGCTGGGCGCACGTATGACCGGTGCCGAAGTCAAGCGCAAGCTGGTTAACGTGACCTATGAGGATTCCAAGGGTAAGCAGGAAGCCAAGTTCGACAAGTTGATCGTCGCTGTTGGCCGTCGCCCCTATACCGATAACCTGCTGTCTGAAGACTCCGGTGTAAAGATGGACGAGCGCGGTTTCATCTTCGTGGATGACAACTGTAAAACCGAAGCGCCGGGTGTCTGGGCGGTTGGCGACGTGGTTCGTGGCCCGATGCTGGCCCACAAGGCATCCGAAGAAGGCGTTATGGTTGCTGAGCGTATTGCCGGGCACAAGCCGCAGGTTAACTACGATTGCATCCCGAACGTGATCTACACCTCGCCGGAAGTTGCCTGGGTCGGGAAGACCGAGCAGGAGATGAAAGCCGAAGGTGAAGAGTACAATGTGGGTACGTTCCCGTTTGCCGCCAATGGTCGCGCCATGGCTGCGAATGCGGCGTCCGGCATGGTCAAGATCATCGCCGACGCGAAAACCGACCGCATTGTCGGTTTCCACGTGGTGGGCCCGCAGGCCTCTGAAATCGTAGCTCAGGGTGTCATCGCCATGGAGTTTGGTTCCAGTGCAGAAGATCTTGCCCTGACCTGTTTTGCACATCCGACTCTGTCCGAGTCTGTGCATGAAGCGGCTCTGGGTGTTGCCGGCGGAGCGATTCACATCGCCAACCGTCGCAAAAAGAAGTAACGCGAGCCAGGAAACAGGGGCGCCAATGACGGCGCCCCGCTGCTATTAAAACGGCTGGTTTCCGGTCGCGTTAAGGATGCGCTGAGGTGATCCCCGGCGCGTCGAACCGAATTCGCATAGCGCGGGTTCAATTTCCGTATGTGGTTATCCTCCATCAGAAAGCGGGACATTAACTATGAATTTGCATGAATATCAGGGCAAACAGCTTTTCGCTGAATATGGCCTGCCAGTATCCCAGGGCGTTGCCTGCGATACCCCTCAGGAAGCCGTAGCGGCTGCCACCGAAATCGGTGGTGACGCATGGGTTGTAAAGGCACAGGTTCACGCTGGTGGCCGAGGTAAGGCCGGTGGTGTAAAGCTGGTCAAGAGCAAAGACGAAATCCGTGCCTTCGCTGAAAACTGGCTCGGCAAGAATCTGGTGACTTACCAGACCGATGAAAACGGCCAGCCAGTCAGCAAGATTCTTGTTGAGTCCCTTACCGATATCGACCAGGAACTCTATCTGGGTGCGGTTGTCGATCGCGGTACTCGCCGTATCGTGTTCATGGCCTCCACCGAAGGTGGTGTTGAGATCGAACAGGTTGCCGAAGAAACTCCGGAAAAGATCCTGAAAGCCGAAATCGACCCGCTGGTCGGCGCGCAGCCGTACCAGGGGCGCGAACTCGCTTTTAAATTGGGTCTCGAAGGCAAGCAGATCGGTCAGTTTACCAAGATTTTCATGGGTCTGGCGAAACTGTTTGAAGATCGTGATCTGGCGCTGCTGGAGATTAACCCACTGGTTATCACGCCAGCCGGGGATCTGCATTGCCTGGACGCCAAGATCGGTGTTGATGGCAACGCCCTGTACCGTCAGAAGAAGATCCATGAGATGCACGATCCCTCCCAGGAAGATTCCCGGGAAGCCGAAGCTGCCAAATGGGAACTCAACTACGTGGCTCTGGATGGCAACATCGGCTGCATGGTTAACGGCGCTGGGTTGGCCATGGGTACCATGGACATCATCAAGCTGTCCGGCGGCCAGCCTGCGAACTTCCTGGACGTTGGCGGCGGTGCCACCAAAGAACGCGTTTCCGAAGCGTTCAAGATCATCCTGTCTGACGACAACGTAAAAGCGGTACTGGTCAACATCTTCGGCGGCATTGTTCGCTGTGACATGATTGCCGAGGGCATCATCGGCGCCGTAAAAGATGTTGGCGTCAAGGTTCCTGTGGTTGTGCGTCTGGAAGGTAACAACGCCGAGAAGGGCACTAAAGTACTCGCTGACAGTGGCCTGAACATCATTGCCGCCACCAGTCTGTCGAATGCGGCAGAGCAAGTCGTTAAAGCCGCGGGGGGTAAATAATGAGCATCCTGATTAGCAAAGACACCAAGGTTATCTGCCAGGGCTTTACCGGCGCACAGGGCACGTTCCATTCTGAACAAGCCATTGAGTACGGTACAAAAATGGTTGGTGGCGTAAGCCCCGGTAAGGGCGGCACTGAACACTTGGGTCTGCCGGTGTTCAACACCGTGCGTGAAGCGGTCGAGAAGACGGGCGCCGAAGCTACTGTTATCTACGTTCCTGCGCCGTTCTGTAAAGACGCCATTGTTGAAGCGGCTGACGCTGGTATCCAGCTGATCGTCTGCATCACCGAAGGCATCCCGACCATCGACATGCTCTACGCAAAGGAGTACGTCGATCGCAAGGGTGTTCGCATGATCGGGCCGAACTGCCCGGGTGTGATCACGCCAGGTGAGAGCAAGATCGGTATCATGCCGGGCCACATCCACAAGCCGGGCAAAGTGGGCATTGTGTCCCGCTCAGGTACCCTGACGTATGAAGCGGTCAAGCAAACCACCGACTTCGGTTATGGTCAGTCCACCTGTGTCGGCATCGGTGGTGACCCGATTCCGGGCTCCAACTTCATCGATATCCTGCAGTTGCTGCAGGACGATCCGCAGACAGAAGCCATCGTGATGATCGGCGAAATCGGCGGAACCGCTGAGGAAGAAGCCGCTGCGTTCATCAAGGAAAACGTCAGCAAGCCGGTGGTGTCCTACATCGCGGGTGTGACGGCGCCTCCTGGTAAGCGTATGGGCCACGCCGGTGCGATTATCTCCGGTGGTAAGGGCACGGCGGATGAGAAATTCGCTGCCCTGAACGACGCCGGTGTCAAAACCGTGCGCAGCCTGGCTGAAATCGGCAAGGCGCTGAAGGAAGTGACTGGCTGGTAAAATACCGCCGGTGAAGGAAAGCCCCCGGGTCTGCCATGCGGACTGCCGGGGGCTTTTTGTTTTCTGGCGCCAGTGCAGGTTTTTCAATGCCTTCTTAACGCGGGCCACACATAAGACTATAATGCCCGGTCAGCCTGCAATATGATGGCTGTTCCCTATAAACAAAAGGAGTTCATGCTTTGAGTTCTGTCGATTCCCAGCAACGGATTTTGTCCGGCATGCGTCCCACCGGCAAGTTGCACCTTGGCCATTATCATGGTGTTCTGAAGAACTGGGTCAAACTCCAGCATGAATTCGAATGCTTTTTCTTCGTTGCCGATTGGCACGCGCTGACCACCAACTATGATGATCCCAGCGGTATTGAGGACAGCGTCTGGGATATGGTAATCGACTGGCTTGCGGCAGGCGTCAATCCCGGGTCCTCAACGATGTTCATCCAGTCCAAGGTACCGGAACACGCGGAGCTGCATCTGCTGTTGTCGATGATTACCCCATTGGGCTGGCTCGAGCGCGTCCCCACCTACAAGGATCAGCAGGAGAAACTTCGAGAGAAAGACCTGGCTACCTACGGTTTTCTCGGCTATCCACTGCTGCAGAGCGCGGACATTCTGATGTATCGGGCCGGCCGCGTACCCGTGGGTGCGGATCAGGTGTCCCACGTGGAAATCACGCGCGAAGTCGCTCGCCGCTTCAATCACATCTACGGCCGTGAGCCAGGGTTTGAGGAGCAGGCAGAGGGTGCCATCGTCAAGATGGGCAAGAAGAACGCCAAGCTGTACCGCACTCTGAAGAAGCGTTACCAGGAAGAGGGTGATATGGAAGCCCTGGAAACGGCTCGGGCTTTGCTCAAGGAGCAACAGAACATCTCCCTGGGCGACCGTGAACGGCTGTACGGCTATATCGAAGGTGGTGGCAAGGTGATTCTTCCGGAACCCCAGCCCCTGCTGACACCGGAATCGAAAATGCCGGGACTGGACGGCCAGAAAATGTCCAAGTCCTACAACAACTACATCGGCTTGCGCGAAGACCCTGACAGCGTCGCCCAGAAAGTCCGCACCATGCAGACCGACCCCCAGCGGGTGCGTCGCACCGATCCGGGCGAACCGGAGAAGTGTCCAGTTTGGGGGCTTCATCAGGTTTATTCCGATGCAGATACTCAGGAATGGGTGCAAACCGGCTGCCGCTCGGCGGGCATTGGTTGCCTGGAGTGCAAGAAACCGCTGATTGACTCGATTATTGAAGAGCAGCGCCCCCTGCATGAACGTGCTCGCGAATATGAAGGAAACCCTGATCTGGTTCATGCCATTATTGAAGAGGGTTGCGAGCAAGCCAGGGATGCAGCGAGGGACACCCTTGAGGAAGTTCGTACAGCCATGGGCCTGAACTACCGCTAAGCCCTGACGCTGACGACTTTGGAGAGAGCATGACGGAGGAAACCACAGGCAGTACGACGGCGGATGAGAGTGCTGAGGCACTTGGGGCGCCTGCTGAGCAGGCGCCACTTGCCCGTGTCTCGGGTAAGCCGGTGGTTGACCTGCCGCGTGACCTGTATATTCCCCCCGATGCCCTGGCGGTATTCCTTGAGGCCTTTGAAGGGCCGTTGGATTTGTTGCTGTATCTGATCCGTCGCCAAAACATGGACATCCTCAACATTGATGTCAGCGAGATCACCAAGCAGTACATGGACTACATCGGCGCCGTTGAAGCCATGCGGTTCGAGTTGGCGGCAGAGTATCTGGTTATGGCTGCGACTCTGGCGGAGATAAAATCCAGGATGCTGCTGCCGAGGCAGGAATCCGAGGACGAAGAGGACATCGATCCGCGGGCAGAACTGATACGCAGGCTGCAGCAGTATGAGCGCTTCAAGCAGGCTGCCGAGGATATCGATGATATGCCGCGGCTTGAGCGGGACAATTTTGTTGCCTCTGCTGCGCTGCCCCGGATGCCTTCCAGTCAGCCCCATCCCGACGTGGACTTGCGGGAAATTCTGTTTGCGTTGCAGGGCGTGCTTAAACGCGCAGACCTGTTTACCAGCCACCATGTGGAGCGTGAGCGTTTATCCACCCGTGAACGCATGTCGTCGATATTATCGGTCCTGCGGGATGACCAGTTCGTAACGTTCGAAAGTCTGTTCACTCCGGAGGAGGGACGACTGGGGGTTGTGGTGAGTTTCCTGGCGACCCTGGAACTGGTCAAGGAGCAACTGATCGAAGTGGTCCAAGCCGAGGTGCTGGGCCCGATCCATGTCAGGGCGAGAGCGGTATGAACGAGGAAAATCTCCGCAAAATACAGGCCATAACCGAAGCTGCGTTACTGGCAGCCGGCAAACCCTTATCGGTCGACCAACTACGGGATCTTTTTGAAGAAGGTGAGCGCCCGGCCCGCCAGGTGATGGAGCATGTGCTGCTCTTGCTGGAGCAGTCTTGCCAGGGGCGGGGATTCGAGCTGAAGAAAATAGCCAGTGGTTATCGTCTACAGGTGCGGGAAGAATTTGCTCCGTGGGTAGGGCGCTTATTCGAGGAAAAGCCCCAGAGGTACTCCCGCGCATTGCTGGAGACGTTGGCACTGATTGCCTATCGCCAGCCCATCACCCGTAGTGAAATTGAGGACATTCGGGGTGTCACCGTCAGCAGCAATATTGTTCGTACGTTGCTTGAGCGGGAATGGGTGAGGGTCGTGGGGCACCGCGATGTGCCCGGCAGGCCCGCTATGTATGCAACCACCCGTCAGTTTCTGGACTATTTCAATCTGGAAGGTCTGGAGCAGATGCCGCCCTTGTCAGAAATACGGGACCTGGAAGAAATCGGTCGGGAAATCGAGAAAAACATGCAGGCTGAGATCGAATTCGAATCTCCGGCCCGAAGCACTGGTGGCAATGGGGAAGACTCCAATCCCGACAACGCGCCAGAACAAACACTTCACTGATGCCATCGGCGTCAGCCACTCGTTAAGGACAGATCCATGGCGGCCAATCGCCCCAAGAAACCTGAACAACGGCAGGCGGATGAAACCACCGTTTCCGGCCCGGAGCGCATACAGAAGCTATTGGCGCGTGCTGGCGTGGGATCGCGTCGGGAAGTTGAATCCTGGATCGGGGCCGGTCGCCTGAGCATCAATGGAAAACCGGTTGAACCGGGGCAGAAAGCCACGGTTGATGATCGCATTGAGCTCGACGGCAAGCGCCTGGACATAGTGGCAGGAGCCGAGCTGGTCAGGCGGGTGCTTATCTATAACAAACCAGAGGGTGAGGTCACCACACGCCGCGATCCGGAAGGACGACCGACGGTATTTGATAGTCTTCCCCGGCTTCGTGATCACCGCTGGATTGCCATTGGGCGACTGGACATCAATACCACCGGCCTGGTGCTGTTCACCACCGATGGGGAGCTTGCCAACCGTTTGATGCACCCGTCGCGTCAGATTGATCGAGAATACGCGGTCAGGGTTTTTGGCGACGTGGATGAAGCGATGGTCAAAAGGTTGTCCGAGGGGGTGCTGCTCGACGACGGCATGGCGAAGTTTTCAGACATCAGCGAGGCCGGAGGCAAGGGAATCAACCAATGGTTCCATGTCACGCTTCTGGAAGGCCGTAACCGAGAAGTGCGTAGGCTTTGGGAATCCCAGGGTGTGAGGGTCAGTCGGTTGAAGCGAGTGCGTTACGGGCCAATTTTCCTGCCAAGCCGCCTGACCGTTGGTAAATGGGAAGAGCTGGATCAGAAGGCCGTGGATTCGCTGAGCAAAGCCGTGGATTTGAAGCCGGTAGAGATTCCGGCAAAAACGCCGTCTGAGCAAAAGACCCTTGATCGCAAGCGCCGCAAACAGTCCGGGACGGGGCCACGCAAATCTGGTGGCGCGCGATGGCAGGTCGACAGTGCTGGCCCTTCGACAGGCCGGAAACCATCAGGCAAGCCACCGGCAAAGTCTGGAAAACGCTGATCACTTACTGATAGCGGCGAAAACCCGTGTGCAATTGCGACCATGGGCTTTCGCCCGGTACAGCGCTTCGTCGGCGCGGGCAAGCCACTGGTCAGCAGATTCATCCGCCATTCTCATGGCTACGCCGCAGCTGGCAGTGACCGTAATATTGGTATCCCCGCAGTTCACCACAATGGTGTTGATGAATTCGCGAATACGGTCGCCCACGTCACGAGCGTTTGCCTCGTCGGTATGGGCCAGCAGAATGGCAAACTCTTCTCCGCCAAAGCGGTACACGCTGTCGGAATTCCTGACGGCCTTTTCAAGTTCTTCGGCCGCCAGTTTCAGTATGTGATCCCCCACCACATGGCCGTATTGGTCATTCACCTGTTTGAAATAATCCAGATCGCACAGGATCAGTGAATGTTGTTCTCCATGCCTGTCGCCAAGACAGCAAGCACGGGACAGCGCCTCGTCCATGGCACGCTTATTCGGCACACCGGTCAGCGAGTCCGTTAGAGCCGCCTGCTCGATAGCAATAAACTGACAGGCATTGCGAACAGGGCAGATGGCGACCGCAAGCATCAATTCAATGCCTTCGAGTTCCTGTTCAGTGAACTTCTGCCGACGGCTGAGAGAAAGTGTGCCGTAAAAGCCGCCCTCGAGATTGAGCCGATATTCACAGCGATGGGGGCCGCCCATACCGGTTACGTAGACAAAATCCCGCGACGCTATGGTATGGCGGTAAGTCAGGCAGTCGTGGGGAACTACGCTGGCAATCTCATCGGCCAGAATCGCCAGTTGTGTTTCCAGGCTGAGTGTTGTGGACAGTCTGCGGGTCAGCCGGGTAAGCACGTCCGGAGATTCATTCCAGTCGCGGTGCGCCTGACGCAGGGCAGCGAGTTTCTGAGGTTGTGGTCCGGGCTTGTTGATTGACGGGATGTGTTTCACACAAAGCTGCCTGTTCAGTTATTTTGCCTTCTTTAAGCATAGTTTGAGCCAGTAGTAGAAATAGCCAACAAAAACAGTTTCATAAGGAACATATATCCAGCATTTTTCAGAGGTTGGGGCAGCGTTGGTGCCGGGTGCGTCAAGTTTCCGGCATACGTTTGCCGGCATGACCGGATCGTTAAAATGTCCGACAAGGGGATTGGGCTCACGGGTGCCTGTGGTAAACTTCTGCGCTTATTCTTTGCTGCCAGTAGCGAGTGAGCGACGAACTTTATGAGGTTTCAGGCCCCCGAAAGTCTTTCCGAACAGATAGCCCAGCACCTGGGGCAGCGCATTGTGACCGGCGACCTGAGGCCGGGCGAGCGAATCCAGGAACTCAAGGTTGCCGGTGAACTGAATGTCAGTCGTGGTTCCGTTCGTGAGGCGCTGTTGATTCTTCAGCGCCGCCATCTGGTGGATATTTTTCCTCGCCGTGGTGCTGTGGTGTCCCGTTTGACTCCGGAGCTCGTCAACAGCCTCTACGATATCTACATTGATTTGCTGTGCATGCTGGGGCGTAAGGTGCTGGAACGCTGGTCCGGCAGCGAACTGTCTGGCGTGATGGGCCAGGTGCGAGAGCTTCAGGCGGTCATTGATGCGCTCAATTCCTCTGGCGGAGATGCTGCCGAGCAGGTGATTGATGCCGGATTCGGGGTAATGCGCTACGCCTATGGACTGGTGGAAAACCCGTTCCTTGAGGAAACCCTGGAGAATTTCCGGCCTGCGATCAGCCGGACTTATTTCGTCGCGCTGGAGAACTTCCGCGATGAGTTGGCGGAAACCGGGCGCTTTTTCCGGCAACTTGCAGATGCAGCTGTGCGTGACGACTCCGCCGGCCTTGAAACCGCCATCTGTGAGTTTGGTGAACACCAGCGTGAACAGGTACTGAGTATTCTCAGGGAAGAGGTGAGCGCCTGATATGCGCCTGAAGTCCATCAAACTGTCCGGTTTCAAATCTTTCGTTGATCCCACCACTGTGCCGTTTCCGTCCAACATGACAGCGGTCGTGGGCCCCAACGGTTGTGGCAAGTCCAATATCATCGATGCGGTGCGCTGGGTGATGGGGGAAAGCTCGGCCAAGTATCTCCGTGGCGAGTCCATGTCGGATGTTATCTTCAATGGCTCCAGTGCGCGCAAACCCGTTGGCCAGGCCTCCATAGAACTGGTGTTCGACAACAGCGACGGCTCAGCGCCCGGCGAGTTCGTGCGTTTCAACGAAATTTCGGTACGCCGCCGTGTGTCCCGCGAGGGGCAGTCGGAGTACTTCCTGAATGGCTCCAAATGCCGACGTCGTGACATTACCGACCTCTTCCTCGGGACCGGGCTGGGTCCCCGCAGCTACGCCATTATCGAACAGGGAATGATCTCGCGACTGATCGAGGCCAAGCCGGAAGAATTGCGGGTGTATATTGAGGAAGCTGCGGGTATCTCCAAGTATAAAGAGCGTCGCAAGGAAACCGAAAGCCGCATCCGCCGGACCCAGGAGAACCTGGAGCGCCTGACGGATCTTCGGGACGAACTTGGCAGGCAACTGCAACACCTTGAGCGTCAGGCTCAGTCGGCAGAAAAATACAAGGCCTACAAGCAGGAAGAACGCCAGAAAAAGGCCGAACTGACGGTGTTGCGCTGGCAGTCTCTGGACACCGATCTTCA
Source organism: Marinobacter sp. B-12 (assembly GCF_056857915.1). Taxonomy (NCBI): domain Bacteria; kingdom Pseudomonadati; phylum Pseudomonadota; class Gammaproteobacteria; order Pseudomonadales; family Marinobacteraceae; genus Marinobacter; species Marinobacter sp. B-12. Next base: position 85,221 of record NZ_JBSXOB010000052.1, on the reverse strand, counting down.
GACCTGGCGTACCCGCATCCGGGATACCGAGCTAGAGCTCGAGAAGCAGCTGTCTGAACGGGTCAGCCTCGAAACGGCTCTGGAATCCCTGCGGGACGGGCATCAGGAGCGTAACGAACATTTCAATCGGGCGCAGGCGCGTTACTACGAAGCCGGTGCTGACATTGCCCGCATTGAGCAGAGCCTCGAGCACCAACGCGAGCGCAGCCGCCAGACGGCAGCGGAACTGGACCAGGCCATGGCCAACCAGCGCGAATTGGCTCGGGAACTGGAACAGGATGAAGAGAAACTGACGGGCATCCAGGAAGAACTGGATATGTTGGAGCCGGAGCAGGAGGCGCTGATCCTGAAATCGGAGGAATCCGGCGAAAAGCTCCAGAGTGCCGAGGATGCCATGAGCGAGTGGCAGCACAACTGGGAGGACTTCAGTTCCCGGTCAGCGGATGCGCGCCGGCAGGCAGAACTGGCCCAGTCCAGTATCCGTTCCCAGGAAAATGCCATTGAACAACTGCGCACCCGTCAACAACGGCTTCGAGAAGAACAGGATCTGCTGGAAGGGCAGGTTGATCGGGCAGAACTGGACGACCTGCTGGAGCAGCAGGAAACCCTGGAGTTGCAGAGGGAGGAAGCCTCTGAGCGAATCAACGTTGTCCAGGACGAACTCCAGGAGGCACGCCACCATCAGCGGGACGCAGAGCAGGCTGCCACGGATGCGCGCCAGCAGGTCCAGAGCCTGAGGGCATCGCTGGAATCCCAGCAGGCCCTGCTGGACGAACAGATGGGAAGCCAGGACGACACTTTGCAGGCGTGGCTCAACAAACACAGCCTCAGCGACAGTCCACGACTGGCTACGCAGCTTCGGATAGACGATGGCTGGGAATTTGCGGTAGAGCAGGTCATTGGGCGTTTCAGCCAGGGGCTGAGCGTGCCCGGGCTGGAGGGCGTGCACTCCGACATGAACGATGCTCCCCGAGGTTTGGCATTGGTGAATAGCGATACCAGCGCCAATCGTCCATCAGAGGGGCTCGCAAGCAAGGTATCCGGCGCTGGGGGCATGGCACCCTTGCTGGCGCTTGTTGATACTGCGGAGTCCATGGAGGACGCGCTGGAACGACAGAAAGGTTTGGCGCCGGGCAGGAGTCTCATAACCCCCGAGGGTGCCTGGTTTTCCGCCGACTGGGTGTTGATGCCCGATTCCGACGCGGCCCAGATTGGTGTCATCGAGCGCCAGAAGAAAGTCACCGCACTGGCGGGAGAATTGGAACAGGCGGAAGCCTCGCTGGAAGCCGCCACCGATAACCTGGACCGGTTGCTGGAACAATCAGAACGGGCGGAAGCCGCCAGGGACGAGGCCCAGGGCCGGCTGGCGGATGCTGATCGGGAACTCGCCACCCTGTCGTCCAAGATCAGCGGCCTGAAAGCGCGTGCGGAACAGATTGATGCAAGGCTGCAGCGCATTCGTGACGATCTCACGGACGTGTCCATGAATCTTGAAGAACAGCAGGGGCAACTGCTGGAAACCCGGGAGGAGTGGCAGCAGGCCCTGGCATCGACGGAAGACAGTGATGAAGAGAAGGAACGACTGCTTGAACGTCGGGACGTGCTGCGTGAAAACCTTGACCGGCTTCGTCAGGAGGCTCGGCACGATCGGGACCATGCCCACCAGTTGCAGCTCCAGCTTCAGTCCCTGAACAGCCAGCGTGATGGCTTGCGTCAGACCATTGACCGAATGCAGCTGCAGAAAGAGCGCCTGGACGAGCGCCTCGACATTCTCCGTGAAAGCCGCGAAAACGCCGAAGAGCCCATCGAAGACCTACAAATGCAGTTGGAAGGCCTGCTGGACAGGCGTTTGGCTGAAGAGGGAAAGTTGGGTGCTGCCCGGGATGCCCTTGAAGAAATTGATCAGGAGGTGCGCGATCGGGAGCAAAGTCGCAGCCGCATAGAGCACACCATCCAGGACGTCCGCGCCAGCCTCGAGAAGCTGAAAATGGAATCCCAGGCACTGGAGATTCGCGCCAGCAATCATCTGGAACAGCTTGAGGAACTGGACGTCCGCCTGCAGGAAGTGCTGTCCACCTTACCTGAAGATGCCAGCGAGAAGGCCTGGGCGGAAGACCTTGAAAAAATCGGATCCCGGATTCAGCGCCTGGGTGCTATCAACCTCGCTGCCATCGAGGAGTACCAGGTTCAGAGCGAGCGCAAGACCTATCTGGACAGCCAGCATGAAGACCTGATGGAAGCGCTGGAAACCCTGGACAACGCCATACGCAAGATCGATCGTGAAACCCGGCAGCGCTTCAAGGAGACGTTCGACCAGGTCAATGGGGGGCTCCAGGCGCTGTTCCCGAAAGTGTTCGGAGGAGGCAATGCTTACCTTGAGCTTACGGGGGAGGATCTGCTGGAAACGGGCGTTGCCATCATGGCGCGGCCGCCGGGCAAGAAAAACAGCACCATTCACCTGCTTTCCGGTGGGGAGAAGGCATTGACGGCCATCGCATTGGTGTTCTCTATCTTCCAGCTCAATCCGGCCCCGTTCTGTATGCTGGATGAGGTGGATGCACCGTTAGACGATGCCAACGTGGGACGATACGCCAACATGGTCAAGGAAATGTCAAAACAGGTACAGTTCATCTACATTACCCACAACAAGATTGCCATGGAAATGGCCGACCAACTGATGGGGGTCACGATGCATGAGCCAGGATGCTCACGGCTGGTATCCGTAGATGTGGACGAGGCTGCCGCACTGGCTGAAGCGTGATGCCTCGTCGCTGGCGGACAGGCGGTCACGGTTTGTGCAAAAATGACAAAACTGCCATCTGGACTGTGTTTGCGTTGTATTCATTACAGGCTTTTCTTAGAGTAGCAACGATATCTGATCTGCAAACAGGACAGCACCACTATGTCTCTTAGGGAATGGTTAATTGCCATCGGCACCCTGGTTATCCTCGGTATTGTGATTGATGGTTTGCGCCGGATGAGGCGCGCCCGCAAGGAATCAATCGCGATCTCCTCTGGCATGGGCGCGGATGATCTCGACGATTCCCCGTTGGAGCAGGACTACAACCCTGAGCTCCCCAATGGAGGGGCGCGCACCATTTCACGGGACACGCTGGAAGAGCGCGGCTACGTCAAGCCTGAAAAGAGTCGGTTCGCCAGGCCCAAGCCCAAACCGACCAGGCCGGTGGTAAGCAGCGCGGGCGTTACGGGCAAGGACAACGCCGAAGAACCGGCGGCAGCGGCTGAACCGGACGCGGAAAATCTGGCTGCCAGTGAACCCAGTGACGTTGAATACGATTCCGACACCGGTTGGGGTGCGGTTGACGAAGAACCTGAAGCCGATATTGCGGACACTGGCCCTGATGAAGACGCAGCGCCCCCCACTGTAACCACCGAGGTGGAGGAGGACACTGCAAGGCGGGAAACCGCGGCACGACAATCAGGGCAGCCCCTCGCAGGCGCCAACCGGCCGGAGGCCCGGGAAGTGGTCGTTATCAATGTTTTGGCAAAAAGTGAGCAGAATTTCGCGGGTACCAAACTCAAGGCGCTGTTCGAAGCCTGCGGCCTGGAGCATGGCGACATGGACATCTACCATCGCCACGAGCAGTCGGACACCACCAGCCCGGTCCAGTTCAGCGTGGCCAGCGCCGTTGAGCCCGGTACCTTCAAACCCGAGGATATGCCGGCCTTGTCCACGCCGGGGATCAGCTTCTTTATGAGCATGCCCGGGCCCACCAATTCCATGCAAGCCTTCGAGTTCATGCTGGAAACGGCGCAGTGCGTGGTACGCAATCTTGGCGGTGAACTGAAGGACGAGCGGCGAAGCGTGATGACCCCGCAAACCATTGAACACTGCCGCCAACGCATCCGCGAGTTTGAACGCAAACAACGATCCCCCAGACAATGACCAAAGCCTCTCCCGACGTTATCAGCCGGGCCGGAGAACTCCGGGACATCATCACTGAGCATAACTATCAATACTATGTTCTGGACGATCCCCGCGTACCGGATGCCGAATACGACCGCCTGTTCCGGGAATTACAGGACCTGGAAACGCAATACCCCGATATTGTGACGCCTGATACCCCCACCCGACGAGTGGGGGGATCGGTGGAAACCACCTTCGAGGAGGTGGTTCACCGTATTCCCATGCTTTCCCTGGACAATGCGTTCAGTGACGAGGAGCTGAGGGACTTTGATCGCCGGGTGAAAGGCCGGCTCAAGACCGGCGACGACATTGAGTATGTCTGCGAGCCCAAACTGGATGGGCTGGCCGTTAGCCTTCATTATGAATCCGGCGTGCTGACCCGTGCAGCCACTCGAGGCGATGGGTATACCGGTGAGGACATAACCGCGAACATCCGCACCATTCCATCGGTGCCCCTCAGGCTTCGCGGAGGCAAGGTTCCTGAGCTGGTGGAAGTCCGGGGCGAAGTCTATATGCCCCGGGAAGGGTTCGAAGCGCTGAACAGACGCCTGGCGAACAAGGGTGAGAAGACGTTTGTTAACCCTCGCAATGCCGCCGCTGGCAGTCTGAGACAGAAAAAGCCCACCGTGACGGCTCGACGCCCACTCGAATTATGTGCCTACAGTGTTGCGCTTGAAGACGAAAGCCTGCTGCCCACCACACATTGGGAGGGCCTGAAACAGGTCAGCGCCTGGGGGTTCCGAATCAACCCCGAGATGCGTCGGGCGACCGGCGTGGAGGACTGCCTGCAAGCCTACAATGAGCTGATGGATAAACGGGCCACGCTCCCTTATGAAATCGATGGCATTGTTTTCAAGGTAAATAGCCTGGCATTGCAACAGCAGTTGGGGTTTGTTTCCCGTGCCCCCCGATGGGCCATCGCCCAGAAATTCCCGGCGCAGGAAGAATTGACGATCATTGAAGACGTGGAGTTCCAGGTCGGCCGTACCGGTGCGATCACGCCAGTCGCCAGGCTCAAGCCGGTATTTGTGGGAGGCGTCACGGTTAGCAACGCCACTCTGCATAATATGGACGAGATCCAACGACTGGGTGTCCGTATCGGAGACACCGTGTTCGTTCGACGGGCCGGGGACGTGATCCCCCAAGTGGTCAAGGTTGTGGCCGAACGACGCCCCGACAACGCCCGTGAAGTCGAACTGCCGGATGCCTGCCCGGTATGCCAGTCCGACATTGTGCAGATCGAGGGCGAAGTGGTGGCCCGCTGTTCTGGCGGGCTGTTCTGCCCGGCACAGCGCAAGGAAGCCATCCGGCACTATGCGTCCCGCAAGGCCCTGGACATAGAAGGGTTGGGGGACAAGTGGATTGATATCCTGGTGGACAGGGAGCTGGTGAGCACCGTTGCTGACCTGTACCTTCTTAAGAAAGCCGACCTTACCGGCCTTGAGCGTATGGGAGAAAAGTCGGCGGGTAACCTGATCGACGCTATCGATCGATCCCGCAATCCGGTCCTTTGGAAGTTCCTCTACGCTCTTGGTATCCGGGAAGTGGGTGAGGCGACGGCCAAAGCCCTGGCCAGTCACTTTGGAACCCTGGAATCCATCAGTGAGGCTGATGAGGATACCCTGCAGTCAGTGCCGGACGTTGGGCCCATTGTCGCCGGTCACATTCGTAGCTTCTTCGACCAGACCCACAACCAGGAAACCATCCAGGCCCTGAAAGACGCAGGGGTTCAATGGCAAACTGAAGTGATCACCGCCAGTGAAAAGCCCCTGAAGGGAGAAACCTGGGTACTGACCGGGTCTCTGTCTGGCATGACGAGGGACGACGCCAAGGCAAAACTGGAGTCCCTGGGGGCCAAAGTGGCGGGAAGCGTCTCTGGCAAGACCTCCTGTGTCGTCGCCGGCGAAGCCGCCGGCTCGAAACTGACGAAGGCCGAAAACCTGGGTGTCCCGGTGATGGACGAGTCTGCCTTCGTCGATTTTCTCGCGACCCACAGTCTGGAATAAAACCTCCGGCCACGGCGTACCCTGTGATCCGTCCGTGGCCAGAATCTGAGAACTCGCGCAGATCCTGCCTCCGTGAAATTGATTACCATGAGCTTGTTCTGTAACGGTGTGTAAAGCACCCATAAAAACAATGCTCTGAAACGGACTTTTTCATGCGCGCCGATTCGCTCTCTTGCCTCTCCTGTATTCTTCGCCGTTTTCCCCGCGGGGGCTGTATTGCCCTGCTGTCACTGATCCTGGTTGTCATTGGCGGTTGCAAGACCGAGCAGGACGCCGAAGACCCCTACATTCTGGGAACACCGCCGGACGATGCTTATCTGGGCGTTGAATACGCCTACAATTTTGGCGCTTTCGACAGCGACGACATTCTCGATTATTCGCTTACCAATGCGCCGTCCTGGCTGGCGCTGGAAGACACCAGCAACAAGGCGCGCCAGGGTGTCATCATGCGGGGCGTTCCGGGGCTGACCGGTGGCTCCAGAGGCCGTGATGACCTTGGCACGACGGAAAACATCACCCTGGTTGGCAATGATGGCCGTGCGGCTGGTTCACAGCCATTTGACATTGAGGTCCAGGAAAATGTGCTTAGCCTGGCCATCGACGATTTTACCGAGGGAGAAGCATTTGAGGCGCCGGAGGAGCGTGATAATCGGTGCGAGGCTCCGGATGTCGGAGAAATCGGTCGCCAGACATACGAGGTAAACGAATACGACGATGATGGTGCCGTCGTCAAGACCGTTCAACGCACCAGCGACACCTATCCCGTTCTTGTGCGCGTACTGCTTGATCAGCCCTCTGTCACCCGTGTGTCGGTGGCCTTTGAACTGGACTCAAGCTTCAATCCACAACGCTGTGACGAGGATATTGATCCCCCTCATCAGCGTTGTGAGAATGGCGCCGCCAACGACAACGAGGCAATCATCGGTAAGGACATTGTCGGTTTGGGCACGCAGAGTGAGCCGACCTTACCGGTGCCTTCCTATCTTCAGTATCAGCCGGACGATGACGGATTTTTATCCAAAGGCGTAATCACTCTGGAACCCGGAATCACCGAATGTTACATCCGCCTGGAAGTCATTGAGGACACCGAGGCCGAACCCCTGGAAACCCTGAACATCCGGCTGACCGAAGTGAGGTCTGGCCTTGCCGGGCTTGGCAGTTCCAATTCCGGTGTCAGGGAATTGCTGCGGATAGCGGACAATGAACCGGCCGTGCGCCTGGAAACCTTGGCCGGCGGAACCCGCGATGCGCTTAACGTCGGCGCTGTTCGCGAGTATGTTGCGTTGATCAGCGGCGAACGGGCCGGCGCCTACAGTGTGAAGCTGGGCGAGGATGATGATTCCGATGTGCTCCTGGGCGAGGAGTTCCTTGTGGAAGTCCGGAATGCGGACGGCGACTGGGTGGAAGGGGATCTTCTCACCTTTGCCGAGGGCGTTGAGCAAATGCGCTTTCGCATCCGCATTCCCGACGACTACACCAACGGCCAGTTGGAGAACGATCGCTTCGTTCTGCTGGGTCTGGACGAACGTTATCAGTCGGGACGGGAGAATTTTGCCGCCTCGGCAGATGCTGACAAGCTGCGGGTGAACATCAACGAACTGACCTCATCGCTTGAGGTGGGCAACAGTACGTCGTTTATTCCCACTGACACGGCTTTTGGGCACAACGGCCGTCTTTTCATTGCCGGCTATCGTATCGATGATGGTGACCGTCCCTGGGTGCGTATCGTCACGCAGAAAGGGGAAATAACGGAACAGCGATTGTCAGAGGCCGCCATTGCCCCGGGTGCGGAACCGGTTATCGGTTTTGTCGAGCGTGAGGTCAAGGAAGGGGAGGACGATGTTACCCGCTATGAATTCGTCGTCTCGTTCGGCAGTGGACAGGCACCGGACGGTACCCCTGGCGGCGACGGTGTGGACGCTCATACCCTGCTTTATTTCTTCGACACCGCACAGGATCCGGACAGTTATGTACCGGTTTGGAGCATTGTGACCGGCACACCCGGTGATGACATTCCCAGGTGGACCGGGATTGATGAAGACGGTGGTTACGTAGTGAACGCCGGGGAAACCAATGGCCAGTGGCCGAACGAAACCGCCGCTGGTGGTGTGGACAGCTTTCTCCAGAGAATCGACACCACCGTTGATGGCAATTCGGTTGTGCCGGTGGTTGCCTGGACACGACAGGTAGGATCGGCAGGCCATGATGAGTCGGTTGTAGGGGGCAGTACCTCCACCAGCGGTCCGCTGCTGATCGGTGATTCCTCGGGCGCGGTGAGTGGCCAGTCCCAGCTCGGCGGAAAAGACGCGTTCTTTTTCATCGCCTCCAGCGCAGACAGCACGATTAACGTCAGGCAGCGGGGAACCGCCGGCAACGAAAACCTGTCCGACGGCATCTACGGGACCAACAATGTCTGGCTGGTGGGCCAGGGTGACGGCCATTATCGCGTCGAGTCTGGCGATGGAAACCGCTCATTACGGCGCCGTCAGATCAACAGCCAGGCAGGCTTTGCGTTGTCCTACACGGCGTTGGGTGATGTAACTCGGGCCTTTACTTTCAATGATGGGGATGATGCATCCACTGAATCGCTGCGTGCGGTGCGCACTTACGACCGGGATATTCTGGTCGCAGGAAGTACCAACGGTAATTTCAGCGAAAGCGAGGGAAATAGCCTGATCAATCCCATCCTGGCGCGGATTTCACTTGAGGAAAGCAGCGATGATGACAATGACAGCAGCCGGAAATGGAGAACGCAGTTGCCACTGAATGGGGCAGAGGGCGAAATAGAACGGTTGGAAAATTACCGCGATGACGAAATAACCGCCCTGGTCAAAATCGAAAGTGGTACGTCTGAGACCTGGGAGGTTCGGCTGTTTACTGGAGAGGGGCTATCGTTGCATTAATCGAGTGCGGTAGATCTACCCACGGCTAAACGCTACCCTCGTGCCGGCTGGCGTTCGCGTACAGCTTCAGGTAATCGGTGCTGGTGACGATGCCTGCTGACTGGCCCCTCTCATCAACCACCAGAGCGGCATTCAGTTGATGGGCGAGCATGAGTCTTGCCAACTGGTGGGCATCGGTCTCGGGAGACGAGGTCAGGAAGGCCGGTAACTCAATATTAACGAAACTGGCACTCATGGCGTTCGCATCGGTTTCGTGCAGCCAGGCCAGCAACCAGCGTAGATCCACGAGCCCCGCTACGTTGCCATCTGCCGTAATCACGAGATGGTTAACGCCGTTTTCATCCATGGCGTCCATCGCATCAGCGACGCTTGCGGTGGCTGGCAGAGAATGCAGGGCAGGGGTGCAGATCTGGGATACCGGCAGGTAGGCCCGTCGCTCTTTGGATTCACCGGATGCTGCAGCACCGTATTCCTCGATGGCACGCTGGCGGCCGGAGCGGGCCGCAAGCTGGAATTCGGCGTCGGTTGCTTCACTGTGCCGAACGTCAATATTATGGGATTCACTTAATTCTGTGACATCGCCCACCCGGCGACCCCGGAATATCTCCGGCAGGCGTGTTCCGACGGGTCTGCCGGGTTCACTGACATGAATGGACATAATGATCTGCTCCGGTTGTGACAGGGTCTTTTCCGGTTATCGGCAGAAGGTTTGATTTCTTCAGGCGCTGATTGTTTCCTGCGATGTTATATCTACTCGGTGGCAGCGGTCCGTTGCCACGCGTTTTGCGAGGGATCTGGGTATGCAGGAGGGCTGCCCTGAGAGTCGGTCAGCCAGATATTCTGCGAGCAGCGGAGCGTAACTCAGCCCCTTGCTGCCCAGCCCGGTAAACAGGTTGATTCCTTCCAGTGGTTGGTTACGGGCATCCATTAGCGGACCAGCGACCGGTTGATAGTCATGGGTGGTGCATCGAAACCCGACTTTGCCATCAAGACTCGCGGGATCAAGCTCGCCTGCGTCGCCGTCCATCGCGCCCGGTACCATCGCATCGAGCATCGAAAGGTTATCCCGGTGGCTTTCGATAGACAGGGTCGGCGATGGGTCATGAAGATCGAAGGTGGCACCCGCCAGCGTCATGCCGCCGTGGGCGGGATTGAGGTACCCAGATCCGCACACCACCACATCAGGGCATTTCACCGCCGTCGCCGGCAAGTGAGTCACTTGCCCTCGAATCGCACGGAAACGGAAGTCACCCTTCAGCGGAATAAGGTCCGGTGTCTGATGGCCGGCGCATATCACCACCCGATCGACTACAACATCCTGTTCACCATTGCCCGCAATATGCCATTTGCCATTGCAGGGGGTAAGTCGATGGACATCAAAACCAAAACACTGAAAGATTCGCTCATGCGCCATTAACGCCCGACAAAGCCCGCCGGGCTCAAGCCATCCACTGCGAGGGAACCAGAGGCCTCCCCGAGTCAGCGGAATGCCGGCAAGATCGGACGCCTGTTCCGCACTGATCTGCTGCAATACAGCGTTGGGGTAGTCGTTGCGGGTGATGAAACGGTTCTGGCGGTCTTGCTCGCTGTCACTGTGTGCCAGTTGAACAAGCCCGGAAGGGTGCCAGTACTCGCCGCCGAACTGTTGATAGTAGCGTTGACTGAACAGCAACGATGAGAGGCCGAGCTTTGCCTGATCATTGAACTCGATGCCCAGTTTGACATACAGCGCACCCTGGATATTGCCAGAGGCGGCTGTTCCAGCCTCTTGAGCGCGGTCAATCACAGTAACATGCAATCCACGCTCCGCCAGATTCCGGGCCAGCAGGCTGCCAGCAACTCCGGCGCCAATGATGGCAATGGACTCAACGTCGTTCGCGGCTGGCGGTGTTTCTGGGCTGGTGGCGTCTCCCAGTGTGCCGGCCAACATGTCCCATTTTGGGCCAAATCCGGGAACTTTCCGCATGGTGAAGCCAGCCGCAATCAGCCGTCGCCGCACCTCGCCAACGGATGTAAAGGTGGCGAGAGTCGTGCCGGGCTTGCTGTGGCCCGGTATCGCGTCGATGACTTCACTCGTCCACATGCCCGGATTTTTCGCGGGCGCGAAACCGTCCAGGAACCAGGCATCCGCCCGAAAATCCAGCTCGCGCCAGGCATCGGCTACGTCGCCGAAAAACAGTGTCAGCCTGACGCGACCACCGGCGAGCACCAGGCGATGGACGCCGGAGGTGGGGGCAGGATACTGTTCAAGCAGTTGGTCAGCGTAGACTTTGAGCTCTGGCCACAGAGTAAGTGCTCGGGCAAGGTCGTCGTGAGTCATCGGGTGACGTTCGGCGGAGACGAAATGCAGGCAACCGTTGCGTGGTGTGGCTGTTTCATCCCAGACTTGCCAGGCTGCGAGGAAATTCAGGCCAGTGCCAAACCCTGTTTCTGCTATGACGAAGGGGGAGGCTGCGGTCAATAAGGAGAAACGTTCACGAAGCCGGTTCTGGTCGATAAACACATGTCGTGTTTCTTCAAGGCCATTCTCGCTGCAGAAGTAAACATCGCCAAAGCGGCGACAGCGGGGTGCGCCATTACTCCAATCAATGTCGGCGGTTGCAATGGACGGTAGCCTGGGGTCAGTCACGATCATTGTATCCGGTCAGTAGGCTTAACGGTCTACTCTGCAGCCGTATCGGTTTTCCGCACCGAAACGCTACGGATAATGATGGGGTCCTGCGGCACATCTGCCATGCCTCGGGATCTGACCGTTTTCTTGCCGGCGATGGCATCCACAACCCCCATTCCGCCTGTCACCTTGCCAAATACCGCGTAGCCCGGGCCGCGGACACCTGCGTTCAGGAAGCCGTTGTCGGTCAGGTTGATGAAAAACTGGGAGGTGGCGGAGTCCGGTGAGCTTGTGCGTGCCATGGCGATCGTACCGCGAAGGTTCTTGGCGGTTGGCTTGGCTTCGTTCCGGATAGGGCTACGAGTCTGCTTCTGTTTGAGATCCTGGTCGAAACCGCCGCCCTGGATCATGAAACCCGGAATGACCCGATGGAACAGCGTTCCCTCGTAGAATCCATTTTTAGCGTAGGTGATGAAATTCTCAACGGTTTCGGGAGCGATGTCCGGGCGCAGGGTCACCTCAATGGCACCTTCACTGGTTTCAATAATCACCTGTGGCAGCTCGTTTTGTTGTCCATCAGCCGCCAGGCAATTCGCAACACCCAGCATGAAGGTTACAGATAGAGCGATTTTCATCACATATCGAAACGGTTTTACGGAATTTGTCATTCTATAATGGCTCACGTTGTTAGTATCAGGGAATAGTCGTTAGCTATGGGAATATTTGCTGCGATACTGTCCCCATGAATCCAGTCTGTTGCAGGATGTTAGCAGATAATACTTGTCAAGTCGGGCATATTCCCTGCGGAGTTCATGACTATCAGCTAATCTTCTGTCGCATCAGTGTCATTGATGCTCTCTGACCGAGCCAGGTTGTACGGCAATCACTGTAAAGCTATTGGAGGCATACCTTGAAAATCCGTCAGGGCTTCGAAGAAAAATCCCGTCTCGGTCGGTTGCTGATAAACCGGGGATACCTTTCCGAAATTCAGTTGGAAGAGGGCTTGCACCTACAGCATGAGACCGGTCAACGGCTCGGTGAGGTGTTTATACAATCCGGCTGGATTACCGAGCGTGAGCTCCATCGTGTACTCAGGCACCAATCCCGTTACCGCAACGCGGCAGCCCTGGTCACCATGGCGGTGTTGCCATTTCAGCCACTGGTCAGTTTTGCCGCCGGCAGCACCACGAATGATTCACGTGACGTCACCGACGCCGGCCAACTATACGAGCGTTCCGGTTTGTCGCCGCTTAATGACGACGAGCTGGCCGGTGTGGCCGGGCAAGGTGATCAATCGTTGCTGGATCGTATCGCCAATGTGTCCGCCATGGCTGGAAGTCATGACGGGGCAGGAGAGGTTGATCCGGATGTCATCGAAGGCCTCAAGCTGACAGCGAACATTTTCGTGCCGGTGCTGAACTTCCTGGATTCCAATTTGACGATATCCGGTGTGCATTATCGGGATGATGTTCCTCGTTACGCGGTCCGTGACGATGGCGGACTCACCCTGGCTTTCCCGGAAAGGATCGAGCAGATTCGTATGGACAATATACGAGTCAGCGGCAGCCAGGGGCCTTCCATGGGGAACATCGCCCTCGACAATATCCGCTTCCATCCGGATTCCCAGATGACGATCTATACGCGCTGATGGGATGCGTTGGGCTCCGATTTCTACGGAGCCCCGGGTCAGGCGCTCGCCAGAACGGTGCGGTGTGATACGGCCTTTTGCTCGCCCTGAGCGCCGTAGAGGGTCTGGTGCCCGGCAACGCCGCGGAATATATCAGTCAGACGTGAAAGGCGCTTCTGCAGGTGACTGACAACCCGCCCGTTATTGCTATTCAGCTGGTGACAGGTCTTAAGACGTTCATCGGCGTCCTGCCACAAGTCGTAAACATCTGACAGGCCGGCGCTAAGAATAAACCGTGAGGGGGCTCCGTTTTCAGGTCGAAAGCCCATCGACACCAGTAGGCGGATTTTGAGTTTGGCCCGATCACGAATCTGGCCCAGCAGAGTGTTTTTCTCGCCAGTCAGGGTTTCGAGTTTACGGATATCAGATGTGGAAAGGCAGGCTTTTTCCTGCTGCAGGACGTCCGCCAGGGATTCGAGTTGACGGATGTCCTGGGACAGGAGGTCTTTCAATTCATCAATTGCGGCCATGATTTATTCACCCGAATATGCTTTCATCCATCTCAAGCATTTTCTGGGCCAATTTCTCTGCATCAATCTTGTAGGAGCCGCTTTCCAGGGCAGAGCGAATCTGCTCAATACGGGCATCGTCCATTTCCGGATAATTACCGAGTTTCTGTTCGAGCTGTTTCAGGTTTTTTGCCTGGCTGCTCAAGTTGACGTTTTCACCGCGGGCACTTTGCGCCTGGGACTTGGCCTGCTCAGTCGTTGAGGGCTGAGTGCTCTGGGCACCTGAAGATTTATCGGCCGTGGTTTTCTGGGTGTTGACCTGGCCTGGGCCTATTCCATTAAAGTCAACTGACATAACGTTACCTGCTTAGGTGATCGGCCGCGTTGGGCGGCTCCACAAATTTCATACCTGTATATCGGCATGGCTTGACGTTTCTTTAGCAATTTTTGCAAGAATTGAATGACTCTCTTGTCATCTTTCCGAAAAGCCGGCAATGGTTTGCCGTTCCCGGTGAATCCATGCCGGGAACGGGGCTACATGGGAATTTCAACGTGGCCGGGAGCGGTCACACGGGCACGCACGGTGCGGGAGGACGAGAGGTTTTCAACCAAAACCTGGTCACCAATGCCGCCACTGGCCAGCGCCTTACCCCGCGAGTTTACCGAAAAATTCCCGCTACGGGCGCTAATGATAACATGGTCTCCCCGTTCGATCGCTGCGGGAGTGAGCACCAAATCTGGCGTAAACACCGTTCCAGCGTTAATGCCTCGGCGCATTTCCATGCCAACAAGTTGTTCGATGTTGGTAATGGCCCCCCGTCGAATCGAATTCACGACGACGGAATCTGACTGTATGGCCGCTTTTGTAAGCCTTTCGCCCCGGCCCAGCGGGCGGGCGGCGACCATGGCTTCACCGGTTATAGTGATCGACACTGGCAGAAACATGCGCCAGGGACGGTCACCCTTGCAGGATACCAACAGTGAAGGCTGGGTGCTCTTCCAGGGATCGCCGCTGAAGGACACGCTCAGCGGAGTCTCACAGGTAGCGAGCGAAAGGCGGGGGTCGAGTTGGCCAGTATCATAGGAGACCGTAAAGCCTTCGTTTCCCTGAGCGTCCGAAAATGCCGCCAGAAACTGTTCCGCGCCACTGTGAATTTGTTCGGCCGTCGTCATGGAAGCAAGTGCAGGGCCGGCCATTGCAGTGATTAGCAGTGCGATGATGAAATTGGTGATGCGCATACGAGGCAGTTTGTCCTATGCTGTCATTAACCGGGCAGAGTCCCGTGTTCGGGAATGTCCTAATGATTTCCGGATTCGGCCGTTAAGCCTACCCAGAAAGTCAATTATCCGGCAGTTTCCAGGTGCCGAGTGGCTTTCATTGAAAACGCAGCAAGATGCGTGCCGTCAGTATGTTGGAACAAGCGGGAGATGAAACGATGGCAGGGGTATTGGACAGTGTAAATCAGCGCACCCAGCTGGTGGGGCAGAATCGCCTGGAGCTTCTGTTATTTCGTTTGCGCGGCCGGCAGACATACGGCATTAACGTCTTCAAGGTCAAGGAAGTGCTCCAGTGCCCGAAGCTGTCATCATTGCCGAATAGTCGCCCCATGGTTCGGGGCGTCGCCCATATTCGTGGCGAAACCATTCCCATCATTGACCTTGGGATGTCGATCCGGCTCCCCGGTATTCCCAAGGAAGAAATAGCCACCAGCTTCGTGATCATTACCGAGTACAATCGCAAAACCCAGGGTTTCCTGGTGGCCGGTGTAGACCGCATCGTCAATATGAACTGGGAGAATATCCTGCCGCCGCCAAAGGGGGCGGGTAAGGATGTGTACCTGACAGCGGTAACGCATATTGACGATAAGCTCGTTGAAATCATCGATGTCGAAAAGATACTCTCCGAAGTTTCGCCGTTTGAGGAGGACGTCACCGAAGACGTTCGCAGTCGCAGTTCAGAGCGGGCGCCCGGCCATCTGCCGGTGCTCGTTGTGGACGACTCTGCCGTTGCTCGACGCCAGATAGAGCGATGCCTCACCGCCATCGGCATGGAGGTGGTGACCAAAAATGACGGCAAGCAGGCCTATGACTACTTGAAAGAGTTGACGGCCAATGGCTCCCAGGCCGCCGACCACCTGTGTCTGATCATATCCGATGTCGAAATGCCGGAAATGGACGGGTACACTTTGGTCACCAAGTGCAAAAATGAGCCTGCAATCAAGGACGTATTCATCATGCTGCACACGTCCCTGAGTGGCGTGTTCAACAAGGCAATGGTGCAGAAGGTAGGCGCTGACGATTTCATGGCAAAATTCAGCCCCGACGAGTTGGCTGAAAGAGTCATGGAAATTGTCGATCGCGAGCAGTGACGCCGGTGTCACTTCCGACCCACTCGATACTGAGATCCAATGAAAGCTGAGATAACCCCACAGGAATACGAGGCCTTTAAGACATTCCTGCAGGACGCGTGTGGAATTTTGCTCGGGGACAACAAGCAGTACCTGGTGAAAAGCCGGTTACGGCGGATCATGGAAGAGAACAAGTTGAGTACCCTGGGTGATCTGCTTGAGCGCGTGAAGCGGACCGGCCGCAGCAGTTTGAAGGAAGTCGTGATCGACGCGATGACGACGAATGAAACCCTCTGGTTTCGGGACAATCACCCGTTCCGCATCCTGCAGGAAAAGCTGCTGCCGGAGTTCGGCGACAGAAAATCAGCGCAGTCACTTCGTATCTGGTCGGCCGCCTGTTCGACAGGCCAGGAGCCCTATTCGGTAGCGATGATTATTGAAGAGTTTCGTCGCCAGCGGCCGGGTAGGCTGCGGGATGTGAAGATCACCGCCACCGACATCTCCAAAAGCGTTCTTGAGGTTGCACGCCGTGGCGAGTACGAGATGATTGCCATTGGCCGGGGACTGTCGCCCGAGCGTCAAAAGCAGTTTTTCACTCCCGCCATGAACGGTAGCTGGCAAATCCGACCGCAGATCAAGAACATGGTTGAGTTCAGGGAACTGAACCTGCTCGAACGCTACATGCTCGGGAAGTTTGATATCGTTATGTGCCGGAACGTATTGATATACTTCTCGGCAGAGCTTAAGAAGGACATCCTGACCCGTATCCACGCCACTCTCAATCCCGGTGGCTACCTGATACTGGGAGCATCGGAATCGCTGAACGGGTTGCCTCACCTTTACGAAATGGTGCAGTGCCACCCGGGGATCATCTACCGCAAAAAATAGGCCCACCCAATGCCGATCAATGTATGGATACTGGTCGCCGCCCAGGCGCTTGCCATGTGTACAGCGCCGTTCATCGTTTTTATTGGAAGCATTCACGGACGTCTTCTGGCGCCATCGCCCGAGTGGGCAACCCTGCCCGTAGGCCTTGTGGTTGTTGGAACGGTCCTGGCTATTAAGCCTGCTACGTGGATGATGGAGCGCCTGGGGCGCAAGCCGGTTATGTTGCTTGGCGCGCTGGCGGGTACGGTGTCCGGATTGTTAGGCACGCTGTCAGCCTGGAGTGAAAGTTTCCCGTTCTTGTGTGCTGCGGCGGTTGTGGGCGGAACCGGGCTGGCGGTGGTTCACCAGTATCGCTTTGCCGCCATGGAGTCGGTGGCGCCCGAGATGGCCGGTTCTGCAGCAGCCAGGGTGCTTCTCGGCGGTCTTGTAGCGGCGTGGCTGGGGCCGGAAATTGCGCTTTTAGGTGGTGGAGGTCAAGCCGAATACCCTTTCATGGGCGGCTGGCTTGCACTAAGTGTCGTGCAGGTGCTTGCCATGGTTGTACTGGTTTGCGGGTACCGCGCTAGCGGGGAGCGTGTGCGGGAAGCCTTGGGGGAGGGCGGTCGCCCGATGGCCGACATCCTGAGGCAACCGGTCATATGGGCGGCGATCAGCGCCGCCGCCATCGGTTATGCCCTCATGAGTTTTATCATGACGGCAACACCGCTGAGTATGACGGAAGTGGCCAATCACCCGCTTGAAGATGCCAAGTGGGTGATTCAGATTCACATCATGGCTATGTATCTGCCGTCGCTGATCAGTGGCTGGTTCATTCGTGTGGTGGGTATTCCAAGGATGATGGGGCTGGGATTGCTGGCCTATCTGGGGTGTGTGGCGCTGGCGTTCAGTGGTATCAGCTTTCACCATTACCTGTTTGCACTCATCCTGTTGGGGGTTGGCTGGAACTTCCTGTTTGTCGGCGGAACCACGCTGTTGCCGCAGGGATATCGCGATGAGGAGCGGTTCCGTGTTCAGGGGCTCAACGACCTGATGGTATTCGGCTCGCAGGCGACAGCTGCACTGAGTGCGGGTGCGGTATTGGCGGCGTTTGACTGGAATGGACTGTTGTTGATTGCCATACCGTTTCTGATGTTACACGGTGTCTTGATGGCCGTTTGGCTGATGAGCCGGCCCCAGAACAGGGGCCGGCATCCCGCTTGATTGGTTATACCAGGTTGTAGACGAACACGACGGCTACAGCAACGGGTGTGAAGTAACGCAGGACGCGATACCAGACCGAGAATGTGCCCGGTGACATGGCCAGTTCGCTTTCCAGCGCCTGTCGAGACATTGTCCAGCCGACAAACACGGCGACCAGCAGTCCGCCCAGGGGCAGCAGGATATTTGCGGTCAGGAAGTCCAGAAGATCGAAGATGGTTTTGCCTTCGAACATCGCAAACATGCCCAGCGGTGTCACGTCCGACCACAGGTTCAGTGAAAGCACGGAGGCCACGCCCAGCAACCAGCAGACGATGCCTGCTCCGACGGTGCTCACCGTACGATTCATTCCCTTCTGTTCCTCAAGCCATTCAACAATGGGCTCCAGCAGCGAAATGCCGGATGTCCAGGCGGCGAAGATCAGCAACACGAAGAATAGCGTGCCGAAGAGGCTGCCCATGGGCATTTGTCCGAACGCCAGCGGCAGAGTCTGGAAAATCAGGCCGGGACCGGCGCCCGGCTCAAGGCCATTGGCAAATACGATTGGGAAAATGGCCAACCCGGCCAGCAAGGCCACGGCGGTATCCATGATGGAGACGGTCACGGAGGTTTTGGCGATGGAGATGTTTTTTGGCAGATAGGAGCCGTAAGCCATCATGACACCCATGCCGAGACTGAGCGTGAAGAAAGCGTGGCCCAGGGCAACCAAAACGCCTGAAGTGGTGAGTTTCGAGAAGTCGGGCTGGAACAGGAAGGCGACGGCCTGGCCAAAGTGGCCAGTGGTCATCGCATAGCCCACGACAATCAGCAGGAGCACGAACAGGGCCGGCATCAGAATGCTGACAGCGCGCTCAAGCCCGGAACGTACGCCTCGTGCGACCACGACCATCACCAATGCCATGAACAGGGTGTGCCACAGAAGCAGCTTCATTGGATCGCCCAACAGGCCGGAGAAAATGGCGCCTATGGACTCAGCCGACTGGCCCGCCAACTGGCCGGTGGCGGCGGTGCCCACATAGGAGATCGCCCATCCGCCGATCACCGAATAGAAAGAGAGGATCAGGAACCCCGCCAGAACCCCGACGGCCGCCACCCAACGCCAGGCCGGTTTCAGGCCTTCCTGGCTGGTTATGGCCCGCATGCTGTTGACGGGGCTGTGACCGCCACGGCGACCGACCAATACCTCGGCCATCATGATGGGCAGGCCTACCGCCGCAATGCACAGCAGGTATACCAGGACGAAGGCGCCACCGCCGTTTTCACCGGTGATGTAGGGGAATTTCCAGATATTACCCAGACCCACCGCTGAGCCTGTTGCGGCAAGTATGAATGCCAGGCGCGAGGACCACAGCCCACGCTTGGCTGTTGCCTGGCCCATGGCACCGCCTTCAGCGGATGAAGAAGCATTACTCATTGTATTCTCCTGCTTACTGTTTTTGTTTTCGGGGGAGTGAGTGGCGGCGGTTTAGCCACCATCAACGGGATTTATGCCGGAATCGCTCCTCTGCGAGTTGATCGGCGATCTGCCCGGTGGGCAGGCCATCGCGATCCGAGCGCTGGAAGATTTCCTCCAGGGTATTGGCTATGGAATCGACGTGTTTGCGAACGGCCTGGGGGTCGGGTCCCTTGCGCTCGTAACACACGTCAATAATGCCGCCAGCGTTGATCACAAAGTCTGGGGCATAGAGCACTCCACGTTCGAACAGTGCCTGGTCATGAGCCGGGGTAGCCAGCTGATTGTTAGCGGCGCCGGCCACGATGGTGGCCTGTAGCTTACGAATGGAGTGGTCATTCAGGACAGCGCCCATGGCACAGGGCGCAACCACGTCTACCGGCAGGTAGAGAATTTCGTCGGCGCTAGCTGGCGTCGCGCCCAACTCGGCCACCGCCCGATCCATCTGGTCCTGGTGGACATCGTAAACCCAGAGCTTCGCTCCCGCTTCTTTCAGGTGTCGAGCCAGGCGGTAACCAACGTTGCCGATGCCCTGAACCGCCACATTCAACCCCTCAAGGTCGCTGCGGCCGAGTTTGTGCTTCACGGCAGCGTTAATGCCCACAAAGGTGCCCCAGGCGGTAGCCGGAGAGGGGTCACCGTTGCTGGGCCTGCCATCAAAACCCGGGCGTTCGCTGATGCCGGCAACATTGGACGTTTTACGGCCCATGACCTGGAGGTCGGCAACGCTGGTGCCGGAATCTTCTGCAGCGATGTAAAGTCCGCCAAGCTGCTCCAGGAAACGGCCCATGGATTCTAGCAAAGCCTCGGTCTTGTGCTGGCGGGGATCGCCGATGATGACGGACTTGCCACCGCCAAGATCAAGGTTGGCCAGCGCGGACTTGTAAGTCATCCCCCGCGACAGGCGGAGAACGTCCGTCAATGCTTCTTCGTCACTGGCGTAGGGATACATGCGGCATCCGCCCAGCGCGGGGCCACGGGAAGTATTGTGTACGGCGATAATGGCGCGCAGACCGGTCTCTGGATCGCAGCAAAACGTTAGATGTTCGTGGTGATCGAATTCAGGATGCGTAAATACAGTCATTGTTTGGATTCCTTTTGCTCCGGGTGGTTCTTGCACAGGGATTCGCCCTTGTGACGGAGGCCGGCGGTAGATTGCGGGCGCTGCCGAAACTCAATCGCTATCGGGTGTTGGACGCGATTAACTGCCAGTCGGATTTAGTGATCGTACGAGTGTGGATAGTCGTAAAAGATCCGGTCGGAGCGATTGAGATGCACAAAGCGTCAGAGAAAGGAAAGGAGCTGTAGGGTGTTGCGGGGTGTGGGCGCATGGGCCCATGCTCAAGGACTGATTTACCAGTGACATGCTGAAATCCTCTTCCACCAGGCCGGATCACGGCTTCCGTGGTCATATTGTTGTTATGCCCCGGCAGATAGGCCGGTTGGCATGATTTCATTTGTCGATACCCTTTTGAGGTTCGACGAGAGAAGACTAGATAGCTTTTACATCGTCGTCAATGGTTGAATTTCATGCATTTTTTGGCGATTTTGAAAATTTCAGCGGTAACAGGCAGATAGATCTACTTTACGTAAACGTAAATATTTTTAGAGCCCCAAGATCACACCGGGAGGTGGCCGGTTTTTACCCAGATGACCGTTTCTTCGTCGACAAAGGGGTGATGCTGGCTCATATGGGGGCTTCGCATCCAGGTGCCCGCAGGGTAACGCCCGTTTTCGTCGCAGAACTCGCCTGAGAGCACCAATATCTCCTCGCCTCCGAAATGCCGGTGGGGCTGGAAATTCTCGTTTGCGGGCCATTTCACCAGCGCTACGTGTTCGTGTTCGAACTCGTGCAATGGCATTACTTTCAAGCCACCGATACCTGGAAGCCAGTCAGCGGTACTGGTGTCGATGCGCACAGTCTCTGTGTCACGCTCATCGATTTGATGGAGCTTTACAAGCAATACGCAGCCTTCTCTGCTGAACGGCGCGTGGCCACTGCCGGGAGGATTCCGGAGGTAGGTGCCTTTACCGTAATCACCGGTTTCGTCGGAAAACACTCCTTCAAGTACCAGAATTTCCTCGCCCAGTGGATGTTCATGCCGATTGAAGCTGGCGCCGGGCTCATAGCGCACGATGCTCGTGGCGTGGCCACGTTCGGCCTCTTCACGGGCGAGGGGTTTACGGAGTACGCCGCCAGCCGGGCTGGGGATCCATTTCTGGTCACCGGTTTGAATGATGACTTTCTGGCTGAAGTCCATGTTAAGCATGGCGATCTCCGATTATGTCATTTGACCGTCATTACGACGACTGCCCAGGGCCGGATTTGTCTGTCATCAGGGACGTTATCTGATCAACCCCTGAACGTCACGGAAGCATGGATGTTCGCTGTGTTGCATCCACTCAAAGGCAACCATTTCCACGGTCACAATGGTAGCGCCGGCCTTTTGCAGGCGTTCGAGAGCCGCATCACGATCATTGTCGTGGCGCGAGCCGGTTGCGTTCTCGACCACCCACACGCCGAAACCGGCCGCCAGAAGCGAAAGGGCGGTTTGTAGCAGGCACACATGGGCTTCACAGCCACCGATAATGATCTGCTTGCGATCATTGGGGATGGCCTTCAGCAAGCCGCCGCCACAGGCGTCAAAGTGGACCTTGGTGACCGTCTGATCGGCAAGGGCGGCAACTTCATCATCGTTGTGGCCCAGCTTTTCGGGAATCTGCTCGGTGGCAATCACCGGCACCTCCAAAAGTCGGGCAATTTGAGCCAGCTTCACGCATTCCGACAGCACCGATTCGCCATGATTAATGACTGGCATCAGCTTTTTCTGAAGGTCGATCAGAACCAGTGTTGATTGTTCCGCACTCATTGGCATAAACGTTTCCTCCCTGCGGGCGGGGTTCTTGTTTAATCCCAGTATTGCACAAAGCCCTGGCTGGTTCTCGCTCCGAATGCGCTGGCAGTATGTCGATCATGGGCCGATGCCGGCCAAGAAGTGAGTGGGAGAAAGGATTTTTAAATTGGAGTTGCCAAACAGGAACAAAACCATTAGAGTTTGCGCCCTCAAATGAGCGACAACGTTGCTGATTTGGAACGGATTATTTAAAGAGTATTGGAGAGGTGGCCGAGTGGCTGAAGGCGCACGCCTGGAAAGTGTGTATACGTTAATAGCGTATCGAGGGTTCGAATCCCTCCCTCTCCGCCAATACAAAACCCCAGCAACAGCTGGGGTTTTTTTTATTGGTGCGCCAGGCATGGCGCGTAGCGCCTTGACGGGCGCTGTTCCGGTCTAGGTGGTGCTGGCCGGATGACTTGGGGGTGCAAGTCCCCTGTGGGCCCGGCAAGGGTGTCCACCGCGAGGTGGAATCTGAAGGAAGCCGCAGGCAAAGCGCTGGCCCGACGAACAGGAATCGCATACGAGGCGGTCACACCGGGTAAGGCGGCCAATATCGTCAAAGCCCAGTACTTGCACGGACGGTGTGGACGTATATGCGGCGGGTATAAGTGTGACGGTCACGCGTCTTACCCTGGGAAGTCTGGCTCTCTGCCGCTGTGCTACCTACCTCGTGAGGGGTGGGGATGGAGTGCCAGAACTCAGCCGAGGTCATAGTAGGTGCGTTACCGCGTACTGAAGGACCGAACATGGTTGGCCGCCAGTAGGCGGTGGGTTCTCGTGGTGTGCTTATGAAGACAGAAGCGACCCGGATGGGTCAGGGCATTCAGGGAGGCGCCGGACAGTATCCGGCAGAGACTGAAGCCCGTGTCGAGGCAGACGCGGGGGCTCACTCGTGGACGAACGCGGAGCCGAACACGCTGATGGAGCAGGCGCTTGAGCGCCCGAACCTGATGCGTGCGTATCAGCGGGTGGTGTCCAACAAGGGCGCAGCCGGTGTCGACCAGATGCCGGTCACGGCCCTGAAGGGCCACCTGCAACAGCATTGGCCAGCACTGCGCGAGCGGCTGTTTGCAGGAGACTACCATCCTCAGCCGGTACGCCGGGTCAGTATCCCCAAGCCGCAAGGCGGGGAACGAATACTGGGTATCCCGACGGTGCAGGATCGCCTGATCCAGCAAGCACTTCACCAAACACTGAGCCCGTTGCTGGAACCGACCTTTTCGGACCACAGCTACGGGTTCCGCCCCGGCCGGAGTGCCCATCAGGCGGTAAAGGCGATGCAGCGGCACATTAATGACGGCCACCGCTGGGTGGTCGATCTGGATCTGGCCCAGTTCTTTGACCGGGTCAACCACGATGTGCTGATGAGCCTGCTGGCTCGTCGCATTACCGACCAACGGATGCTCACTCTGATCCGGCGCTACCTGCAAGCCGGCATGCTCGAAGGTGGACTGGTCAGCCCGAGACGGGAAGGCGCGCCGCAAGGCGGGCCTCTGTCACCCCTGCTCTCCAACGTGCTCCTGACCGAACTGGATCGGGAACTGGAGCGCCGGGGACACCGGTTCTGCCGTTACGCGGATGACTGTAATATCTACGTTAGCAGCAAAAGAGCCGGTGAACGGGTCATGGCCAGCATGACCCACTTCCTGGAAACGCGCCTGCGCCTGAAAGTGAACACAGACAAGAGTGCTGTGGATCGCCCGTGGCGCCGGAGCTTCCTGGGCTACAGCGTGAGCTGGCATAAACGGCAGGTACGGCTGAGGATCGCCCCTAAGAGCCTAAAGGCTTTTATGACGAAACTGCGACGGCTGCTGAAGCGATCGCGGGGGCAGTCACTGGCGACGACCATCCGGCACCTGAATCCGGTGCTAAGAGGCTGGGCGAACTACTACCGCCTGACGGCCTCGAAACGCCCGGTGGAAGCACTGGATGGTTGGCTAAGACGCAGGCTCCGCCTGATCCTGTGGCGGCAATGGAAGCGAGCTCGCACACGAGCGCGCTACCTGATGCGGTTGGGTCTACCAGAGCTACGGGCTCGGATGAGTGCAACGAATGGTCGTGGGCCTTGGTGGAACAGCGGCGCATCTCACATGAATGCGGCGCTCCCGAAAAGGGTGTTTGACCGTCTGTCTCTGGTAAGCTTGCTGGATACGATGGTTCGGCTTCAGAGCCAATCATGAACCGCCGTGGTACGGAACCGTATGCCCGGTGGTGTGAGAGGACGGGGGAGGTAACTCCCCCTCCTACTCGATATCTCCTTCTCGATAACCCAGAGCCGGTCCTGGCCCCAGCAACTGACAGTGCCGTACCGAAAACTGGGAACGCCCCAAAGACCGCACTCATACATGGCCTTGCGATTGCTTTCTGCCCATTCGCGCCAGCTCTCATCGTTCAGTCGAGTCTTTGCAGTCTGCCAATCCAGACCGGCGCGTTCAACGATCACCCTCAGGCCGGCGTCGGTCTCAGAGCGTATCCCTTCGGCATTGACGGCACGGGCGTAGGTGCGCATGTAGGCGATTTCACGGCCAAGAGAGCGGGCGTACTCGAACAGGGCGTAACATCGTTCAACACCCGGCCCGAGTGGGTCGGCAACAAAGCCGTAGGGAATGCCCAGTTTCCTGGCTTCTCTTTTGGTGTCGTGAAAGATGTACCATTTTTTCGTATCGGGCACGGATTGTCCGCGCATTAGCATGGGCAGAACCGGTCTGAGTTGAAGAGAAATATTCCACGCACTCGCCAACTGTATTGCCCGTTCCAGGCCCAGATAGGAGTAAGGGCTGCGGATGGAGAAAAATACTTCAAGGACGGTGTCGGTAGTTTTGTGTCCGTCAGCCACACTGGGTGCGTCATTCGTCAATTCAGACCATGTGCGCGTAAAAAAGACAGTATTGGACGCGCCCCGATTCAGCCTTTGCTCGGTTAGACACCGCTCAAGATGGTCCAACCGGTCCACGCCCCAGAACCATTCACCCCGGTACCTCGTCATACTGCCTTGATAGTGTCCGAGTCGCCGGAGCAATCGTTCGTTCGCAGATAGCCGTGCCTCGTCATACCTTGCAGTTTCTGTTTCTGTTTCTGTTTCTGTTTCTGGTGATGAGTCGGAATCTGAACGCCACAGAGCTTCTAGCACACGGACGGCGGTCATCAGTGCGTCATCGGTTTTTTCGGCATCAAGCAGACGGGCGGTGGCAGCTGTCAGTTCTGTCTCGGAGGGCGACGTCGGCCGGTCTGGAGGCGTGAAACCGTATAATTGTGCGAGCGCTGTGGCGTCCTGTTGAGCCCACGAACGCCAGAGTGCGGGCTCGGGGTACATTTCGTCGTCCAGTTGCCAGACCGTATGGAGCCGGAAACGCACACGAAAGCGTTCCTGCAGTTGGATGAGGGCCTGCAGCAGGGGCAGCCCAAAAGGATCACGGGGATTTACGAACACCTGAACAAGGTCGCGTTCACCCCGCACCTTTGCCCGGATGCTGTGAAGGGATCGTTGCAGGGAATATCGGGGCGCACTGGAAAGTGCACGGGCGAGCCAGGGCATAACATCGGCTTTGACCGGGCGGCGCATAAGGTCGTCCCTTTGTTGTTATTGGTTAAGTTGAAGCCAGCGTGCCAGTTGCGAGCGGGGGTGTCGGCTGATGGACCACGGCAACCATACCATCACCGTCAGGATAGCCAGGCCCGCAGCTACGGTAAGTGCCGGATTCAACGTGAACGTGTTCCCCAGGCCCGCAAACACCACTGTCATTGGCAGCATGCCAACGAAGGTGGCGATGGCAAAGCGCCAGGCGCGTATTGCGGTAACGCCGGCGGCATAACTGATCAGGGCGAACGAGAAAACGGGTATCAGCCGGGTCAGCAGGATGGCAATGGTCAGAAAGCGTTGCGACCCATCCCGTGCAAACACGGGGTTGTCCGGGAAATGTTTGCAGATCACCTCACGCCCGAGGCAACGGGCAATCCAGAACGCCACCATGGCGCCCAGCAGCGCACCGGTTGCGGCGATGGCTGTTCCTGCAACTATGCCAAACGCCAGACCTGCGGTTGCACTGACGGGAAGCGTGGGAATGGGGCCGACCACAACAGCCATCGTCATCAACAGCATCAGCAGCAGTGGGCCGGCAGCCCCCTGGCTTTTCAGCCATTGTGAAAGGGTGTCCGGAGACAGGTTCGCAGGTATTCCCAGTATCTGTAGCAGCCACCAGGCGCCTGCCAGGGCCGCAATTACCACAACAACGATGGCGATTCTCAGTGTCATCCAGTGCGCTCGTCTACAGCCAGAAATAATGAATCAGGGACAGATCGGAACGCCCATTGTTACAGGGCCGGTCACAAAGATCACGCGACCCCGGAAAATTGATCAGATAGTTCCTGTTTTGTTGTAACAGTTGCAATCCTCATGTGTCGATATCGGTGAAACGTCAGTAAACAGGGCCCTCGGAATTTTTGGGCAGTGAGTTACCGGAACGGAGAGCGCAACAAGATGACTCGGCACTATTGGATGGGTGGAAACCGGTCTTACGAGCAGGACCGGTTCTTTGAGCACTATCTCGACAAGTCCCTGTGGCAGAAAGCGGATGGCCCCGAACAGTGGGACGCCTGCTGGTATACCGGCATGCCGGACCCTCACTATTTCGCCGGCGTAGGGCCGAAGAAAAAGATTAACCACATCCCCGGCAACGCTGCCCTTACCGTCAAGAGCCGGCTATACCGCAGCCTGATGGATCTGCGGGAACGGGTGCAACGGCAGGAGAAGGGCAGCAGACATCTGACAGACCGCCTGGAATTTGTGCCGCGGGTTTTCTCCATGCCCGAGGATTACCATGCCTTCCAGGAAGCGGCGCTGGAGAATCCGGGCAAGCGCTGGATACTCAAGCCCAAGAACGCCGCCCGTGGCAAAGGTATTCGTTTGGTCGGTGACCCGGCCGAGGTGCCCATGGAGTCGTCGTGGATGGTTCAGGAGTACCTCGAGAACCCCCACACTATGCACGGCAGGAAATACGTCCTGCGTCTCTACGTGCTGGTGTCTTCGGTTTCACCGTTTCGCGTTTACCTCTATCGCCAGGGGTTCGCCAAGCTGGCCTCGGCACCCTACGACGAAGAGAACGCCGATAACCCCTACAGCTATCTGACCAACCCCGACGTCAATGCCCTGAACCTGGACGCCGAAGTGCCGGTGGAGTTCGTCGATTTTGACCGTTACCGGGCCTGGCTGAGGGAGCAGGGCCATGACGATGAGGCTCTGTTTGCCAAAGTCGAGGACATGGTTGCCCTGACCTGTCTGGCAGCGCTTGAACCCATGCGTGAACGTTCCCGGGTCATCGGTGCCGACACCCGTGGCTGTTACGAACTCATGGGCATTGACTGTCTTATTGATGACAGTCTTAAACCCTGGGTTCTCGAATGCAATCTGAGCCCTTCCCTTGAGGTGTGTGCTGGCCCGGAAAGTGGGGGCGACATCGAGGAGTCCATCAAGGGTGCCCTGGTTGCCGACATGGTTGAACTGGTGGGTCTGAATCGCCCGGCCGACGAGGATTCCGCATGCACAATGGTTGAGCGACTGGTGAGGGAAGCGCAGGGCGAGTTGGCCCGCAGCGGTGGCTTCAGGAATCTGGTACCGGGGGTGAATCCGTCGGCATACCTCCCGTTTATGGCCTTGCCACGGCTTTCGGATTGGGTTGTCGCACAGGCGCTGTTGGACCGTCCCCTGCAACAGCCTCAGCTTGAGCGCTGGTCGGCTGAGGACACCTTCAGTGAAGATCAGGTCTATCTCTATGACACCCGCCTGGGCCATCTGAGCAGCCTGAATGAGACCGCTTCGCTGATCTGGCTGATGGCCACCGAGGGCGCCGGGCCAGACGACATCGCGTCTGCACTGGTCGATTCCGCCGCCAAAAGCATGCCTGCCGCCCCGGATGCCTGGGCGATCCGCAACGATGTCTGGAACACGCTGGCCGACTGGGTCAACAATCGGTTTCTGATTCAGTCGGAGGGGCAATCGGCGGCCCGGGCTACTCCGGAAGCCCTCCGGCCACCGTTCCCGGAGACGTCCGCCATGATGTCGATGGTGCTGTCCTGCGGTCGCTTCCGGGCCCGGTTCTTTACCGACAGCGCACCGCTGGTCAATCGGATCGAAAACCTGCTTGAACCGATGGCTGTTTCCGATGAGGCGGGTAGGGACTCGCTCCCCCGGCTCGAAATTGTCCGCGATACGCCAGGCTTCACGTTGATTCTCGATGGCCAGGTGATCCATTCCCGGTTGCCGCTTTCAGCGGTCGCTGCTGCGCTTGCCAACTGCCTGGCAACGCACGCCGCCAGGCGTGATGACATCGCCGTTGACGCCGGCCTGCTCGTTGGCCCTGGCCAGTCTGCCCCGCTGTTTATGGTCGGCCATTGCGAGCCGGCCCTGCGTGACGCGTTCACCCTGGCGCTGTCTGCTCACTGGCGTGTTGATTCTGGCCGCGGGGCGCTGCTGCCGGCTTCGGACGAGTATCGCGTTGAGGGGCTGGGATTGCCGCTTCAGGACATCGGCCGGGAGGGCGTGTTTGTGCCCGCGCAATCGGGCCTGACCGGCAACACCGGTCAGGTATTCGCGGTGCTTGTGCCCACGGAAGAGTCACTTCCGCACAAAGCCGGGTTACAGGCCATGACCGTGAACGACGCACTCAGGCATCTGATTCCCTGCTGTTGTTCGGAAGGCGGTCTGCCATTGAATACGGAAGGTTTCACCAGGCTGGCGGTCTGGCTGGAAAGCTGCGAACGCTATCTGGTGGATATGAATAATCTGGAGGCCGCTGCTGCGGCGCTGTCCGGGCGGTGTTCTGAGAAGGCGCCGCAACAGGCATCCGGGAGCCGTTGAGCCCATGCGCTCTTCGGCTCCGGGTATAGAAAGGCCGGGTACGAAACCTGGCAGTCACGTTACAACCAGAGGGGACACATCATGTCCAGAGAAACACAGAGACACAGACTGCTCGGCAAGCTTGCCCGGGGCATGGCCTACACCGGCCCCGTAATCGCAGTTGTTATGGGTGCCTCGGCGTTCAACGTCTCAGCCGCTGATGTTACGGCAGAACCGGGTTACCTGATGCTTGCCGCCGGAGAGGCGGAAGCTGAGGGTGAAGCCGGGAAGAAAGGCTACGGCGAAGGCGAAGCGGAAGGCAAGGCCGAAGGTGAAGGTGAAGGTGAAGGTGAAGCAGAGGGAGAAGGCGAAGCAGAGGGTGAGGCCGAAGGAGAAGCCGAGAGCTGAGCCGCTGGTCGGGTGGGCACGGGTAGCGCCTGTGCCCACACGGTCGCTTCCAGAAATCAACCGACCAATAGACAACGGATGACTACCATGACACAGCCAGTTTCAGACAGACGTCGGGTCGTGAATGATGTTGTTGAAGAGAGTGCCCACGCCATCGGGCAGCTTGTCGACCTGTTGGAAGCCTTGCCCGGAAACCTCTACCGGCAACGTTTTGGTCACAGGAAGCAACATGTGATTGGCAAGCACGTCCGTCACATCATTGATCATTACAGTGCCCTGTTGGCGGCGACCGCGTCCCCCGGGGTATTGCTTGACTATGAAAACCGAAACAGGGACCTGTTGCTGGAAACAGACCGCCAGACCGCAGGCAACCGTCTTTCAGACATTCTGGAGACGTTGCGCAACAGGTTTGGCACAAAGTATGCCGCCGAGCTTGCAATGTTGCACAACAGTGACGGCCAGAGGCAGGTGGTAACCACCAGCGTGGATCGTGAACTGGTGTTTCTGGCCAGCCACACCATTCACCACATGGCCATTATCGGAATGCTTGCCGAGCAGGCCGGTGTGGACGTTGGTGGCGACTTCGGAGTCCATCCCTCGACCTTGCGCTACCTGCAAAGGCAGACGTCGGACATGGCCAGAAGCGCTTGAATCCGAGCGCAAAAAACAACACCACGAGAGGTTACTGATATGTCTACCAACGAACATCGAAAGGCGCTCTTACGCAAACTATCCCGGAACCTCATGGTGTCCGTTCCCATGATGACGGTGGTGGCAGTAGCCGGTTTCAGTGCTGGCTCTGGCGCGCCTTTCGGGCTGGTCCCATCCGCTGAAGCCGCGCAGGGTGAAGCAGAAGGAGAGGCTAAAGGTGAGGCAGAAGGTTCTGCCAAAGGAGAAGGCGAAGCCGAGGGCCGTGCCGAAGGAGAAGCGGAGGGTCGCGCTAAAGGCGAAGCGGAAGGAGAGGCTGAGGGAGAAGCGGAAGGCGAGGCTGAAGGTGTATCCGCCAGTCTCAAGAAGGCGGTTCGTCGGCCTGAAGATTACACGCCCTATCAGGGCAATGTAGCCGATCTGAGAGCCCAGGGTGAGAAGTTGTTCAACGACACCAACCTGTCCTCCAACGGTCTTGCCTGTGCCACCTGTCATGTAAACGGAGGGCTCTACAACCCGACGTTCAAAAACGAGTATCCCCACGTTGTGGCCATGGGCCAACGTGATTTCGGCATGGATATGGTGTATCTGGATGAAATGGTCCAGATTTGCATGGTGGCGCCGATGGCGGCTGAGCCTCTGGAATGGGGGTCTGAAGAGTTGGCTGCGTTGACCGAATACTCACGAGTGGAGCAAAAGAAATTCATCGACAAGCAATAACGTCGCTTTGCATCAGTGAGTCTGCTGTCGATCCTGGGTGGGGCCAAAACCCCACCCTTTTTTGTAATCAATCTGCGTTTTGAGTGTCTCTCTGGAAACACAGAGAAACGGCGAGGGGCCTATGAAACCGGTTGTGGGACCAGAAACGGAAAGGATCAGCGAAGAATTAGCTGTAGTGAATCAACCGCCTTCAAAGCGCTCTTTCCAGGAGTGGGCCAGACAGCTGGCGGGCTGCCGTTTGTGCCGAAATCTCACAGTGGCGGCCTTCGTCGCCATTCTCGCCATTGAGGTGGCCATTCTCATACCGTCCTATCGCAATTATGAGGAGGATCTGCTGAGTGAGCGGGTAGATATTGCCAGTCAGGCGATCATCACATTCCTTAAACATATCGGTAGCCGTGAGATAAGCCCTGCAGCACTTGAAACCCTGATAGCGAGTAGTCCGCTGGTTGGGGTTTCCCTGCGCAGAGAGGGTGTCGGATATGGGGCGGGAGAGGCCATTGAGTCGCCACAGCCTGCCGACGGGGTATTACGGGCCGCACCAAGAACGCCGAGGGGAACGATTGATCTTTCCTGGGGCTCTGATCCGATGCTGTCGGATTACCAGGTTCTGGGGCGGGTGGATGTCAGTGATGTGCCCTCTGAACTGGTTGCGTTTGTCTTTCGCATCCTAGGCCTGTCACTACTGATTGCGGTTTTTGTCACGGTTGTCACCATGTTTGTGGTCGATCGAATGATGCTGTCTCCGTTGCTGAAACTCAGAGCGCGTATTTCCCGTGCCGGTGATGATGCCGAACACCCTCTGAGGTACCTTATGCCCGCCGGGCGTTGTGATGAATTCGGCGAGGTGGAAGGTGCCTTCAATAGCATGCTGAAACAGAGTGCCTCTTATCTTGCACGGCTTCGGTTGCTGAACCGGGAGCTTGACCAATTGCTGGATGAGCGAACCCGCAGCCTCCGGAGAACGGAGCAGGAACTGGAGATCCGCACCTTATACGATCAACTGACCGGCCTTGCCAACCGCAGTCTCTTCGAGGAGCAGCTGGACCGCTACTTTGATCAAGCCCGCCATGATGCCCCTCGCAAAGAAGCCGTTCTGGTTCTTGGGTTGAATGATTTCCAGGCGCTTAACGGCCTGGCCGGCCATGACACCGGTGACCGTGTGTTGCAGGAGATAGCCCGGCGGATCGCAGGTTACATCGCCGATCATGGCCATGTGGCCCGGCTGGGAGGTGATGTATTCGGGTTGCTGGTTGGAGAGGCTGGCCGAGCCCCGGCCGAGAGTATCGAAGCCCGGATATCCTCGATCATAGAAGCGTGTGAGAGGTCGGTTCCGGTGAGCGGGAAAACCTATGAATGCGAGGTCAGTGCAGGGGTGGCTGTCAGGCAATTGGACGGCCAGGACGCCAGAACCCTGCTCAGTCATGCGGAAATTGCCATGCATCGGGCAAAAAAGTCACCGAGCCAACGGATACAGTTCTTTGCGTCGGAGTTCGGAGAGCAGGTCCTACGCAGGCAGGAGATGATCCACAGCCTGAAAGTGGCGATCCAGAATCAGCAGTTTCAACTGTATTACCAGCCCCAGTTTGACCGACTGAGACGGTGCACTGGCTATGAGGCGCTCCTTCGCTGGTATCACCCCGTGCATGGCCCGGTATCACCGGCGGAGTTCATTCCGCTGGCGGAGGAAACCGGGCTTATCGTCAGAATCGGGGAATGGGTCCTGGAGCAGGCTGTTGTTACCTTGAAAGGCTGGATCGGCCAGGGATTTACGGGGCGTATTGCGGTGAACGTGTCCGCGTTGCAGCTGCACGATCAGGATTTCGCCGACCGGATTTCGGCTCTGCTGCAGTGTTATGGCGTCACGGCTCGACAACTGGAATTGGAAATTACCGAAACCGCATTGATGGAGGATGTTAAGTGCGCCATGGCTACCCTGAAACGCTTCCGCGAATTGGGCCTCGCTCTGGCGGTGGATGATTTTGGCACCGGTTATTCATCGTTGGCGTACCTCAAGGCATTGCCGGTATCTCGCATCAAGATCGACCGTACTTTCGTAACAGGTTTGCCTGATAACGAGCAGGATGAGGCTCTTTGTAAAACCATTATTGCCATGGCTCACAATATGGGCTGTGCTGTTATCGCCGAAGGTGTCGAAACCGAGGCGCAGGCAAGCTGGCTGGCGCTGGCTGGTTGCGATGAACTGCAGGGCTTTTTGCTGGGCAAACCGGATTTTCAGGGTTTTCGGGGCGAAACAAATTTCGAATACAGCTGAATGGGCGGGTTTACTCCGCCCACTGGAATTTCCGGTAATCAAACCCCTGCTCCAAAGTGGGTTTGATGACGTCGAAATAGGGGGAAGCGTCGAAATCCCGGGGTGCGAACAGAGAGTGATGGCGAATCCGGAAGTACTCGCGCTTCTGGGCGGCGCAAACCAGATCGTCCTCTGATTCGGACAGGCTTACCGGTAATATCGGGTACCGGAGCGACTGGAATCCCTCGGCAATGAACGTAGAGCAGATCGCCCGCGTGGGGTCACTGCTGCCAAGGGCCAGCAGTGAACGTCGGTAACGGGACGGTACCGGTGGCGTCGGGAAAAGATAGCGTGCCAGATCCCAGACGTTTTTCAGGTCGTACTGATGGCCGAGCCGGCTTGTCGAGTAGTCAATCAGCTTGCTGATGTCGTGGTCACTGAGCCCGACCGGGCGACAGATACGGGTATGGGTGTTGCGGTAAAACGAGAGTGAAAGTGGGCGAATGCCTTCCTCAAGATCCGCCTCGACCAAAACATGCGGCTCGCCATTGTCTGCGGCTCCAAGTCCTGCATCCGGCCCCAGGTATAAAGCGGCATGTGACCAGGTTGACTGGGTCAGGTATTTGATAGCCACACTGATTCGGGTGTTTCCCTCCACCAGCAGGACATCACCGGGCTGAATCACCCTTTCCAGAGCCTCCCAGGCGCATGTGCGCACCGACTGCTCGGTGACCTGTTTCGAAAGATAGGCGGCCAGGCGCCGTGATAGCCAGTTCAGTAGCATCGGTTACCCCGATTGTTGTTCGTTAGAGCGCGGGTTTGATACTCAAGACAAGCAACCGGGGTAACTGTTACAGCGCCGAAGGTCTGTTCTACGCTGTGGTGGGAACCGGTTGCCTGGACAGCGTAAGGGTATCGTAATCGCGAAGCAGAAACAGCGCCGCACAGGCCGCGAGCATGGGCCAGGCCGCAAAAAACAGAAGATTATCAAAGGGCTGCAGGTACTTCGCGAAAGCGGACAGCGTAGAAACACCGTGGAAGATCAGGATCGCGCCGTAGGTCCAGGTTTTCAGCAGGCCCGCCACAAACAGCAGAATCAGTACGAGTTGCGCAATGCCAATGATGTAGAAGGCCGTTTCGCCAAGGCCACCAAGCCCGTAGAAAGAGGCGAACACCTTAACGGCGTGCTCGGGTTGAACCAGTTTATCCAGGGTCCAGAACAGAAAAACAACAAAAACGCCGAGCCGGAGTAGCAACAGGGCGGGCCGCCCCGCGACGGAATCCCCTCCATTGACAACCCAAAGTTTGAGCCTGCTGACGGGGCGCTGCCGTGGCGGGAGAGCGACCTGGTCATGACCTATGACCAGGAGCAGGCGCGATACGCTTTTCCGATAGGTATTCTGAACTGGCATGAGATCGTTAACCACGAAGCAAACGGAGAGGCCGTTCTCATCACTTTCTGCCCCTTATGTGGTACCGGTATGGCATTTGATCCGGAAGTGGACGGGCGTGATCTGACCTTCGGCGTTTCAGGCCTGCTCTATAACAGCGACCTGCTGATGTACGATCACCAGACTGAATCGCTCTGGTCTCAGATCGAGGGGCGTGCCATTTCCGGCCCCCTCGCGGGCACAACGTTGGAGCCGATCGCCATCCGCCATGAGCTCTGGCATAAGTGGCGACAGCGCGTGGGAGATGATGGCAGAGTGCTCTCCACCGATACCGGACATCGCCGGAATTATCGCCAGTCACCCTACGGGGATTACGACCACTCTGAACGACTGTACTTCCCGGTATCCAGCACCAGCCGGAAATATCACCCGAAAACCTGGGTATTGGGTTGGACCCATGATGGTGTAAGTAAGGCCTGGCCTTTTCCAGAGCTTGCCGAGCATGGGGACGGAGTGCTTGAAGACCGAATCGGAGGTAAAAAGGTCAGCATTCACTTTGATGCCGACGTACCTTCTGCAGAGCTGCGGGACGAGTCAGGTACGCTCATTCCCGCTACCAGAGCGTTCTGGTTTGCCTGGTATACCTTTCATCCCGAGACACAGATTTTCGAGGCAGATGAAAGTCTTTGAGGTAGGGTTACTCAATAACTTCGCTGATCTGCACTGTGGGCTGGGCATTGGTGAAGTTGGGAATATCTCCCAGTATCTCTTCGGCGTGTGGACCAAAGGCCGTCTCGAACTCACTGACTGAATCGAAGTACAGGTGCCCCATGGCGATGAAAGCAGGGGCTTCCCCCGGTGCCCCGCCGGCAATGCCGGATTCGATGGCTGTGCGTTTACAGGCACTGCCCAGCTTTTGGCGGACCAGTGGCATGTGGGTGTCGCGGTAGTAGTTGATGTCGAAGTGGGTGTTTTCACTTTTGGGGTACAGCACGCTGACTTTGATCATTGCCGGAGACCTCGTTTTGGCATGAGTGTTCGCTTCATTTCCATTTGATCCGGTAAATACAGTGCCAGCAATGGCACTTTAGAACGAATCTGAATGATCACTCAGGTTTGGTGCCCCCGGAGTTCCGGGCATTGAGCGACTCACTGACGCGCTCGTCGATCCGGCGCACCAGATCTTCGTCCAGCTGCTGGCTCGAGTGGGCGCTCATAAGCTCTATGCTGGCCCGTAAGCTGCCGATGAAGCTGCGGCAGCGACCGCACATCAGAAGGTGCATCTTTACAGACATCACCTTACTGGTGCCCAATTCGCCGTCAATGTAGTCACTGGCGATGCGAGCCAGGTCCCGGCACATTAACATTCGCCTGTCTCCTGAAATGTCTCGACCATCAGAAATATTTTCTGCCGTGCCCGATGCAGGAGCACGCGCAGGTTAGAGGCGCTGACATCCAGAATGTTACACACGTCGTCGGATTTGTGCTGATGGGCTTCGTAAAGCATCAATGCTGATCGCTGTGTTTCCGGCAGTGCGGACAGGTGTTGATCGAGGCAGTCACTCAGCGCGCCGTTCTCCATCAGCGCCTGGGCGGACTCGTTGGATTTCAGGCTCGGCGGTGTGGCCCAGCGTCCATTTGGCGCAAAGCGGGCGGCGAGGTCCGGGTCCAGCGCTTCCGAGAAATCCGCGTTCACTTCCCGCTTCGCCTTCCGCAGATGATTCTTGGCCCGGTTTGCCACGATACGGTGCAGCCATGTCTTCAGGCCGGAACGGCCCTCGAATGTCTGAATTGCATCGATAACCGTCACCCAACAATCCTGGACAATTTCCTCCGCCGAGGCGTGATCAAGGTAAAAGCGGGCGACGGCCATCATTCCGGGGGTGTATAAACGCACAGCCTCGCGAAAAGCGCCCTGGTTTCCCGACTTCAGGCCATTGATGAGGATGTCTTCGTCAGGGTGATGTGTTGCGGTTCCCATTCCGTATACTCCAGGACACCTGCGTTAGAGCCTTGTTATAAAGATGTTATTGGACTTCTGGAACTGCCTGGACAATCGTATGTCCATATGCGCGACTATTAGTTCCGGCACTAATGAGTAACCGCTCAAAAAAGTTTAGATTGAAGTCGCTGTAACATCCAGCGTCGTGTCGTGTCTTCAGAGCAACCGTTTTCATTCTTAACCTATGGATTAATCTATGAACACCAAAAAGCTCGTCCTGCTTCTGGTCATTGGTATCGTGGTTGCGCTGTTTGTCAGTTTTGGTGGCCACGATATACTGACTCTGGAAAACCTGCAGAAGCACCAGTCTGCCATTGAACAGTGGATCAGCCAGAATCTGTTGGTGGCGGTACTTGGTTTTGCGGCGGTTTATGTGGTGGTGACGGCCCTGTCGTTGCCCGGTGCGGCTATCATGACGCTGGCCGGCGGCGCCTTTTTCGGCAATGTCTATGGACTGGTTGCCGTGTCCATTGCGTCGACCATCGGCGCCTCTCTAGCGTTCCTGGTGGCCAGGTTCCTGATGCGGGATACCTTGCGGGAGAAGTACGCGGAAACCGTCGCAAAGATGGACCGTGGCATCAAAAAAGACGGTGCGTTCTATCTCGCCACCTTGCGCCTGGTTCCGGTATTCCCGTTTTTCCTGATCAACCTGGCCATGGGTCTGACGGCCATGAAGCTCAAAACCTATGCACTGGTCAGCTGGGCGGCGATGTTGCCCGGCACCTTTGTGTATGTGAACGCCGGCACCCAGTTATCCACCATCGAGTCCACCAGCGATATTGTGTCGGCGAACATTTTGCTCTCGTTCGCACTGCTGGGTGTATTTCCTCTGATTGCCAAATTCATTGTCGGTTTTATTCGCAAG
This sequence comes from Marinobacter sp. B-12, assembly GCF_056857915.1. NCBI lineage: Bacteria > Pseudomonadati > Pseudomonadota > Gammaproteobacteria > Pseudomonadales > Marinobacteraceae > Marinobacter > Marinobacter sp. B-12. The sequence goes on along the minus strand of NZ_JBSXOB010000052.1, from coordinate 47,734 downwards.
CGCCGGGTGTATGCCGGCTGGCAGAAGCCCGAGTCATTTGACTACAACATGCTGGTGATCGGTGGCGGCTCCGCCGGCCTGGTATCGTCGTACATTGCAGCCGCGGTAAAAGCCAAGGTTGCACTGATCGAGAAAGACAAAATGGGTGGCGACTGCCTGAATACCGGTTGTGTGCCGTCCAAAGCGCTGATCCGTAGCGCCAAGGCCGCGGACACCATGCGCCACGCCAATCGTTATGGTCTGGAATCGGTACCGGTAAAAGGCTCGTTCGCCAACATCATGGCCCGCGTGAAAGACGTGATCGCAAAGGTGGAGCCCCACGACTCGCCTGAGCGTTATCGCAAACTGGGTGTTGAGTGCATCTCCGGTACCGCCAGCTTCGTATCTCCCTGGGAGTTGGAGGTGGCCCACAACGACGGCCGTACGGAGCGTTTGACCGCTCGCAGTATTGTGGTGGCTACAGGTGGGCGCCCGGCGGTGCCGCCTATTCCCGGGCTGGCCGACATGGAGCCGTTGACCTCCGACAACCTGTGGTCTCTGGATGCCCAGCCGGAGCGCTTACTGGTACTCGGTGGCGGGCCTATTGGTTCCGAATTGGCCCACGCTTTTGCGCGACTGGGCAGCAAGGTGATCCAGGTGGAAATGGCTGACCGACTGTTGATGAAGGAAGACAGCGATGTTTCGGAGGTAGTGAAGAAGCAGTTTGTGCAGGATGGTATTGACCTGAGACTGGGGCACGCCGCCAAAGAGTTTGCCGTCGAGGATGGAGAGAAGGTGGCTTACTGCGAATACAACGGTGAGCGTGTCAGGATTGCGTTTGATCAGGTTCTGGTTGCGGTTGGCCGCGCCGCGAATACCAAGGGGCTGGGACTGGAAAACATTGGCGTGGAAACGCTGCCCAATGGCACGGTTCCGGTGGAAGAAGACATGAGCATGCGCTTCCCCAACGTGTTTGCCTGTGGTGATGTGGCGGGCCCTTACCAGTTTACCCACGCGGCTGCCCACCAGGCCTGGTATGCGGCGGTGAATGGCCTGTTCGGTCAGTTCAAGCGTTTTCAGGTCGATTACCGGGTGATGCCGTGGGTGACCTTCACGTCGCCGGAAGTGGCCAGAGTTGGGCTCAGTGAGGCCGAAGCAAAGGAGAAAGGCGTGGCTTATGAGGTTACCCGCTATGGCCTGGACGACCTGGATCGTGCCATCGCTGAGAGCGAAGATTACGGCTTCATCAAAGTGCTCACCCAGCCGGGTAAGGACAAGATACTGGGGGCCGTGGTGGTAGGCATGCACGCTGGCGAGATACTGGCCGAGTTCACCCTGGCCATGAAGCACGGCCTGGGCCTGAACAAAATTCTGGGCACTATCCACCCCTACCCGACCTGGAACGAATCAGCAAAATATGCCGCTGGAGAGTGGAAGCGTGAACACGCACCCCAGGGCATTCTCAAACTGCTTGAGAAACTTCACGGCTGGCGCCGTGGCAAACAGACCGGCGACAAGGCCGGCCGGGAAGTCACAACGTAAAACAGAAAATGTGCAGGTGTTATAGGGCCTGCACCTTTTCTTGGCACCCATAGATTCATCGTCAACACGGAGCAGCTATGCCCCTGACCGAAACCGCCGAAAGACGTATTCCCGCCGTGGAAGTGCTGGAACCGAGGGCCCGCGACAGCTGGACCCACACCCGCAACGGCGACCCGCGCGGCTACATTGATTCCGACAAGCTCAAGGAACTGTGGATTCATACCGGCACCGCCTGCAACCTGGCCTGCCCGTTTTGCCTGGAAGGGTCACACCCCGGCGATGGCCGCATTCCGGGCATGAAGTTGAGTGACGTGAAACCCTTTATTCACGAAGCCTTGGGTATGGGTGTGGAGCAGTTCTCCTTCACCGGCGGTGAGCCTTTCGTGATCAAGGATTTCATCAATATCCTCGATTACGCCAGCCAGCACCGTCCCTGTTTCGTGCTAACCAATGCCACCGACCCGCTGCTCAAACGCCGCCATCAGGTGCTGCCTTTGCTGGACAACCCCTATCCGATCCATTTCCGCGTCAGTCTGGACTTTCCTGACCGGGCCCGCCATGACGTGGACCGGGGCGAGGGCAGCTTTGACAAGGCACTTGAAGGCATCCGCTGGCTGGTGGATCAGGGGTTTGAGGTGTCCATCGCTCGCCAGACAGACGCGGATGAGATTCCAGCGAATGTGGAAGCGGCTTTCCGCGAGATTCTGCGGGACTGGGGCATTCCTGAAACGCTGGCATTTACCGCCTTCCCTGACCTGGGAACGCCCGGCTCAGAGGACGGCAGTCCGGAGATTACCGAAACCTGCATGGAGAAGTATCCCACCAAAGAGGCGCGGTCGCACTTCATGTGCACTTATACGCGCATGCTGGTGAAGCGGGATGACCGGGTGCGGGTGTATGCCTGTACGTTGGTGGATGATGATCCGCAGTATGACCTTGGCGGGACGCTGGCGGAGAGCATGGATGAGCGGATTATGTTGCGGCATCACCGGTGTTTTGCCTGTTACCGGTTTGGGGCTAGTTGTTCGGCGCCTGGGTGACTTTTTTAAGACTGGTTGCTTGGAGTTGGCGGTCTGGGGGTGGTGTTTTATCTCCTTGGGAAAAAGAACTCGCTTTGCTCAGACACCTTTTTCCTGGCGGAGATAAAACACCACCCCCAGACCGCGGTTGAGTCACTGCAAGTCGTTGGATTAAAACAAATAACGAGGAAAAGACAGACAATGAACTTTACGGAAGCGACCCTGTTTTGGGGGTTTTTGGTGGTTTATGGCGTGGTGATGTATGTGCTGTCGCCGAAGAGCAAAAACCCCAACTCGTTCTATAAAGGGGCGGATGATCAGGGTAACCCGGTAAGTCAGTGGTCGCTGACGGCGAGTATTTTCATCAGTTGGATCTTTGCCAAGTCGGTGACCAACGCCGCCAATCTTGGTGCGGCTTACGGTGTTACCGGCGGCCTGGCTTACGCCAGTTACTGGCTGTCGATTCCCGTGGCCGGCTACATCATCTATTTGATTCGGACCCAGACCGGGGCCCGCAGCCTGCAGGACTTCCTTACGTCGCGCTTTGGTCGGCTGGCCAGTCTGGCGTTTGCGGCGGCGATCCTGATCCGTCTGTACAACGAAGTATGGAGTAACACCGCCGTGGTGGGCGGCTATTTCGGGCTGCCGGGTGAGTGGGAGTATTACTCTGCGGCGATGTTGTTTACTGTCTTTACCCTCGCCTACAGCCTGAAAGGCGGCCTGCGGTCGTCGATCTTCACGGATGTGATCCAGGCGTTCGTGTTTGTGTTCTTTGTCGGCGCGGTGCTGTTCCTGATTGTGCCGGCCAATGATACCAGTGCTCTGCTCACCGACGGTGAGTTCAAACTCAATGCCGGCTTTGACCTGTTGCTGGTCGCGCTGTTGCAGATGTTCAGCTACCCCTTCCACGACCCGGTGCTAACCGACCGCGGCTTTGTGAACAAGGAAAAAACCATGCTGAAGAGCTTCGTGGTGGCCGGACTGCTGGGCTTTGTGGCGGTGTTTATCTTCAGTCTTGTCGGTGTTCACGCACGGCTCAATGGTATTGAAGCCATGGGTAATGCACCCGCGGCTGTCGGGCAATCGCTTGGGTTGGCTGCGCTCTTCTTCATGAGTGTGGTGATGATGACCTCCGCCGGCTCCACGCTGGATTCCACGTTCAGTTCACTGGCCAAATCCCTGGCGGTGGATCTGCCACGGCTGGCGAAGCGGGCAAAAGACCGGTTGCCGAGTGTTCGCGTGGGCGCGGTGATCATGATTGTGTTCGCGCTGTTGGGCAACCTGCCGATGTTTGCCGGCACCGACATTCTTAAGGCCACCACCATTTCCGGCACCATGGTGATGGGGCTGGCACCGGTGTTCCTGTTTTACGGGTTTACCCGCTGGTCGCCCTGGAGCTTCCATCTCAGCTTCTGGACCGGCCTGGGCTTGGGCGTGTTGCTGGCAACGGGGCTGATTCCCGCCAGCTGGGCCATCGGTGACGGCAAGTATGCCATGCTGCTGGGTGTAAACGCCTATGGTTTCCTGATCTGTACCGCTGGCTTCTTTATGCCGCTGGTCGTCCGCCGGCTTGCCGGGCGCTCACTGGCGGCCGGTGAAGTTTAGGAGGTGGTGTCATGACCGAGGGCCGAAGTTGTCCGCTGGCGTACCGTTACGATCCTGCTTCCCTGTGCGCTGAACCGGAGTCGGTGTCAGGGGACGTGGTGTATATCGTCGGCGGCCTCTATGGCAACCCATACGCTCTGGACGAAATTGAGCGAATGGCACTGGCAGAGGAGCGCCAGGGCCGCCGGGTGACGCTGGTGTTCAACGGCGATTTTAACTGGTTTAACGCCACCGACGGGCTGTTCCGTGAGATCAACAATCGGGTGCTGGAGCACACTGTCAGCCTGGGTAACGTGGATTATGAGTTGGCCAACCCCAATGACGGCGCTGGCTGCGGCTGTGCCTATCCAGACTTCGTGGATGAGGGCGTCGTAGCACGTTCCAACGCCATCATGGAGCGGTTGCAAGGGGTGGCCGGAGGGCATTCCGATATTCAGGCGCGGTTATCCTTTTTGCCCCGTTATCGCTGCCTGTTATTTGGAGGCCTAAAGGTTTTGGTGATTCACGGAGATCCGGAATCCCTCGCCGGTTGGGGGTTGGCCCATGAATCCTTTGTGGCTGGTAACGAGGTGAAGCTGGCGGAGTGGTTCCGCGCCAGCGGCGCTGATGTGATTGTCTCCACCCACACCTGCCTGCCAGTGTTGTGGTCGGGCATGATGAGCGAGCGAAGTTGTGTGGTTGCCAACAACGGGTCGGCCGGAATGGGGAACCTGTTGCAGGACCCCCGTGGGCTGATTACCCGGATTGGTCTGGCGAGCCCCGTGGTTGAGCCGGTTGTCGGTCTTGAGCGCCAGAGCTTGAGTGTCTCACTGCTGCCCGTGGCCTATGATGTCGACAGCTGGTTGGCGCAGTTCGACCGGCTTTGGCCGGCTGGTTCGGCGGCCGCTGTGTCGTACCGGGACCGGATCGTTGGAGGGACTTCGATAACCGCAGACGACATTACGTTCCCCTCTATAGGGGCCTCTATGGGGTCCTCAATGGGGTAACGAATTTGTCACTGGCGGTTGATGTAATTATGTCTATTCTAAAGGTGAGAGGTAGTCATCGGGGCTGGCGGCTCCGGAGCGCCGACTTGAAATATATTTTGTGGTCTATATAATTTAACGCTAACTTTTTGAGGCGAATCGATCACGTTATGACATCAGAAGGCTCGAATACCACCGCCATCACCCTCCGCACGCCGGTCAAGGATGATGGCTACAGGCTTCACCAGTTGGTGGCACAGTGTCCCCCGCTGGACCCCAACTCAATTTACTGCAACCTCCTGCAGTGCAGCCACTTTGCCGAAACCGGCGTGGCCGCGGAGATAGACGGCGATCTGGTCGGCTTTATTTCCGGATATATTCCCCCCCAACAGCCCGAAACCGTTTTTGTCTGGCAGGTGGCCGTTCACGAGAAAGGTCGTGGGCAGGGCCTCGCCAAGCGGATGCTGAAGGCGATTGTGGCCAGGGACGCGTGCAAAGCCGTGACCCACATGGAAACCACCATCACCGAAGACAATGAGGCTTCCTGGGCGCTGTTCCGGTCCTTTGCCCGTGACATGGGTGCTGAACTGACCTACCACGAGCACTTTGAGAAAGACACCCACTTTGGCGGCAAGCACGACTCCGAGTTCCTGCTCCGCATCGGGCCTTTCACAAAGGCGGCGTAGCAGCCTTCCTGAACGACCGATACCCCTGTTTGGGCTAGCCGACAGATTGCTGAGGTGAATCTGTCACAACGGCTTCAACCAACGTGCTACCGCACAGTTACCTCGAACCTGACATGCTAAGAGGCAAGACAATGGAACTTTTCAAGTCGACCGAATCCGAAGTACGCGTTTATTCCCGTGCCTTTCCGGTGATTTTTAACCGTGCCAAGAACGCGCACCTGTTCACCGAAGATGGCAAGGAATACCTGGACTTCCTGGCCGGCGCCGGGTCACTGAACTATGGCCACAACAACGACATTCTCAAGAAAGCGCTGCTCGAGTACATTGAAAGCGATGGTGTCAGCCAGGGCCTGGATATGTTTACCACCGCCAAGCACGATTTCATCGAGTCGTACAAGAAGCACATTCTGGACCCCCGTGGCCTGGACTACAAAATGCAGTTTACCGGCCCTACCGGCACCAACTGTGTGGAAGCGGCCCTGAAACTGGCTCGCAAGGTGAAAGGCCGTAATGGCATCGTGTCCTTCACCAACGGCTTCCACGGCGTCACCATGGGCGCGGTCGCGGCCACAGGCAACAAGCACCATCGTGGTGGTGTTGGCACCCCGCTGGGCAATGTGGACTTCATGTTCTACGACGGCTACCTGGGTGAGAACGTAGATACCCTGGAAATCATGGACAAGGTGCTGTCCGACGGCTCCTCCGGTTTTGAGCTGCCGGCAGCGGTCATCGTTGAGGCGGTCCAGGGCGAAGGCGGATTGAACGCCGCCCGTGCCGAATGGCTGCAAGGCCTCGATAAGTTGTGCAAGAAGCACGACATTCTGCTGATTGTCGATGATATTCAGGCAGGCAACGGCCGTACCGGCGAGTTCTTCAGCTTCGAATTTGCGGGCATCAAGCCGGATATTGTGACGGTGTCCAAGTCGTTGAGTGGTTACGGTCTTCCGATGGCACTGGTGCTGTTCAAACCGGAGCTTGATGTCTGGGGGCCGGGTGAGCACAACGGCACCTTCCGGGGCAACAACATGGCCTTTGTAACCGCCCGCGCTGCGGTTGAGACCTACTGGAAAGACGATGCCTTTGCCAATGAAGTGAAAGCCAAGACCCAGGTACTGGCTGAAGGGCTGCAGGCAATCTGTGACAAGTACCCGGGCGAGTTCAAGATGAAAGGCCGGGGCATGATGCGTGGCATTGAAGCCACCCACGCCGAAGTGACGGACAAGATCACCGGTCGGGCTTTTGAGAAGGGCCTGATTATTGAAACCAGCGGCCCCAATGACGAAGTGATCAAATGCCTGATGCCGCTGACCACCAGCGAGGATGATCTGCGCAAAGGTGCTAAACTTCTTGGTCAAAGCGTGGACGAAATCATGCAGGAAGGAATGAGCAAGGCGTCCTGAGACGCTCGCCATTCCCCAAAACTCATTCTGCAGGATAACGACGGTAACACTATGACTAGCGAACAACACACCGTAGAGAAAATTGGCGGCACCTCCATGAGCAATTACGAGGCGGTGCGCGACAACATCATTCTCGGCGGGCGCGAACAGGACGATCTCTATCAGCGCATCTTCGTGGTTTCCGCTTATGGCGGTGTCACCGACGAACTGCTGGAGCACAAGAAAACCGGTGAGCCGGGCGTTTATGCCCTGTTTGCCGATGCCGAGTCCGACTGGGCCTGGGGCGATGACCTCACCAAACTGATCCAGTTCCTGACCGACATCAATGGCGAGCTGTTCCCGGACCCGATGCTCAAGCAGCAGGCGGACCAGTTCATCACCGACCGCATCGAAGGCGTTCGCGGCTGCCTGATTGATCTGCAGCGTCTGTGTTCCTACGGGCAGTTCCAGCTTGAGGAGCATCTGCTGACGGTCCGTGAAATGCTGGCCGGCATTGGTGAGGCCCACAGTGCTTTCAACACTGCCCTGAAGCTTCAGCAGGAAGGCATCAACGCACGGTTTGTGGACCTGACCGGGTGGCGCGACAATGAACTGTTGCCGCTGGATGAAAAGCTCAAGCAGGCGTTTGATGCCGTTGATCTGAGCCGTGAGCTACCGATCGTGACGGGGTACGCCCAGTGCAAGGAAGGCCTGATGCGCACCTTCGACCGGGGCTACAGCGAGATGACCTTCAGCCGGGTTGCGGTGATCACCAACGCCCGCGAAGCGATCATCCACAAGGAATACCACCTCAGCTCCGCGGACCCCAACATTGTCGGTGCGGACAAGGTCGTGCCCCTGGGGCGCACCAACTATGACGTTGCCGACCAGTTGGCGAACCTTGGTATGGAAGCCATCCACCCGCGCGCTGGCAAGGGCATGCGTCAGAACGAAATTCCGCTGCGGGTGATGAACACCTTCGAGCCGGAGCACACCGGTACGCTGATCACCGGCGACTACGTCAGTGAAAAGCCGCAGGTGGAAATTATCGCCGGTAACAAAGGCGTGTTTGCCATTGAGGTGTTCGACCAGGACATGCAGGGTGAGCCCGGTTCCGATCGTCGCATTCTGGAAGTGCTTGGTCGCTTCAAGGTGCGCTTCGTATCGAAGGACACCAACGCCAACACCATTACCCACTACGTGGACAGCACGCTCAAACACGTTAAACGGGTGGTCAGGGCATTGAAAGACGAGTTTCCCAACGCCGAAATCAGCACTCGCAAGGTGGCGATCGTGTCTGCCATTGGCAGTGATATCAAGGTATCGGGCATCCTGGCTCGGTCAGTCAAGGCCCTGGCGGACGAGGACATCAGCGTTCTGGCCCTGCACCAGTGTATGCGGCAGGTGGACATCCAGTTCGTGGTGGATGAGGATGCCTATGAGAAGACCATTGTGGCGCTCCACGGCATTCTGATCGAACCCCATAACCACGAGTACGCGATCGTCGCGGCCTGATCCGAACAGGTATAACTCTGTCCGTAATTGCCGTTATCGGCTTCGGGTTCCTCTGTGCAGGGGGATCCATGGCGTTTTTCCGCGCGTATCCTATGGAAATTCGCGATCGGAACCTGTGCCATGACTGATGTTCAGAGCCCGGGGCCGTCTCCGACCATAGCCCATTCCGGCGAAATGGAATCCCTGGTGGGGCTGTACTTCAGGGATGCGTCCCGTTACGAATTGCTCACCAATGAGGGCGAGCGCCGACTTTCACGGCGCCTGACCTTCTGCTATCGGATCATATCTGCCGAGCTGGCCTTGCCGGAAGATACCCCTCAGACATTCCGAAAAGTGGTTGGAAGCTTGGGCGACGCCTGTGCTTTTTCGACGCGGTGTCGTCGTGCCTACCATCTTGCCACCTCAAGTCGTCAGCGGCTGATTCGCAGTAACCTCCGGCTTGCGGTGCATATCGCAAGGCGCTACGCCAACCGCGGCATTCCCATGCCGGATGTCATTCAGGATGCCAATGTGGGGCTGATCAAGGCCGTGGAGCGGTTTGATCCTACCAAGGGTTTTCGTTTCTCGACCTATGCCTACTGGTGGATCAGCGAAGAGGTGAAGCGGTGCATGAAGCGCGGAACCCGGCTTGTGCATACCCCTGAAAACGTGGTCGATGAAATCCGCTTGTTGCAGAAAAAATCCCTGGTGCTGTACCAGACATTAGGCCGCACGCCGTCGCAGACTGAACTGGCGCGGGAGATTGAGGTGTCGCCGTCCCGCATTGGTGAACTGCGGGCGCTGGCTAGTATGGAAGTGTCGGTGGATCTGCCGGTGAGCACGGAGGGTAGCATTACGCTGGGTGACAGTCTCAGTGCAGACGATCAGTCCGCGCCGGACCACGACATGGCCCAGCGTGACCGCAAGCGGACACTGGCCACTCTCTTGGCGGAACTGAGTTCGCGGGAAAAGGATGTCCTGGCCAGGCGTTACGGCCTGGGGCTCCCAGAACCGGAAACTCTGCAGGTCATCTCCGATGATCTGGGAATAAGTCGGGAGCGAGTGCGACAGATAGAGAAAAGTGCCCTGAAAAAGTTGCAGGGCCGATTTGTCGACCCTAATGAGGAGGTTCGGGGTTAGTGTCCGGAGCGGGCTTCGGCCTGCTCAGCCCTGAGCCATCACGAACCAGACGCCTGCCGCGACCTGACATACCAGCACGACAGCCGTCAGTGCCAGCCGCAATTTCAGATACCAGTCCGGCCAATAGCCTCTCATCCAGCGGGCGTCGACGACGTAGAGCGCGACATAGGCCAGTGTGTAAACCACAATCTGAGCGGCAATAGGCAACAGCAGACCAATGCCGGCGGTGATGAAGAACACCTGGCTCAACAACATGGTTACCAGGGGAGAAATAGGGTAGCAGCGGTTCTCAAGCTGCATGGCCAGTGGCCAATAGATGCCCGCCATAAAGGCCAGAATGCCTGCGCTGTAGAGGTAGAAGTAGCTGGAGATGGCCACGCTGTGTTCAGGCAACGCAAAAAGCCCGAGAATGGCGGCAAGGAACGGCAGGAGGCCGCCAACGCCCACGACGATCGCCAGTCTGGCAACGGCAATCACGAGTGTTTCCCCTGAACCTGACTCTTTACTGGTTCAATAGCGTCAGGCTCCATAATACCCACCATTTGAATGGCCGGGTTGGTCGACTGCCTGAGTTCTTCCAGGGTTATTCTCACCGTATGACTCTCATCGTAAAACGCGGGGATGATGTGCTACCCACGGACTTACGAGCAACGGATCGTTTGAGATCAGTCCAACCGAGCAACGCCGCGGAACTAGTGGTCAGATATGATCGGCGAGCGCGCGGCAGGCGGCGTGTTGGGGGCACTGAACGAGGTGGTCATTGACCATGCCCGTGGCCTGCATAAAGGCATACACGATGGTGGGCCCCACAAAGTTGAAACCGCTCTTTTTCAAGGCTTTGGACATGGCTTCGGCCTCGGGCGTGTAAACCGGTACGTCGGCAAAGCGCTGCCAGTGATTCTGGATAGGCTCTCCACCGACAAACGACCACAGGAAGTCACTGAAAGAGTGGCCCTGATCCTGCAGCTCCAGATAGCCCCGCGCGTTGCGAATGATGGACTCGACTTTCAGGCGGTTACGGACGATGCCCGTGTCCTGCAACAAGGACTCGACTTTGGCCTCGTCATAATGGGCGATCCGTTCAGGGTCAAAATGATCGTAGGCGGCGCGGTAGTTGTCCTGTTTCTTGAGTATGGTTATCCAGCTCAGGCCCGCCTGCTGGCCGTCCAGACACAATTTTTCAAACAGCGCCAGGTCGTTGTATTCGGGCCGGCCCCATACGGTGTCATGGTAGTGAACGTAGAGCGGGTCATCGCCACACCAGGGGCAGCGTTGTTGATTGTCCATAGTCCTGCCTGTTCGCCTGAGGTTGGTGAAGCCGTGCGGATTACGGCTGTAGACGGTCGATGTGCCAGCCATCGTCTTGTCTGACGTATTCGAAGCGGTCGTGCAGGCGGCTTGGCCGTCCCTGCCAGAATTCGATCCGTTCCGGTACCACGCGGTAGCCGCCCCAGAAATCCGGTAGCGGGATCGCTCCGTCCTTGAACCGGCGCTTCATCTCCGCCACTTTCTGTTCCAGCAGACCGCGGGAGTTGATCGCCCTGCTCTGTTCCGACACCCAGGCGCCAATCTGGCTGCCCCGAGGGCGAGAGGTGAAGTACCTCAGGGATTCGGATTTGCTGACCTTTTCCACATGGCCCTGAATCCGCACCTGGCGGTTCAGCCCGATCCAGGGGAAAAGCAGGGCGGCTTTTGGGTTTTCTGCCAGCTCGTGGGCCTTGCGGCTGCCGTAGTTGGTATAGAACACGAAGCCGGCGTCGTCGAAGTATTTCAACAGTACGGTTCGTATGTCAGGCATACCATCTCCGCCTGAGGTGGCCAGTGACATGGCATTGGGCTCCAGAATGCCGGCCTCACGGGCATCCTCGAACCAGGCCTGGAATTGTCTGACGGGGTTGTCATCAAGGGCGTCGCGCTCAAGGCCTTCGCTTTCGAAGTCGCGGCGCATATCGCTAATATCCATCCGGGTTTCCTGAATGAGGGATTTCGTCGCCTGATACGGTGAAAACAGAATATCGGGTTCGTCGCTCCATGTCAGTCCATCGTCCTGTCCGGCTGACAAACCGGTGACTGGCGGGCTATCCTTGGTGGACAGATTGGCGACAGACTGCGCCTGTCAGCAATGAAAAACAAGGAGAGCCCGGTGGCTGCGAACCGCAAACGACGATTGTCTGCCAGAAACATCTCGATAGTGGTACTGGTTCTGGTAGTGATCTATGCCCTCGCCGGGTTTGCGATACTGCCATGGTGGCTGGAGCGAACGCTGCCGGAGCGGCTGGAACAACACATGGGATGGCAGGCCGAGATTGAAGAGATCCAGGTGAATCCCTTTGCCATGAGCGTCGAAGCCCTTGGGCTGGAGGCCAAGGACGCTGAAGGGGAACCGGTGGTTGCCTTTGACAGCTTTTATGCCAACCTCGGCGTCTGGCGATTGCTCACCGGAATCATCGGGCTGCAGGACATCGAACTGGAAGAACCCTATGTTCGCCTGGATTTGCTGGAGGACTACAGTGTTAACTTCGCCCGGGACTGGCAGGCCAACAACCCGGCTGGCGAAGAACCGGCGACCGACGACGCGGATCCCGGCGAGCCGCCCAAAGTCTATTTTGACCGGGTCAGGATCTCTGGCGGCGAACTGCTGTTTCGGGATTTCAGTCAGCAAGGTCAGGAGGAATTCCGGGTTACGCCCCTGGATCTGGCATTGAACGACCTGGCAACCTGGCCCCGTGACGACGGTGACAGCAGCTATTATCTGTTGGCGGCCGTCGGCAGCCAGACCATTGAGTGGGAAGGCAACCTGAGTATCGCCCCTCTTTATTCAAAAGGGTTCCTCAAACTGGGTAACGTGTCCCACGAAACCCTGCAGCATTTCCTCAAGCCCTATCTTCCCTACCAGCTTCGTAACGGCAGTGTGACTCTCAGCTCGCAGTACGAACTGCGTTCTTCCGGTGAGCTGTATCTAACCACCTCGGAGGGCCAGCTCACCATTAACGATGTCGATCTCGGCCTCGAGACTGGAAACGACGATGAGCTGCTGAGCGCGGACCGCCTGAGCGTGGGTGGTATCCGTTTCGGGCTTAACGAACGGGAACTGTCGACAGGTACCGTGAATATTGATGGTGTCAGCCTGTCCCTGCATCGCGACACGGATGGCCAGCTCAATCTGCTAGCACCGTTCCAGGATGGTACGGACGGAACAGGCAGTGACGATGGTGGAGCAGGTGCGCCATTTCGCTGGTCGGTGTCCGGCGTGGAGTTGGCCAACAGCAACGTGAATTGGCGGGACGAGCAGCCGCAAATTCCTGCTGAACTGGCCCTTGAAGACCTGTCGATCAGTATCGATAGGATGTCCAATCGCCTGGAGGAACCCGTCAACTACAGCGCCAATGCTGGACTGAACGGCGGTGGAAGACTTTCGATCAACGGTCAGGCCACATTGGCGCCTTTCACGCTGGAAGCCGGGCTATCTGGCAGTGGGATTGCTCTTGCGCAGTTTGGGGCCTATATCAATCAGGCGGCGAACCTGGAAGTCAGGAATGGCCTGTTGTCCGTCGATGGCAACCTGGATCTGGACCAACAACAAGACCCGATGACGGGTACGTTTAGTGGTACTGGCGGGGTGGAATCCCTGGATCTGCGCCTTGGCGACAGTGACCAGCCCCTGATCCGTTGGCAGAGCGTGCGCCTGGAGCCACTGGAATACAACGTCGCGCCTGCACGGCTGCAAATTGGCACCATTACCCTGGCGGGTCCCGCGGTGAACGTGGTTCGTGACAGCAATGGCGTTCACAATGTTGAGCGGATTGTCAGATCTTCGCCCTCGGATGAATCCTCGCCAGCCGAGGAAACAACCAGTAGCGACGGCGAACCCGACTTTATCTTCCGTATTGGCCAGCTGATGCTGGAAGAGGGTGACATCTCCTACACCGATCGGACCCTGGACCCGACGTTCGCAACCCGGTTCGATCAGTTGCGCGGCTCGGTGACCGGGCTTAGCAACGTGGCGCCGCAACAGGGCCAGGTCTCGATCCAGGGACGGGTTGGCGATGTGGCAACCATGGCATTGGATGGTTCTGTGGGCACACTGGGAACCGATGGTGCCAGCGATCTGAAGCTGACTATGGAGAACGTTTCATTGCCCATGCTGTCGCCGTATTTTGGCCGTTACCTGGGATACAGCGTGGACAGCGGCAAGCTCAAGCTTGATCTGGATTATAAGTTTTCCGGCAGCCGTCTGGATGCTGCAAACAGCGTCATCCTGGATCGGCTGGAGCTTGGCGGCCCCGTTCCGAGTGACGAGGCCGTCAGTGCACCGGTCAAGCTTGGCCTGGCGTTGCTGCGCGACCGGCAAGGTGTCATAGATATTGACCTGCCCATCAGCGGAGACCTGGAAAGTCCGGACTTCAATATTGGTCAGGTTGTGATGAGAACATTCGTAAACCTCGTCGCCAAAGCGGCCACTTCGCCATTCAGCATGCTGGGGTCGATTGCGGACTTTGCGGGCCTGTCGGGAGAAGAGCTGGGAAGTGTGCGTTTTGAAGCGGGGCGCACCGAGCTTGCCGATGGGGAAGACGTCAAACTGGAGGCACTGGGCAAGGCTTTGAATGAACGCCCTGATCTTGCACTCAAAGTTCGTGGAGCGGTCGCACCGGAGGCGGACGGAGATGCGTTGCGGCGGCAGAAACTGTTTGAGCAACTGGGCATCGCGAATGGAGCTGCCGCGTCGGCACGTATCGATCGGCTTGAGCAGGCGTACGCGGACTCTGATTATGTGGCGTCGGTGGAGGCTTTCCGAAACGACGTTGCCGGCGGGAACGCAGAACCCGGCGAACGGGAATGGGAGCAGGCGCTGGTGAAGCGATTGATAGCGAATGTAGAACTGCCGCCGGAGGCCTTGGGCAACCTGGCAACATCCCGGGGGGTATGGCTCCGGAAACAAATGTTGCAGGAGCATGGAGCGTCGGAAAACCAGGTATACCTGCTTGACCCCGTTCGCGATGCCACGGCCGATGAGGCCGCCACCGTAACCATCAGCTTTGAGCTGGATGTGCGGTGACAGCGGTCGGGATCAGGGCGCTGCCGGGTTGGGGATGCCCGGCGGTAACTGGAGGTTGCGTTGACCGACAAATTGCTGGTAACGCCCGTCTTTGAACAGCGGTGACAGCAGCTGTTCCAGGTTGTCCGTGTCGATGGGGCCATTTTTCCGTGCCATGATATGTAAGAGGTAGGTCTGATCGGGGGTATCGGACACCAGGAACCTGCCCCTGTCCTCGGGATGGTCGTTCAGGTGACTCTGAAGATAGGAGCGGCTGATTACGGCCACTTCGGCCAGTGACGGTCGGTCTGCCTTGATCAGTTCAAGATTGCGGCTGTGGCTGTGGGAAAACTCGATGCTGAACCGCTTCTCAAGCTCGGCGTTATCCGTGGACAGGCCGGCGAAGCCATAGTGATAGCCCGAGATGGCAACGATGTGTCGCTCGGTGATGTTGTCAAAGAAACTTTGGTCACGACCGGGTTTGCTGAGCGCGACATAGACATCGTCGTCCATCAGGATCGGTCGGGAGGTGCTAACGGGCAGGTTTTCCCAACCCCAGCTCGGGTTTTCAAAGAAAATAACGTCGTACAATCCCGCGTGGAAATCCATGTGCCGGCGCTTGGGGGAGGTGTAGACAACTCGGAATGTGACGTTGTTGTTTGTTGAATCCAGCTCCCTCAGCAGATCACCGAGTAGGCCCTCGGCCTGGTTTTTGCTGTTCACACTGGCAATAGGAGGGTAGTCATAGACGCCGACAGCAATTTCGGTCTGTGCGGAAACCGTGGTTTTAAAAACGATAGTCAGCGTAAGGCCCAGTATTAAAAGAGTGGCTTTCGGCATATGTCTGCGATTGAATCGGTGTCGGAGTTTCAAGGTGGAGTGCTTCCCGGCAGCAAGGTTTGAACGTCTGTTCACATTACCATTGTTTAATCTTAGTCAAAAGAGGCCAACCATAAACTCATGCAAAACGGGAAGCGTCCGATATGAAGCGCCCTCTCAGCCATTTCTTTGCCTATGTGTCTCGCCTGCGGTGGATCAAGCGATGGGGGCTGATGCGCAACGCGATCGAGGAGAATGTTGCCACTCATTCCTGGGAGGTGGCTACCCTGGCTCATGCGCTTGCGATTATCCGTAACCGCCATTTTGGCGGCCGGGTCAACGCTGACCGGATCGCTGCCGCAGCGCTTTACCACGATGCCACAGAGGTTATTACAGGTGATATGCCGACACCGGTCAAATACCATTCCCGGGTTATGCGGGAAGCGTTCGGAGACATCGAACACAAGGCTGAGGCCGAATTACTGGCGCTACTACCGGCGGATCTGCGGGAGGATTTTGCGCCCTATGTTCGCGAATCCGGATGGGGCCATGAGGAGAAAGAATTGATCAAAGCGGCCGACCGGCTCTCGGCATTGTTGAAATGCCAGGCTGAGATGCAGGCTGGCAACAAGGAGTTTGAGCCAGCGGCGGGTCACATCCTGAAAAAGCTGGAGGATGACGGACTGCCGGAAGTGATGTATTTCCTGGAAGTGTTTGCGCCGGGATACCAGCAGCCGCTCGACAACCTCCTGGAATAGGGGTTGCCGGAGCCGCTGAGGGTTCGGGGGCTAGCTGTTACCGGCTGACGCCACCATGCCACCGCGCAGGCCATCCTGTTTCACACTCTGGCGTACGATATCTTCGGGGCTGCCAGCCAGTTCCCGGAACATACCCATGGACCCCAGCAGTGCGGAAGACTCGTAGGGCACGAAGACCCGCTCACCGTCTTTGGCCATATTCGGTAGTACCTTGATGTAGCTTTGCCCCAGAAGATAGCCGATGACGGTTTGTTTGTTCTCTTCGGTCTCACCCATGGCGCTCAATACCAGGCGAATGGATTCCTGCTCGCCCTGGGCACGGAGGATAGCGGATTCCTTGTCACCCTGGGCATTGAGAATGGCCGACTCGCGCTGGCCCTGGGCCATGGCAATGGCCGCGGACTTTTCACCCTCTGCTTCGGTTACCGTGGCGCGACGTTTACGCTCGGCCGCCATCTGCAGGCGCATGGCTTCCTCGACTTCCTCCGGCATGCTGATGTCCTGAACTTCGACACGGGTGAGCTTTACTCCCCACTTTGATGCCGCTTCTTCCATTTCAGCCTGGATGGCGTTATTCACCTCACTGCGCGATTCGAACAGCTTGTCCAGTTCCATCTTACCCACCACTGAGCGCAGGGTGGTTTTTGCCAGCACCTCGACTGCCTGGCTCATGTTGGCCACTTCGTAGACTGCCCGACGTGGGTCGATGATCTGGTAATACAGAGCACCGTTGATGGTAACTGTCACGTTGTCGGTCGTGACCACCGGCTGGCCGGGAAAGTCCATCACCGTCTCGCGTCGATCAATGCGGGTTTCAAAGCTGCTGCTGGGATGGTACTCGTCGCCGATGCGCACATACCGGGTCATGGTGATGGCACGGGGACGTTCGATAAAGGGGATAATGATGTTCACACCGCTTTCCAGTACGCGGTGGAACGAACCCAGCCGCTCGATCACCATTACCTCTGACTGGCGCACAATTACCAGGCCCTTGGTGATGATGAAAATACCGATGACAACGAAAATAAGGCTGATAACCAGCCCCGGGGAAACAACGTTTTCCATGTTTACTGCTCCTTGTGAGTGATCGTGTGAACAACGGCCGTGCTGCCGTCAAACCGTTCGAAAATGACGTCGGTGGCTTCAGGCAGTTCGGTCATACCGGTATCGCTGGTGCGTATACGGTAGAAATCACCATTGACCTTGATGCCGCTGGCCCCGTCGAAATCCCGTTTCAGTGTTCTGAAAGCCTTGCCGTGCTCAACTCCGGTGCCCGTTGTTCCGTAAGCGACGCCTTTGGGCGAAAACCTTGGTCGGATCCAGCGAATGGCAATGGGAACCAGAACGCCGGAGAACCCCCCCATGCCTACCAACTGCCATTCAAAAGGGGCGCCCAACGCGGTCAAAACCGCAGTCAATGCTGCTGCTATGCCCAGTGCCAGTAGCACCAGCACACCGGAAGTCAGCTCGGTGAGACTCAGTACGAGCGCGAGTATCAGCCAGAAGTGCGTGAGACTCCATTCCATAAAATACATCCGTCGGTGACAGAAAAAGGGGTAGATCGGCGATTGTAACCAAATCGGACCGGATCGTGGTGAATTGTGCACGTTCATTGAGTGGGAGTCACGATTCCGACAGTGGCCGGAAGGTGGCCCGAATGCCCCGATGGGCAGTGCGCTTATGCCATATCCCGTAGCCCGACACCTGATAGAGTAAGCAACACATCGCACAACAAGAGATCGTGGACCATGAAAAATCTGAACAACAAAGTAGCGGTAGTCACCGGCGCAGGTTCCGGTATTGGCCGGGCGCTGGCCGTCGCGCTGGCGGAAAAGGGCTGTCGCCTTGCGCTGTCCGACGTCAATGAGGCAGGCCTTGCCGAAACGGCAGCCGGTTGCAGTAACGTTGAGGTTCGCACCTATACTCTGGACGTGTCAGGCCGGGATGCCATTTACGCCCATGCCGAACAGGTGATGAAGGATTTTGGCCAGGTAAACCTGGTGATCAACAACGCCGGTGTTGCTCTCTCGGCGTCAGTGCGTGAGATGACTGACGAAGACTTCAAATGGGTCATGGACATCGATTTCTGGGGCGTGGCCCATGGCACCCGGGCCTTCCTGCCACACCTGATTGCCTCAGGTGACGGGCACGTGGTGAACATTTCCAGTGTGTTCGGGCTGATCGGTGTGCCCAAACAGAGTGCCTACAATGCTGCCAAATTTGCGGTTCGGGGCTTTACCGAGTCTCTGCGCCAGGAAATGAAGCTTGAAAAACAGCCAGTTGCGGTGAGTTGCGTGCATCCTGGCGGCATCCGCACCAACATTGCCAACGCCGCACGTATGGGTAAATCGGAAAACGCCAATGCTCAACGCAAGGGGTTCGACAAGCTCGCCATGACCACCCCTGAAAAGGCGGCTGAAACCATCGTTAAAGGCATCCTGAAGAATGAATCCCGAATTCTCGTAGGGCCAGATGCCTGGGGAATAGATGCCCTGAACCGGGTGCTGGGATCCGCTTATCAGCCGCTGGTGGAGCGTTTTTCCCGCAAAAACCTGTACGTTTGAGGTTATTTAACCTGCCTTTACCGTGCCACCGGGCGATAGCATACGGATTTGATTGAAGCCCGGTGGCAGCCGCTGTATATTTTCCATACAGTCGTCGATACCCGAACCTCGCTGTATTTCAGGGAAAGAGGCAGCATGAATACACCCTTGCACCCGGATCTTGGCGCGTCGCTGGAACAAAGCCGCTCAGGACTCAGGGACACTCAACGTCGTTCGCTGATGCGATCGTTGTTTCTCGTGACCGGTTCTGCGCTGGTGATTTTTGGTTGCCTGCAGATTCTGAACGGCTATATCTGGCTCGCGACAGGGGAACTCATTGCAAGCTTGATCCTGTTCTTTGGGATCACCCGAATCAATCGCACGCCTCGCCTTCAGGTCTGGATCTACAGTTATCTGGTGACGGGATTTTCCTTCGCCTTGCTGATCATGCTGGTACCCGAAGCCTCGGTGTCTGCCTTCGTGTGGGTGCTGATGATACCGGTTCTGGCGTATTTGCTGTTGGGGAAGAGAGAAGGTTTCCTGCTCAGTGCGCCGTTCGTTGCAGCAGGCTGTGTCACCTACTACTTCCACCTGGAGTTCGTCGCTGATGCCGGCGGCGTGATTGACCTGCTAAACATGGTGCTCTGCGCCATCCTGATGCTGGGTTTTATCCATCTATACGAAACCCGTCGTGAGGAAGCCGAGCAGAAGTTGTTCACCCTTGCACAGACCGATGCGCTTACCGGACTGGCCAACCGTGCGAACTTCCAGAGCACGCTGGACCGCACCCTCGCGGAGTGCGCCCGCAGTGGCTCGGGATTTGCCCTGGTTATTATGGACATCGACCACTTCAAGGTCGTGAATGACACCATGGGCCATGACGCTGGAGACCATGTTCTGCAAAACATCGGCAAGCAGCTCACCGAACGTCTGCGCATCACCGACGCAGTGGGGCGATTGGGTGGAGAGGAATTCGGGTTGATTCTGCGGGATGTGAAACTCGAGGATTCTTTCCAGTTAATGGACGAGTTGCGTCAGCGTATTGCCGACAGCGAACTACCCTATGGTGATGCCCTGATCCGGGTGACCGCATCGTTCGGAATTGCACATTATCCCGATCACGCCATCGACGCCGAGACGTTGTTCCGGATTGCCGACCGCTGCCTGTTCAGCAGCAAACGGTCCGGGCGCAACAGGGTCGCCAGGGCGGGCCTTTCGCCGGTCAAAGGCCCGCGTGCGACAGCACGGACTTAGTGATCATCCAGGGTTACTGACATACAGGGTTACTGACATACAGGGTTACTGAATAGTCCGGCGATTTCCCTTCTGATACTGCGGGGCAATGTACTCGTTGATCTGCTCCTTGAAGCGAGCAATCAGTTCGCTGTTGTCGTGGTCCCATGGGTGGAAGCCCGGCTTGAAATACTCCAGCCAGGTGGGGACCAGGCTGGAGAAAGTGCCGTTCTTGCCCCACATGCGCCACAAGCCAAGGGCGGAATCCTTCAGTGAAAAATTCTTCCGGTCATTCAGCATCATCCGGGTGGTGAAGTAGCTGGCCACCACACCCAGTGCGGCAGTGCTGAACGCCAGATAGAACGTACGCTCGGCGTAAGTGCCGCCCACCTGTTTGAACACATCGTAAGTGACCGCCTTGTGCTCGGTTTCCTCAATGGCGTGCCACACCCATAGCGGGCGCATGGTTTCGTGCATGTCTTCGCGAACATCGCTGCGCTCCAGCAGCATGTCTGCCATCATCGCCGTTAGATGCTCCAAGGCGCAGGTGATGGCCAACTGGTGTCGCTTGGGCAGCTTCTTGGCAATGCCCAGCACCACTTCCAGGTGTTCTTCCAGTTCCTCCACCGGCATCCCCTGATCCCGCACATGCTGGTTCATGGACTTATGTTCCAGCGAGTGCATGGCTTCCTGGCCGATAAAGCCCCTGACTTCTTTTTTCAGCTTGGGATCGTTGATCTGGTCCTGGTAGTACCGCACCGCATCGACGAAAAACTGCTCGCCCTGCGGGAACAGCACAGACAGGGCATTCATCGTGTGGCTCAGGATGTAGCTGTTGTCCAGCCAGTAGTGGGGAACCTTCTCCCCGAATTCAAACCCCATACGCTGTGGCTTGATGGCAACGTTGTCCGGGGTGCGTGCAACCGGCTTTGACTCAGTGGTTTTCGTTCTCAGCATGTCATTACTCCTGCGCTTGGGCACTATGGCTGATGGGATGGGACCAGTGTGTGTGAGTCAACGCGGGCTTTGAATGCGAAAAGGGGACGGCCATCGTGGAGGAAGGGCCAGGGGCGGCCTCAATTGACTATGCTGACGTGGTTGCCGGTGACTCCAGTCACAGTGTGGCTGTGCCGGGCTTCTGATAGCATCGGTGGCAGTGAGTCTTCCCACAACAAATCTCACACAACGAGAAGGAACCTGCATGGCAAACCCGGGCCCGGAAAAAGAACGGCAGATGCTGGGACTGTTCCTGGTTCCCGGTGTGTACCTCCGGGTGCTGGCCGATGTGGTGCGGCAGTTGGGCTACAATGACCGTGTTCTGTACGAAGGCATGGCGTTCACGCCCCAGGATCTGAAATCCAATGACAGCCGGGTGTTTGTTACCGACGCCATCGTGATGGTGGAACGGGCGCTGACCCTGGCGGGAAAAGACGGCCTGAGCTTTACGTTGGCTCGCGAGCTGCGGGTTACCATCCACGGCACCCTCGGATTCGCGGCTCTGACCAGCCCCACCCTGGCCGGCGCCCTGGACTCGGTGCGGCGCTACCTGCAACTGCGGGTGCCCTTTCTCACCATGACCGTGACCGATGCCGGTGACCATGTATTGGTGCGGTTGCGCACGGAATTCGACGTGCCTACCCAGTACCGCTTCCTGGCAGAAACCGTCAGTGCCACCCTGATGATGCTGGCGGAACAGCTGATCGACCGTGACGACGCGGAGAAACGCGGATTCGCGCTGGAAAACGGCAAGCTCCCGGGTGTGAAGGTTCAACTGACATCCCCGGAACCCACCTACTACACCAGGTTCGCCCCTCAATTGCCGGTGCCCTTCGAATACGGCCAACCTGAGGAAACCATGGTGTTTCCCAAGGGACTGCTGGATACCCGAATGCGACTGGCGGATGCCGAGGCCTCGCGGATGGCACGGGACCAGTGTGAGTTCGAACTGCAGAAAGCCCTGAAAGACCAGGGCGACATTTCCTACGCCATCCGCAACATGCTCCACGTGATGCCCGGGCCATTGCCGTCCCTGGAGTCCATGGCCGAGCGTTTCTGCGTGTCGTCCCGCACGCTGAAACGGCGGCTGGCGGAAAAGGACACAACCTACCGCGAAATCGTGGAAGCGGTGCTGAAAGACCGTGCCATCCAACTCCTGCGGTACACCAACCAGTCCGTCAGCGAGATCGCCTATGAGCTTGGCTACGCGGACCTGTCCAACTTCAGCCGGGCCTTTCGCAAGTGGACTGGCAAGTCGGCCAGCGAATTCCGCGAAGGCGGCCCGGACCCGGCACCCGAGGTCGGTCCCTGACCACGCCTCCCTGCTAATGCGACAGATTAAAAATGCTGTGCTAGCTTAAAAGTTCGCTACAGAAAAACAGCAGTCCATAGCCGTGCGGCTGTCTGACTGGCTCGCTAATGCATTGAGTGGGGTCTGTAGATGCCACCTTTCGTCAACGGATACATCCGATTCGTGGATGCCGTAAATTACCGTGTTGGCAGGGCGGTGATGTACGGCATCTTTGTCATGGTCGCTATTCTGCTTTGGTCATCCATTTCCAAAGCCTTCTTCCTTCCCTCTTTATGGACACTCGAAGCCGCGCAGTTTGCCATGGTGGCGTACTACATCCTGGGCGGTCCCTATTCAATCCAGCTGGACGCCAATGTACGCATGGACCTGTTTTACGGTAACTGGTCGGTTCGTCAAAAAGCCTGGTTCGATGTCTTCACCATTTTTTTCCTGATTTTCTTTCTGGGCGTGCTCCTGTACGGCGCCTACGACAGCACGAGCTATGCGATTCAATATGGCGAACGCAGCCCATCGGCGTGGCGACCCTACATGTGGCCGATCAAGGTGGTGATGTGCATCGGCTTCTCACTCATGCTGTTGCAGGCGGTATCGGAGCTTTTCAAAGACATCGCCCGCATTCGGGGAGAAGACATCTGATGTCTTACGATCTCATCGCTTTTTTCATGTTCGCCTCAATGATGCTGATGCTGATGACCGGCCAGCGCGTGTTTGGTGCCATTGGTGCCGTCGCCGCGGTGTCAGCACTGGCGCTGTGGGGAACCGGTGGTTCCGATATCCCCTTCTCATCCGCCATGAAGCTGATGAACTGGTATCCGTTGCTGACGCTGCCGATGTTTATCTTCATGGGCTATGTGCTGTCGGAATCGAGAATCGCCGACGACCTCTACCGAATGTTCCATGTCTGGATGGGGCCCATTCATGGCGGGCTTGCCATTGGCACCATTGGCCTGATGGTGCTGGTATCGGCTATGAACGGACTATCGGTTGCCGGTATGGCCATTGGAGCCACCATCGCCCTGCCCGAGTTGCTCCGGCGGGGTTATGACAAGCGCATGGTGACTGGCGTGGTTCAGGCGGGTTCGTCGCTGGGCATTCTGGTGCCGCCCTCGGTGGTGCTGGTGCTGTACGCCATGATTGCCCGCCAGCCGGTGGGGCAACTCTGGCTTGCGGGCGTTGTGCCCGGGCTGATCATGGCCGTTATGTTTATCGTCTACATTGCCGTGCGGTGTCGCCTTCAGCCGGAACTCGGGCCTGTGCTGCCCAAAGAGGAGCGCCAGGTCAGCCTGGGCGAGAAGTTACGCCTGTTGCGTGCCGGCGTTCTCCCGGTGGTTATTTTTGCCACCATGATGGTGCCGTTCGTGAAAGGCTGGACCAGCCTGGTGGAAAGTTCGGCCATCGGCGCCATGGCGGCGTTCACCGCGGCGATCCTCAAGGGCCGGATGAACCGGACCGTGTTCGAAGCCTCCGTGCGCCAGACGCTGGCCATTTCCTGCATGTTCATGTGGATCATCCTCGCTGCCCTCGGTTTCGGTGCCGTGTTTGACGGGCTGGGTGCGGTAAAGGCCATCGACAATCTGTTTACCGAGCAACTGGGGCTCAACCCCTGGATGATCCTGATCATGATGCAGTTGTCGTTTTTGTTGATGGGTACCTTCCTGGACGATACCGCAATGCTGGTGATTGTGGCGCCCCTGTACGTGCCGTTGGTGGCAGCTCTTGGCTTTGATCTGATCTGGTATGGCGTGCTCTACACGATTACCACCCAGATTGCCTACATGACGCCCCCTTTCGGTTACAACCTGTTCCTGATGCGGGCCATGGCGCCGCCGGAAATTTCACTGCGCGATATCTACAGTTCAATTCTCCCGTTTGTCTGCGTGATGCTGGTGGCACTGTCGCTGATCATGGCCTTTCCACAGATTGCGCTCTGGCTGCCGGAGTACGTTTACAACCGATGAATCGTCAACGTTTTTGGATGAACACGAATGTCGAGTAACACCCCGGAAGCCGGGTTGGCTTCCATAACAAGCGTCAGTCAAGGAGGTCGCCATGACCACAAGACGTAACTTTCTCGCATCAGCATCCGTAGCAGCACTGGCGGGGGCCGCCGCCCTTACGCCGCCCAGACTTTACGCCCAGGAGCCGAAAATACGATGGCGACTGCAAACCTACGCCGGGCCGGCATTGGCAGAGCATGTGGTCAAGCCAGCGATCGACAGTTTCAACCGTATTGCCGGCAAAGAGATGCAGATCGAACTCTATTTTGCCGATCAGCTTGTTCCCACCGGGGAACTGTTCCGCGCCATGCAAAAAGGCACTATTGACGCGGTTCAGTCCGATGACGATTCCATGGCATCGCCCACCGAGGTCACTGTTTTCGGCGGCTACTTCCCGTTCGCCAGCCGCTATTCGCTGGACGTGCCCGTGCTGTTCAATCAGTACGGACTGAATGAAATCTGGGACGAAGAGTATTCCAAGGTGGGCGTGAAACACCTGTCCGCCGGTGCCTGGGATCCTTGCCATTTTGCCACCAAAGAGCCGATTCACAGTCTCGAGGACCTCAAAGGCAAGCGCGTCTTCACCTTCCCCACTGCCGGCCGTTTCATGAGCCAGTTCGGGGTGGTACCGGTTCAACTGCCCTGGGAAGACATCGAAGTCGCGGTGCAGACAGGTGAGCTGGACGGTATCGCCTGGTCCGGCATTACCGAGGACTACACGGTGGGCTGGGCGGACGTAACCAATTACTTCCTGACCAACAACATCTCTGGTGCCTGGGCGGGATCCTTCTTCGCCAATATGGATCGCTATAACGAGCTTCCGGATCATCTCAAGGAACTGCTCAAGCTGACCATGGACAGCTCGCACTATTACCGCCAGTGGTGGTATTGGGGAGGCGAGGCCAAACTGCGTACAGACGGCACGAAGATGAAACTGACCACCATTCCGGACAAGGAGTGGGCAGAAGTGGAAAAGGCGGCGCGTGTTTTCTGGGATGAGGTCGCCCAGGAATCCGAAACCAAGGCCCGGGTCGTCAAGATACTCAAGGAATACAACGAAAAAATGGAGAAGGCGGGGCGGCCCTATCGTTATACCTGAGCGGGTCACGGAGCAACCCTGCGTTCAGTGGCGATCACTCCCGGATCAACCCATCACTGAGCGCGGCGCCTTTTAGCCTAGTTGATATTGTGGAGCCGTGAGATGGCAGCTCAACTGTCTTTTAAAGAACTGAAAAAATGTGTCGAAGACGGCACGATTGATACCGTCGTGGCCGCGATCCCCGATATGCAGGGGCGTCTCATGGGCAAACGATTTCAGGCCCAGTACTTTATCGACACCGCCTGGGAAGAGAGTCACTGTTGCAAGTACCTCGTGGCCACCGATCTGGAAATGACAACGGTGGAGAACTATGCCTCAACCAGTTGGGCGGCCGGTTACGGCGACTATGTGATGAAGCCGGATCTGACCACGCTGCGGCGCCTGCCGTGGCTTGAGGGTACCGCCTTCATCCTGTGTGACCTGATTGATCACGCCACCCATGAGCCCGTACCACACTCGCCCAGGGCGGTACTGAAAAAACAGCTGGAGCGGCTGTCAGCCATGGGGTTGCAGATGACCACCGCCACCGAACTGGAGTTTTTCATTTTCCGGGAGACGTTTGAGGAGATGCAGAAGCGTCAGTATCACCATATGACGCCCATCAGCCCCTATAACGAGGACTACCACATCTTCCAGACCACCCGTGAGGAAGACGTGATGCGGCCCATCCGCAACGGACTCTATCAGGCGGGGATCACGGTTGAGAGCAGCAAAGGTGAGGCCGACGCCGGGCAGGCCGAGCTCAACATCCACTACTCCGACCCGCTCACCATGGCCGACACCCACGTTCTGGTGAAAAATGCGGTCAAGGAAATCGCCTGGCAGCACGGGCGCAGTGTCAGCTTCATGGCCAAGTGGAATCACAACGCCGCCGGGTCGTCCAGCCATATCCATCAGGCCCTCTCGGACAGTACCGGAAAATCAGTGTTCTATGACCCCAATGGTGCCCATGGTATGTCCAAAACCATGGAGCATGCGCTGGCGGGGCTACTGGAATACGCCAACGACACCACCTTCTTTCTCGCGCCTTACGTTAACTCGTACAAGCGGTTTGCTGCCGGCACCTTTGCCCCGACCAGCACGGTCTGGTCCATCGACAACCGCACCGCCGGTTATCGCGTTGTCGCACCGAACACGGACGCCGTGCGGGTGGAGTGTCGCATCGGCGGTTCCGATCTCAATCCATACCTGGCGCTGGCGTCGCAGATTGCCGCCACCATCGCCGGCATCGAAGGCAAGCTCGAGCTGGAACCGGAGTTCTCCGGCAATGCGTATGGCGCCGAGTCTGCCCGCAGTATCCCCTCCACGTTGAGAGCAGCCACCGATTCGTTGCGTGGCTCAAACATGCTGCGGGAAGCCATGGGCAACGACGTGATTGATCACTACGTGCGTTGTGCGGAGTGGGAGCAGGAAGATTTTGATCGTGTTGTTACCGATTACGAAGTCAAACGTGGGTTTGAGCAAGCGTAGGACACAGCTATGAGTACGACCATTCAATGCATATCGCCCATCGATGGTTCCGTGTATGTGGAGCGCACAACACTTTCCCTCGAAGCCGCGCGGGAGGCCGTCGCCAGGGCAAAAAACGCACAGCCGGACTGGGCCGCCCTGCCGCTTTCGGACCGGGTTCAACGGGTTCGCGACGGCATCGCCCGGCTGGGTGACATGAATGACGACATCGTGGAAAAACTGGCCTGGCAGATGGGGCGGCCCGTGCGCTATGGCGGCGAGTTCGGGGGCGTGGACGAGCGTGCCGGGATGATGGCCGATCTGGCGGAAGAAGGGCTGGCTTCCATCGAGATCGAAAACAGTGCCGCCTTTCACCGCTACATTCGGCGCGAGCCTCATGGCGCCGTGCTGGTGGTTGCGCCCTGGAATTACCCCTACATGACGGCAGTGAACACGGTCGTTCCGGCCCTGATTGCCGGTAACGCGGTGTTTCTCAAACACGCGTCACAAACGCCCCTGGTCGGTGAGCACATGGCGGAGGCGTTCCACGCCGCTGGCATTCCCCGGGAGATCTTCCAGAATGTATTTCTGTCCCACGAGACCACGTCCGAGCTGATCGCGGAAAAAGCCTTCGGTTTTGTGAATTTTACCGGTTCGGTGGATGGGGGGCAGGTCATCGAGCGAGCCGCTGCCGGCACTTTTACCGGCGTTGGGCTGGAGCTTGGCGGTAAGGACCCGGGTTATGTGATGGACGATGCGGATCTGGGTGCCGCCGTGGAGACACTGATCGACGGCGCCATGTTCAATGCCGGCCAGTGTTGCTGTGGCATTGAGCGCATTTACGTGGCAGAGAACCTGTTCGATGCGTTCATTGAGAAAGCCGTTGCCATCGTCAGTGCCTACCGGCTTGGCAATCCGCTGGACAGGGATACAACGCTCGGCCCGATGGCGCATGTCCGATTTGCCGACCATGTCCGGAAGCAGACGGAGGAAGCCGTTGCCAGCGGCGCCCGGGCCCTGATCGCCCCCGAGCTTTTCCCTGAACAGGGCGGGGCCTATCTGATGCCGCAGATCCTTATTGATGTGGATCATTCCATGCGAATCATGCGAGAGGAATCCTTCGGCCCGGTGGTTGGCATCATGAAAGTCAAAGATGACGCCGAGGCGGTCGCGTTGATGAACGACAGCGAATTCGGCCTGACCGCGTCACTGTGGACCAAAGACATTGAACGCGCAGAGCGGGTGGCCGGTCAGATTGAAACCGGCACCGTGTTCATGAACCGTTGTGATTACCTGGACCCGGCGCTGTGCTGGACCGGTTGCAAGAACACCGGTCGCGGTGGCGGGCTTTCTATCATCGGTTACCACAACCTGACGCGCCCGAAATCGTATTACCTGAAAAAGTCGGTGAACTGATATCCGGATCAACCGACAACCCGATTCTCTGACGAGGGGCTGACAATGACACTCTCCGCAAACTGGTCCTATCCCACGGATATTCGTTTTGGCGCCGGTCGCATCGCTGAACTCGGCGAATGCTGCGCGGAGGCCGGCATTAAACGGCCGTTGCTGGTGACCGACAGGGGGCTGGCAAACCTGCCCATCACCCAGCAGACGCTCGATTTAATGGAGCAAGCCGGTCTTGGGCGGGCCATGTTCTCGGACGTTGACCCCAACCCCACGGAAATCAACATGGAAGCGGGCCGGCACGTCTTCCTCAACGGCAACCATGACGGGGTCATCGCCTTCGGCGGCGGCTCCGGGCTGGACTTGGGCAAACTGCTGGCCTTCATGGCCGGTCAGACCCGGCCGGTGTGGGACTTCGAGGATATCGGTGACTGGTGGAAACGCGCTGACGCCGACGTGATCGCCCCCATCATTGCGGTACCGACGACCGCTGGCACCGGGTCGGAGGTGGGGCGTGCCAGCGTCATCGTCAACAGCCAGACCCACGTCAAAAAGATCATCTTTCACCCCCGGATACTGCCGTCGATTGTGATCTCTGATCCGGAACTGACGGTCGGTATGCCGCCGTTCATTACGGCCGGAACGGGCATGGATGCGTTCATTCACTGTTTCGAAGCGTTCTGCTCCCCCCACTTCCACCCCATGAGCCAGGGCATAGCGCTGGAGGGCATGCGGCTGGTGAAGGAAAACCTCCCCCGGGTGTATGCGGACGCCGCCGATATCGAGGCGCGCGGGCAGATGCTGGTCGCTGCTGCCATGGGCGCGGTGGCCTTCCAGAAAGGCCTGGGGGCGACCCACGCGGTCTCCCATTCGGTCGGCGCGATCTACAACACCCACCATGGCATGACCAACGCCGTGGTACTGCCGTCGGTCATCACCATGAACCGGCCAGCGATCGAAAACCGGGTCGACGACATTACCCGCTACCTGGGCATTGCCAATGGCTTTGACGGGTTCACCCAGTTCATCATGACGTTACGGGAATCGCTCGGCGTGCCCGAGCGCTTGCGTGACATGGGCGTGGGCACGGATCGCATTGAGGAAATGACCAAAATGGCCCTTGCAGACCCAAGCGCCGGTGGTAACCCGGTGAAGATGACAGCGGAAAACACGCGAGCTTTGTTTGAAGCCTGCATCTGATTGATCTATTGTCGGTTTTGGCAAAAACCTAAGCCCGCATCCGAGCCAACAGGAACGCAAATGGCAGACAATCAGGACACCCACAGTAAACTCATCGGCTACCTGCTCTGGATCTTCGGATTCCTGGGGTCGCACCGCTTCTACTACGGCAAACCCATCACCGGCACCATCTGGTTCTTCACCCTGGGGCTGCTGTTCATCGGCTGGATCATCGACCTGTTCCTGATCCCGGCCATGGACCGGGAGGCGGATCACCGGTTCCGCGAGGGCGAGGTCAGTTTCAATATTTGCTGGATTCTACTGACCTTCCTCGGGGTGTTTGGTATCCACCGAATGTACATGGGCAAGTGGATCACCGGAATCATTTATTTGCTGACGGGCGGCCTGTTCCTGGTGGGGGTGCTTTATGATTTCTGGACACTGAACAGCCAGATCTCGGAACGCAATCAGGAAATGAAGTTCGGTTAGGCGCTACAGCCCAGCCGCCTGCTCCAACTCGGTCAGGCCCTCTTCCAGGTAATCCAGCATGCGCTGCAGGCTGGGCAGGGTGCGGCGACAGCCGATCAGGCCGAATTCCACCTGGTCGCAGTAGCTGGTCAGGGTCATGTTCAGGGCAATCCGGTCCATGGCAATAGAGACCGGATACATCCCCTCAAGCCTCGCACCGTTCCAGTAACTGGGTTCTTTCGGCCCCGGTACGTTGGAAATCACCACGTTGAAGGTCTGCCACTTCGGGGCCAGGCCCGTCAGCAAATTGAAGCTTGCTGGAGCCAGCAGCAGCGCGGTGTAATTCAGGATTTCCTCCGGCGACATGGTCGCGTAACGCTCCTTGGCGGTTTTCACGTCGTCATGGATATAGCGCAGCCGTTCACCGGCATCGTTCAGATGAGTGCCCAACGAGGCTAGGATGATGCCCACCTGATTGCCGCCGGAGCTGTCATCCGTGCGCAGGGAAACCGGTACCATGGCGACCAGCGGTTTTTCCGGCAACGCGTCCTGATTCATCAGGTAGGTTCGCAACGCCGTCGCACACATGGTCATGACCACGTCGTTGACCGTTGTGCCGAATGCTGTGCACACGGCGCGGATACGTTTCAGGCAGTAGGACTGGGCGGCGAAGCGGCGGGAGCCGGTGATCTTGCCGTTAAGCACACAACGCGGCGCGTGGAAAATGGAATCGTAGGCCGGGTTCTTTCTGGCCCGGTTGACGGTGCGCAGCAACGCTTTTGATACCGCAGGCACGGTACCCAGCTGTTTGCCGGATTCCCCGAGCAGATGCGCAACGTTACGCCACATAGACGGGCCATCGGAGTCGCCATGGTTGCGGCTGCGTTCTGGCAGCGACCAGATAGGCGGCATGTCACGCTGCTCCGGATCCTGCGAGAGCATACGCTGAAACAGTCGCATGGCGGACACGCCATCAACCAGCGAATGGTGCACCTTGGTGTAAACGGCAAACTGCCGCTCCTGAAAGCCTTCAATGAGGTGAAATTCCCACAGCGGCCGTTCCCGGTCCATCAGGTGGCTGTGTTCGGCGGAGACAAACGCCAGCAACTCCCGGATCCGGCCAGGGGTGGGCAGGGCTTCGAAGCGGAAATGATGCTCCAGGTCCAGTTGCTCATCCTCTACCCAGACCGGTTGGCCGAACCGATTGCCCAGGCGCCGGTCAAAGGGAGCTGTGACAATGGTCTGTTCCCGCAGCTGGTCCGCAAGCTGGGCGACATAATCGTCGGGCGCATCGTCGGGGAACGAAAATAGCTGCAGGCCGCCGACGTGCATCGGTTGCTGGCGTTTTTCCAGCCACAGAAATACCTGGTCTACCGGGCTCAGTGCTTTCACGGAACAGATCTCGCCTTGTTGTGATTATTGTCTGGGAGTCAGTGTTGCAGCATTTCTGGTTTGGGGGAAGTTTCGGGTTTGTGCTGAACAGACCTGTTTTGTTGGTCTTGGGGGGAGTCGCCGCTTCGGGGGGTGGGGTTATTTTTTCTTTGGGAAAAAGAACTCGCTTCGCTCAGACACCTTTTTCCTGGCAGAAAAAATAACCCCACCCCCCAAATCGGCTTTTCGGGCCCTTGCAGAAGCCTGCCCGGGGAAACTAACGGGTTAGGCCACGGCTGATTCCTTGTTGGTTGCAGGGATTTCCACGCGGACGTTGTTGCCATCCAGCAGGACTGGGTAGGTTTTTACGGCTACCGCCTCGTCTTCCAAGCACTGACCGGTTTCCAGGTTGAAGTGCTGTTTGTACAACGGAGACGCCACCACCGGCTGACCTTTCAGATCCCCGGTAATCCCCCGCGCCAGCACGTTCTTACCGGTAAACGGATCGGTATGGCTGACCGCAAACAACGCCGGCAACCGATGCGGCAGATAAAACACCGCCACCGGACCATCCTCGGTCCAGACCGCAACCCCCGATTCCGGCACAAGATCATCAACCGTACAAACAACGTCCCAGGAAGTGCGTGCTTTCATAACGTTCTCCAATTTCATTCAGATTCGCCAAAGGCGTTAACTCTTGATTTGATGCGCTTTTAACCAGCGATAACTGGTGATCCGATGAGCGTGGGGGTCAATAATTTTTCCCGCCAGGAAAAAGGTGTCCGAGCGCAGCGAGTTCTTTTTCCCAAGGGAAAAATTATTGACCCCCGCGCTCCACCCCGAGCCACTAGTCCTAAGCAGGCTCCTCCTCAAGCAAAGGCCGACGTTGATCCCGTTCGGTAGTCCACTGTTGAACCGGGTCTTTCTTGGAAGGCGCATTCACAAACTCCCGGAACCGCTTCCGCTTCTCAGGATCCTCAACCGCCGTCTTCCACTCGCACTGATAGGTATCCACCAGATCCGCCATGTGCTTCTCCAGCTCCTCACCAATGCCCAGGCTGTCCTCCAGAACCACCTGCTTCAGATACTCCAGGCCACCTTCCAGGTTCTCCATCCACACGCTGGTCCGCTGCAAACGGTCCGCCGTGCGCACGTAGAACATCAGCACCCGATCGATAGCGCTGATCAGCTCCTCATCGGACAGATCCGTCGCAAACAAATCCGCGTGGCGCGGCCGCATGCCGCCGTTGCCACACACATACAGATTCCAGCCGTTTTCCGTGGCAATCACGCCAATGTCCTTGCTCTGGGCTTCCGCACATTCGCGGGTGCAACCGGACACCGCCATCTTAAGCTTATGGGGCGAGCGCAGGCCCTTGTAGCGGTTCTCCAGAAAGATCGCCATGCCCACGCTGTCCTGTACGCCGTAGCGGCACCAGGTGCTGCCAACGCAGGACTTCACCGTACGCAGAGACTTGCCGTAGGCATGGCCGGTTTCGAAGCCGGCGGCGATGAGTTTCTCCCAGATCTCCGGCAGTTCGCTCAGGGTGGCGCCGAACAGGTCCACGCGCTGGCCCCCGGTGATCTTGGTATACAGGTTGTATTCCTTGGCCACTTCACCCAGCACAATCAGCTTGTCCGGGGTGATTTCGCCGCCCGGCACCCTGGGAACGATGGAGTAAGTGCCGTTCTTCTGCATGTTGGCCATGAAGGTATCGTTGGTGTCCTGCAGGGGCACGTGGTCGGTGGCCAGGATGTGCTCGTTCCAGCAGGTGGCAAGGATGGAGGCTACGGCCGGTTTGCAGATGTCGCAGCCGTGGCCCTTGCCATGATCACGGATTAATGTCCGGAAGGTACGGATGCCATTGACCTTCACGATGTTGAACAGGTCCTGGCGGCTGTACGGGAAGTGCTCGCAGATATCCTTGCTGACTTCCACGCCGCGTTTTTCCAGTTCACTGTCCACCACGTTCTTCAGTAGCGCTGCACAGCCGCCGCAGCCGGTACTGGCCTTGGTTTCTGCCTTCACACCGGCAAGGTCGGCGCAGCCGGCGTCGATCACACCGCAGATATCGCCTTTGGACACGTTGTGGCAGGAGCAGATCGAGGCGGTTTCCGGCAGGGCGTCCGGGCCCAGCGCGGGAGCGCCGCCCTGGCTTTCCGGCAGTATCAGGGTTTCCGGATTTTCCGGCAGTTCAATGTCGTTCAAGGCGTATTGCAGCAGCGTGTCGTAGTGACTGTTGTCACCCACCAGGATAGCGCCCAGCAGGGTCTTGCCGTCTTCGCTGATCACCATGCGACGGTAGTGGCCGGCCTGCTCGTCGTTAAAGCGGATGTTGCGGGCACCTGGGGTTTGGGCGTGGGCATCGCCGATCGAGCCCACATCCACACCCAGCAACTTGAGCTTGGTGCTCATGTCGGCGCCGGTAAAGGCCGCTTCCGTGTCACCGTTCAGCACTGAGGCCAGGGTGCGGGCCATGGTATAGCCCGGCGCCACAAGGCCGAAAATCTTCTCACTCCACAGAGCGCATTCGCCGATGGCGTGAATGTGCGGGTCAGAGGTGGTGCACTGATCGTTGATGACAATACCACCGCGCTCACCCATGGCGAGTTCACTGGAACGCGCCAAGGCATCCTGGGGGCGGATGCCGGCAGAGAACACAATCAGGTCGGTTTCCAGATGGGTGTCGTCACTGAAGTTCATCCGCAGGCGGGCTTTTTCGCCTTCCACGATCTCGGTGGTCGCCTTTTCGGTGTGCACCTGCACACCCAGTTCCTCAATCTTGCGTTTCAGCAGTGCGCCACCGTCGCTGTCGAGCTGCACCGGCATCAGGCGAGGCGCGAATTCCACCACATGGGCGTCCAGGCCCAGGCTTTTAAGCGCGTTGGCGGCTTCCAGGCCCAGCAGGCCGCCACCCACCACAACGCCGGTTTTAACGCCGTCGGCGCTGGCGCGGATGCTGTCCAGGTCTTCCAGGGTACGGTACACCAGGCAATGGGGGTGCTCGTTACCCTTGATGGGCGGAACAAACGGGTATGAGCCAGTCGCCAGAACCAGTTCGTCATAGGCGTAATCACCCATGGGTGTGGTAATGGTCTGATTGGCGCGATCGATGCCGGTCACCTGTTCGCTCAGGCGCAGGTCGATGTGGTTCTCGGCGTACCAGTCGGCGGTGCCCATGGCCAGATCGGCGTGGGTGGAACCACCAAAGTACTCAGACAGGTGAACCCGGTCATACGCCAGCAGTGTCTCTTCACCAAACACCTTGATGTCGAAGTCAGCCGCTGCCGGGGTTTCCACCAGCTGTTCCAGGAAGTGGTGGCCGACCATGCCGTTGCCAATCACGATCAGGGTTTTCTTGCTCATGGTAATTCCTCTCTCTGTTCCTGGCCGCTTTACGCGGCTTCGCAGTAGTGCTTGCCAAAGGCCAGATGGGCCCGGTAAGGGCTGATGTCATCGGCCTGTTGAATGCGTTCGCTGTACCAGGCGCCGTCACTGGTTTCACCGAAGAGCACCGCGCCCGTGAGTCTTTGGTCGCGGATCAGCAGGCGGCAGTAGCGATTGGTGTCGTAGTCCTGCCAGACCACGGATTCGGTGTTGGGGTCTGCTTCGGTCTGGCCGCAGGAAAATATCGGGATGCCGCTGATTTTCAGGCGCGTCGGGATGGTGGACGGCGCAAAGGCGGCCTGACTGTCGGAGTGACACAATATCTGCGCCAGCACATCGGCCTGTTGGTAGCCCGGCTCCACCAGCCCGAAGGTCTGGTTTTCCACCTGGCAGCATTCCCCCAGGGCATAGATGTACGGGTCGCTGGTTTGCAGTTGTGGGTTCACGCGGATGGCGCGTTCGCAATCCAGACCCGCCTCCCGTGCCAGTTCGGTATTCGGTGTAATTCCGGCGGCAATCACCACCAAATCGGTGCTGATCAGGGTTTCATTGTCCAGTTGCACCGCTCTCACCAGGTTGCGACCGAGAAGGGCTACTGGGGACGTTTGAGTGCGAATGGTCAGGCCGCGTTCGGTCAGGGCCTGTTCCAACAGTGCGCCGCCGGTCTCGTCCAGTTGTCGGTTCAGCAGATGGCTGCCGCGGTGCAGAACGGTGACCGCCATACCCCGGCTGCGCAGTCCTTCAGCTGCCTCCAGACCCAGGAAGCCGCCGCCGATGACCACCGCGCGGCGATGGCGCTGGCTGGTTTGGATCAACTGGCGAGTATCTTTCAGGTCGCGGAAACCCATGACACCTTCCAGGCTCTCGCCCTCCAGGCAAAGACTGGCGGAGCGGGAGCCCGTGGCCAGAACCAGGCTGGTGTAGCGCTGAGTCTGCCCGCTGGCAGTGGTAACCGTGCGGTCTTCCCGGTTAATGGCGGTAACGGGGTCGCCCTGGTTCACGGTGATGTTGTTGTGCCGGTACCAGTCCGGTTGCTGCAGTTGCAGGCTGTCTTCGTTGGCATCGCCGGCCAGGAGGGCCGAAAGCTGGATGCGGTTGTAGGCAGGGCTTGTTTCGCCATTGAATACCACGATGCGCTCAAAAGGCTGGTGCGGCTGAGCAACCAGTTTTTCGAGCAGGCGCTGGGCCACCATGCCGTGCCCGCAGATAACGAGAGTCTGTTCTGCCTTTGCGCTCATGATGGTGATGCCCTTCTTGTGTCCAAAACGAAAAAAGCCGGAGCATCTGATCCCCGAAGGAACTCGATGGTCCGGCGCCAATGCCAACAACAATGATCTGATGGTCCGGCCGATCCTTAGCCGGGACATTCTTCCCTGTATCTACAGTAGCGAACGCCGTGCCAAAATTATTAGTCCTTTATTTACAGCAAGTTGAAGGATTTCGCTTTGAACTCGACCTGAAAGCTGTGCGCTCTGACAGGGCGACGTGCACCGGATGAGTGCTTCTGAAGGGCGCGAGCTTCTCCGTTTGATCTCATGCAATGCGGCGAACCGGGCTCTCAGAACGCTCGTTCTCCCCATCCGGTGAGCTGCCTTCCTGCTTGGGCGCTTCGGCTTCAGCAGTGGGCTTATCCTGTTCATCCTCGCGTTTGCCGGGGAAGCGCTGCTTTTCATACAGGAAGGACAATACCGCCTGACGGTAGCGCACATATTCTGGATGGTCGGCCAGGGTGACCCGGTTGCGGGGCCGATCCAGCTCAATGTGCAACTCCTCCCCGATGGTGGCGGCCGGCCCGTTGGTCATCATTACAATGCGGTCTGACAGCAGTACGGCCTCGTCCACGTCATGGGTAATCATGATCACCGTGCTGTTCAGGTCCTGCTGAATTTTCATCAGCGAATCCTGCAGGTGGGCCCGCGTCAGCGCATCCAGTGCGCCAAAAGGCTCGTCCATCAACAGTACGCTGGGCTTCATCGCCAGTGCCCGGGCAATCCCGACCCGCTGGGCCATGCCGCCGGATATCTCTCCGGGGCGTTTATCCAGGGCGTGGTCCATGTTGACCAGCTTGAGGTTGTGAAGAATCCATTCCTTCCGCTCGGTTTTACTCATGGATTTTCGGAACACTTGCTGTACGGCCAATTCAACGTTCTCGTACACGGTCAGCCAGGGCATCAGTGAGTGATTTTGGAACACAACCGCACGTTCCGGCCCCGGTGTGTTCACCTCATGCCCATCCAGTACGCAACCTCCTCGCGTAGCCTGTAAAAGCCCGGCGACAATATTGAGCACGGTCGATTTACCGCAGCCGGAATGCCCGATCAGTGATACGAATTCACCTTTGCGGATCTTCAAGTCTACGTTTTCCAATGCCACAAACGGTCCATCCTTGGTATCAAAGGCCATCTGCACATTGGTCAATTCTAGATGCGACTTACTCATAACAATCTCCTCAAACTTGCGGAGCGCCGGGCGGTATTGGCCTCCCGGGACCGTCAAAAACATGGATGTTTTTGTCGAGCGTACAGGGACGTATTCACCGCGTGTCCCGGGAGGCCAATACCGCCCGGTGCGGCCTTCACCAAAGTCAGAGGCTACTCGTTCCAGGCAACCCGCTTCTGAATCAACAACATGATTCGGTCCAGCAAAAAGCCAATAAAACCGATGGCCAGTACCGCCACCATTATTCGGCTCAGGGATTCGCTGCTGCCGTTCTGGAATTCGTCCCAGACAAATTTTCCGAGGCCGGGGCTCTGAGCCAGCATTTCGGCCGCTATGAGAACCATCCAGGCGATGCCCAGGGACACTCTCAGGCCGGTGAAGATCATCGGAACAGATGACGGCAACACGACCTTGCGAACGTGAGTCCAGAACGACAGTTGCAGTACTTTCGAAACGTTTAAAAGATCGGGATTGACTGCTGAAACACCCACACTGGTGTTGATCAACGTCGGCCACAGGCTGCACAGGGTGACGGTGATCATCGAAGTCAGGAACGACTTCTCGAACATCGGGTCGTCACTGACGTACGTGGCGGACA
The DNA here is from genome assembly GCF_056857915.1 of Marinobacter sp. B-12. Lineage (NCBI taxonomy): Bacteria > Pseudomonadati > Pseudomonadota > Gammaproteobacteria > Pseudomonadales > Marinobacteraceae > Marinobacter > Marinobacter sp. B-12. The sequence goes on along the minus strand of NZ_JBSXOB010000052.1, from coordinate 9,834 downwards.
CCACCATGGTCACCAGCGGCAGCCAGGCCAGTGGCGATACCGGCTTGAAGATCTGGATCAACGGATTGACGGCCGCCGAGAAATGGCGGTTGAGGCCTATGATAATGCCCAAAGGCACGGCAATGAGCGTGGCCAGCACAAAACCGGCCAGTACGGTGCCCAGGCTGGTGAAGATCTGGTCGATGAACGTGGGTGCGCCGGGATAGTCGCGTATTTTCACCTCCGCGTCCGGGTTCTCTGCCAGGATGCGCTCGTTGCGCTCCTCCTGCATGGTGACGAACTGCGCTGCCCGGTCCCGCTGGTTGCTGTGTTCCTGCCACAATTGCCCAGACTGCTCCAATACATCGGCCGGGCCCGGGAAGGCGCCCAGCGATGTTTGCACCTGAGGCGCGGCCAAGTGCCAGAAGCCCAGGAACAGCGCGATGCCGATGGCTGGCAGCAGCAACTGGCGGAAGGTTTCGGCCAGGTTCTGGCCGGACAGCTTTTCCATCAGCGCACGGAGCCAGCGTTGGCCTGATGATAACGAGTCGGTCTGGCTGAGCGTGGTCATGTGATGTCTCCTGACACTCAAGTCTTATGGGGTTTGCGAGCCTTTCAGGCCAATCTCAAAGCTGTCGATGTAGGCGTTCGGTTCCCTCGGAGTGAAGGCCACGCCGTCGATCAGCTCGCCCTGGTGCGGGCGCGCAAAGTTTTCTGCATCCAGGTCCGGGAAATCCTCGGCCTTGAGCGTGCCGTCCTCGATCAGGGTTCGGGCTGCTTCCTTGTAGATATCCGCGCGATAGACCTTGGCTGCGGTTTCCATATACCAGTCGTCGGATTTCGGCTCGGGAATCTGGCCCCAGCGACGCATCTGGCTCAGGTACCAGATGGCATCGGAGGGATACGGGTAGGTGGCGTAGTAGCGAAAGAACACGTTGAAGTCCGGTACCTTTCGCACGTCGCCTTTCTCATACTCGAAGGTGCCGGTCATGGAGTTGGTGATCACTTCCTCGTCTGCGCCCACGTAGCTTGAGCGGGACAGGATTTTGACCGCCTCTTCACGATTGGCGTTGTCGTTCTCGTCCAGCCAGTGGGCGGCACGGATCAGCGCACGAAGCAGCCGGAGATGGGTGTTGGGATACTGTTCTGCCCAGGCTTCGGTCACACCAAACACTTTTTCGGGGTTGTTGGGCCAGATTTCGTAGTCGGTGATGACCGGCACGCCGATGCCTTTGAACACCGCTTGCTGGTTCCAGGGCTCACCCACGCAATAGCCCTGAATGGTGCCGGCTTCCATGGTGGCGGGCATTTGCGGTGGCGGTGTGACCGACAGGTGAACGTCGGCGTCGATGTTGCCGCTGGTATCGCCGCGCTGGGGCGCATAAAAGCCCGGGTTCAGGCCGCCTGCAGCGAGCCAGTAGCGAAGTTCGTAGTTGTGGGTGGACACGGGAAAAACCATGCCCATGCGAAAACGCTCGCCCTTGTCACGGTACTGTTCGATGACCGGTTTCAGGGCAGCGGCATTGATGGGATGAGCGGGGTTGCCGTCGCTGCCATCGTCGATGTGTGGGCGCATTTGCTCCCAGACGTCGTTGGATACGGTGATACCGTTACCGTTCAGGTCCATGCTGAAGGCAGTGATGATGTCCGCCTGGGTGCCGTAGCCGATAGTGGCCCCCAGTGGCTGGCCCGCCAGCATGTGGGCGCCATCCAGGGTGCCGGTCACGACGCCGTCCAGCAGGACTTTCCAGTTGGCCTGGGCTTCCAGCTCCACGAACAGGCCCTCATCCAGGAAAAAACCCTGTTCCCAGGCAATGGCTAATGGCGCCATATCGGTCAGTTTGATGAAGCCGAGTTTCAGGTCTGGCTTTTCGGCCGGGCCGATGTCGGCGTGTGCAGAGCATGCCGCCGTCAAGATCAAGAATGTCGCTGCCAGTGTTCTCAAATGCATGGTGCTCTCCCGGAGTATTATTCAGACAAAAAAAAGCCTGCTCCCCGTTTCCGGGGCGCAGGCCTCAATGCCTGATGTTCTGTCAGTTTTCGTCACTGCCGTTTACCCGCGCAGTGAATGCAAGATCGTCTATGTTGACTAAGCAGTCTGCGTGCCATCTTTGTAATTTTTTGATAGATATAAAAATATCTGGGTTTTTGTAAAGAAGGGCGTTATTGAGGGCGGGTTTTCGTGGCTGTTTTAGTGCGTGATGCTTCTTTATTGGGCGTGGCCATGGGGTTGTCGGCCAGCCAGTCGTGGAGGTGCTCTCCCAACAGGCGGTCGCTGGCAACATCCACGGGGCCGTAGCGCCCCGACAGGGTAAAGGGGAGTTGGTGCCGGCCCTCGGTTTTGCTGTCGATAACCGGTGCGTCAATGCCCATGGAGGCGGCAGCGTCCCGGAACAGGTCGGGCCTTATCACCCGGCGCACCATGGTGTCGTCCACCGGGCCGAGTTGCCCGCGGAGGGTCAGGCGAGTCGCGAGCCAATGGGCCTGTGACAGCCAGGGGAAATTGGCGGAGTGGCGAAAAAAGTGTTGGTGCAATCGCGGATGGAACAGACTGTACGGGTGGTTGTCCAGCACGTTGATCTGTTCACCCAGGTACTCGGGCCTGGCCAGGACGTCCCGCAGCAGGCCGTGGTTGTGAGGGTTATCCAGCCACTGACAGGCCGCAAGCAGTGCCCGCAACAGGTGCCGGTGCATCATGTCGTGCTGCTCAGTCCAGTCGGCTCGCATACCCAGAACTTTTTCCGGGGCGTTCTGCCAGATCTGGTGGCCGGAATGGAGAATATGCCCCAGCTCCTCGTACTCCAGCAAGCTGTTCCAGGGCTCACCGACGCAGCAGCCTTCGATGGAGTTTGATCGAAACGCGTCCACCATCTGTATCGGGGATACCGGGATGATCTGCACGTGCTGTTCCGAGTCTGGCCCGGCAGAGGCCAGCCAGTCCCGGAGCTGGAGATCATGGCTGGACCAGGGCGCCACGGAGGCCAATCGTATTGGCTCGCCCCTGCCCTTGGCCACGCGTATCAGCGCGCGCGCGGTGGCAATGGGATTCTTCAGATCCGTGTCTGAACGGACCAGTTCGTGATGCAGCCGAGCGCTGAGGGTAATCCCGTTGCCGTTGCGGCTCAGCACCATGCCGACCACAACGGGCACTTTGGGACGGTCGCTCGCCAGGGAGATACTCAGAGGCATTGGCGCCAGCATGTGGCCACCGTCCAGCAGGCCAAAGCTGACCTTGTCGCGCAAAGAAGCCCAGGAGCCTTCACGCACCAGTTCTACGTCCAGCCCTTCGGCATCAAACAGCCCCAGCTCTCGCGCAACTATCAGTGGCGCGCTATCCAGCAGCGGCACAAAGCCGAGACGGACATTGAATCCGGGATGTTTGTGAAGCGGGGTTGGGCGAACCATGTGGGCTCCCTAACAGCGTTGATCAGGATGCTTTCCGGATGGAGCCCACTGAGCTCTGGCTACGTCTTTCCAACAGGGTAACGACACGCCCCGCCATAACCGCCAGGCGTTCACTGTGCTCCATGGCGGAGCTGCGCAGCATGCGATAGGCGGTTTCCTCGTCGCAGTTCTCATGCCGCATGATCAGACCCTTGGCTTTCTCGATAACCTTACGGTCTTCCAGTGCCGAACGGGTTTCTTCCAGCTCTGCTCTCAATGCCTGAAAGGATTCGAACTGCGCCACGGCTGAGTCGATGATCGAGCGAACCCGTTCCGGCTGTATGCCGTCGACAACATAGGCACTCACGCCAGCCTTGACCGCTGCATGAATGGTGGCGCGGTCACCGGGCTGGTCGGCGAAGAATACAATGGGCCTGGGCGCGTGAGTGTTGAGGGTGCTCATGTTTTCCAGGGTGTCCCGGTCTGGCGAGTCCATATCGATAATCACCATGTCGGGCTGGTCGCGGGCAACCGCTGCGGTCAAACCAGTGGCATCCGGGCGCTGGCGAATGACTTCATGGCCCTCGTATCGTAGCGCCTGGCAGACCTGACTTGCCCGTTCGGGGTCCTTGTCAATCAGAAGGATGCGAAGGGGTTGTGGCGAATTCATGATGATTTCCTCGATGTACAGGCATCAGATGCCTCTCTTAACTCTGTCAGCAATACTGTTCAACCAGAGTTACAGCAATAATTCTGCCAGAGTCACGGGAAGTGCCTCGCGAACAGTGAATCAGCCGTTTCTCAGGCTAGTAGGCGGGTGTTTTCATTCGTCAAACGTGCGCTCTGATTGGGCACTTTTGGGCTTTTTGCACTGTTATGACTCCTGACGAGGAGGTGTGAGCGGCCCAAGGATTCGCTGAAACACCTGTTGGGCGGTGTTCGCGGGGAGTGGCCCTGTATTTGCACAGGCTATGGGAAACATTTGTAGCGATAGCTGACACGCCAACCATAAACAGCCAGGCCCGGGGCTACTTGATCCCGGTACTGAACGCTGGCAACGAAGCCCGCATGCCCGGTTCCCGTCTACTCAGGGGGCTCCGGACATTGCGGGTTTTTTGTGCGTGTAACACTCAGGAGACATCGTGGACGTACTCAACACTACTGGCCCGGACCCGGTTCATACCACCTGCCCCTATTGCGGGGTGGGCTGTGGCGTGATGGCCTATTCCGACAGCGGCACACCAGTGGCGGGGGACAAGAACCATCCTGCGAACGAGGGGCGCCTGTGTGTCAAAGGTGCCAGCCTTCACGAAACCACCGGTCAGGAAGACGGACGGTTACTGTTCCCGATTGTCAGGGGGCGCCGCAGCGAATGGGAGCAGGCGCTGGACGAGGTGGCTCATGCGATACAGGACAGCGTCAAGACTCACGGGCCGCAGTCGGTGGCCTTCTACCTGTCCGGCCAGTTGCTGACCGAGGATTACTACGTCGCCAACAAATTGGCCAAAGGCTTCATTCGCACCCCTCATGTGGATACCAACTCCCGGCTGTGCATGTCGTCGGCCGTGGCGGCGCACAAACGGGCCTTCGGGGCCGATGTGGTGCCAGGCTGCTATGAAGACCTGGAACTGGCGGACTTGCTGGTGCTGGCTGGCAGCAACGCCGCGTGGGCGCATCCAGTGCTTTACCAGCGTATGAAGGCCAGTGCGCGGGATGGGCGTCGAGTGGTTGTTATTGATCCACGTCGCACCGCCACCAGTGAACTGGCGGACCTTCACCTGGCGTTGCGCCCAGGTACGGATACGGTGTTGTTCAACGGTTTGCTGAGTTGGCTCGCCGATCACGGTGGCCTGGACCAGGCCTACATTGATGCGCATTGCCAGGATTTCGATAACGCATTGGCAAGTGCGCAAGCGGCTGCCCCAAGCGTCGAGTCGGTGGCAGAGCAGTGTGATCTTGCGCCGGAGGATGTTGAAACCTTCTATGCCTGGTTTGCTCAGACGCCGCGAACGGTCACCGGTTTTTCCCAGGGGATAAACCAGTCGATTGCCGGCACCGATAAGGGCAATGCCATTATTAACAGCCACCTGGCGACGGGCCGGGTTGGCAAGCCCGGTGCAGGGCCCTTCTCCCTGACCGGCCAGCCCAATGCCATGGGTGGACGGGAAGTGGGCGGGCTTGCAAATACCCTGGCGGCTCACATGGATTATGACAGCCCGGGTGCCCGATCACGCGTGGCGGATTTCTGGGGCACCGGTGCGGTGGCCGATGGCCCTGGCCTGAAGGCGGTGGACATGTTTGAGGCCGTTCACCGTGGCGATATCCGGGTGATCTGGATCATGGGGACCAACCCGGCGGTCAGCCTGCCGGATTCGGCTCGGGTCCGGGAAGCCCTGGCACGTTGTCCCACTGTGATTGTTTCAGACTGTGTTGCCCACACCGACACCACAGACCTCGCTGACATTCTTCTCCCTGCCGCTGGCTGGGGTGAGAAGGACGGCACCGTCACCAATTCGGAACGGCGAATTTCCCGGCAGCGCCGCTTTCTGCACCTCCCGGCTGAGGTAAAGCCGGATTGGTGGATCATGAGTGCCGTGGCCAAAAAACTGGGGTTTGGCGAGGCATTTGGCTATAAGCGGCCCGCGGATATCTTTCGTGAACACGCGGCCCTGTCCGCTCACGAGAACAATGGCGAGCGCCTGTTTAACCTTGCCGGGCTGGCTAACCTTTCGGATGCCGGCTATGAGGCGCTGACCCCAGTGCAATGGCCGGTTCTGAAGGGCGCTGGAGCGGAGACTGAAGGCTCGACAAGACTGTTTTCTGATGGCCGGTTTGTCACCGCGAATCAGCGCGCCCGATTTGTCGCCATCGAAACTCGATTGGCCGCCCAACAACCCAGTGACGACTACCCCTTGGTGGTCAATACCGGCCGTATACGGGACCAGTGGCACACCATGACCCGAACCGCCAACACCCCAAGGCTACTGACCCACCGCTCGGAGCCCTATGTGGACATGCATCCCGACGACATGGTCACGCACCAGCTTATGGAGGGGCATCTGGCCCGGTTGAGACGTGGTGACGGCTGTTACGTGGGGCGAGTCCGCAAGAGCCCCGAACAACGCCGTGGCGAGGTGTTTATACCCATCCACTGGAACCGGCAGTTTGCGTCCAGTGGGGTTGCCACGCTGCTTACCGAATCAGTGACAGACCCAGTCTCGGGTCAGCCGGAGGCCAAACACGGGCGAGCCGTCATAACGCCGTTTCGCGCCCGCTGGCATGCACGATTGCTGGTCAGGCGCAATCGGCCCCGGCGCTGGCAGGCCGATTACTGGTGCCAGGTGCCGTTGCATTACAGCGACAGTTGGTGGCTGGCTGGGCGACAGCCGATCGACTGGTCGGCGTCGATGACTGAGTGGCTGGGCGGAAAAGCGCATCTGGTCATGGCGGACGCCTCCCAGGGCAGGTTCCGTGCGGCCCGGCTGGTCAACGAACAACTGGAATCGGTGTTGATGGTCGACAGCGACCCTGCGTTGATACCGGACGCCAGTTGGCTGGATGGCTGTTTTGCCGAAGCAGAACTCTGCGACGCCAGTCGCCGGGCGCTGTTGGCTGCACGGGATGTAGATGTGGAAGATCCGGGCGCAATGATCTGCAGTTGCTTTCAGGTAGGGGAAAACCAGATCGCTGGTGCCATCGCCAACGGGGCGAAGTCGGTAGAAGCCCTGGGTAATAACCTGAAATGCGGCACAAATTGCGGCTCCTGTATTCCGGAGCTGCGCGATCTGCTTGCGACATCAGTCCGCGAGAGCGCGTAGCAGAACCAGGGGGACCCGGTATCGCAAGCCACGGCAGCGCCCGGTGCCCTCCACGGTGCAGGTTTTCCGGTTTACCCGGATGATCCTGCCTTCGAGCTCTCGTTTGCCGGCACCAAACGCCACGGTATCCCCCACTGCCCAGTTGGCTATGAGTTGGAGAGTGTCCGGCGCCGGAATAGGTTCGTCAGGGACGGTGAGCCCCGCGTCTTCGGCCCGTGTGGCGAGATGATGCCTGGCAGCGTCGGCGCCACCGCTAGTGTGAAGTTCGTCCAGTATCCGGTAGAAATGCTGATTGTGAACGGAGCCGCGATAGCGCTTGCCCGACACATGTTGAAGCAGGTGCGCAAATTCGTGGCAACACGTGTGCGCCAGCAGGTTCAATGTGGTGACGGTCCCCCCGAAATACTCTCTCTGGCGGATCTCCCGTCCGGAAAGCCAGCCGCTAACTGCATCGGGCTGGTGCTTGTCCATGATCATGCGCTTGCCGTAGGTAATCTGGTGCTGTTTCAGGCGAGGGTCAAAACGATGGTAGGTGGCCTGTCCAGAGCCGACACGGCAAAGCAGGGTTGTGGCGGGTAGTTGATCGCGAACCCATTGTCGGGCGGGTGACCAGAGAACCTCTTCGGTCACGGCGCACATCAGGTTGCCAAGTTGAACGGCGCTATTTACTGGAATGGTCATTCTGGGCGAGCCTGGGTGTGGGTCTTCTGCCGCGGATCGATCTGGACACGCCAAGGGTACCTTTCGATTTGCCAGTTTGCTATGGCCTTGTAGCGCATTGTTGTTTAGAGCCTCCTCCACATTTTGTATAGTGCTTGCCTCCGGAGCGAACGCCCAGCCATGCAGAGTGATGAATCAGATAACGCCGACGAAGCCGCCGCTTGAACACTAAACGGTAATCAGACAAACTGTCACCAGATATCAATTAGTGGTGACAGTTTGTCTGATTCCGGCTCCGCCCGATCCTCCTGGGCACAACTGCAAACCCTGTTCCGCCAGCACGGCGGCCAGCTTCGCCTGAGTGAGGCCCTGGCTCGGGGCTTTAGTCGGTACCAGTTCTATCAGCTCAGGGACGAGGGGCTGATTGAGCCCGTCAGTCGTGGGCTTTATCGGCTGGCGGATCTGCCATCCATTGAAAACCCGGATCTGATGGCCGCCGCTACCCGTTTCCCCAATGCCGTGCTTTGCCTGATTTCCGCGCTGGACTGGCACGGAATCACCACCCAGATTCCCCATCAGGTGCATCTGGCGGTGGAGCGGAATGCCCGTTTGCCCGTACTCGATTATCCGCCGGTGGCCGGGTACCGCTTCTCCGGACGGGCCTTCACTGCAGGCATTGAACAGGTGTATGTGGATGGCATCATCCTGAACGTCTACAGTCCGGAGAAAACCCTGGCGGACTGTTTCAAGTTCCGGAACCGCATCGGCATGGATGTGGTGCTGGAGGCGCTGGAGCTTTATCGTACCCGTAAAACCTTCCTTCCAGGCAAACTTATGGAATACGCCAGAATCTGTCGTGTTGCCAAGGTGATGTCACCCTATGTGGAAGCAAAGCTGTGAATGGAATCAACAAAGTGAAAGGAGATCACGATGGTTAAAAACACCGCCGCATCTGTTCGACAGAATCTGCTGAATAAATCCCGGGAAGAAAAACGCCCCTTCCAGGAGCTGTTGCAGTATTACGCCATGGAGCGGTTTCTGTATCGGCTCAGCCAATCGCCCTGTAGTGACTGTTTTACCCTCAAGGGAGCATTAATGCTCTGGGCGATGCAGGGGCCGAACAGCCGACCGACACGGGATATTGATATGTTGGGCCAGACCAGCAATGAACCGGAGTCGATTCTGGCCCAGGTGCGAGACATCATAGCGGCTGAGGTGACGGATGATGGCTTGCGTTTTGACGCGGATAGCCTGAAGGCTGAGGCTATCACTGAGGATGCGGACTACCAGGGATTGCGGGTGACATTTACCGGCATTCTCGACAAGGCAAAGATTCAGATGCAACTGGACATCGGCTTTGGTGATCCCATATTTCCGTTTCCATCCTGGCTGGAGCTCCCGGCCTTACTGGATTTTCCGGCTGCACGGATCAAGTGCTACACGCCGGAGTCGTCCATTGCTGAGAAATTTCAGGCGATGGTGAACCTTGGTGAGCTGAACAGCCGGATGAAGGACTTCTATGATATCTGGTTGCTCTCGCGCCAGCACGAATTCCGGTTGGAAAACCTCAAGGGTGCGGTTGAGGGCACCTTTCGGAAGCGTGGGACGGATATCCCTGAAGCAAGTCCCTTTCCTGCCGCTTTTGTAGACAGCAAGCAGCCTCAGTGGCAGGCTTTCCGTAAACGCCTTGGCCAAGACCATGTGCCAGAGGTGTTCTCGGAGGTTGTAAAGGCGGTGATTGAATTTCTCGGCCCTGTAATGGCAGGCACGCTCGCTAAGACACCGGAGGAAATCTGGCACCCACCCGGTCCATGGAGTCGGCAGGCCAATGGCTAGTTTTATTTCGGAAGACTGGCAAGCCCCCGATATCTTAGACACCTGACAGCTTTGTGAAGTACTGCTTTTCGAAGTCCACCGGTGACAGCCCACCGTTATTGCCGTGTCGGCGAACCGGGTTATAGAACATCTCAATGTAATCGAAGATATCCTGCCG